>CAYRIJ010000118.1:0-10808 GCA_964424285.1 uncultured bacterium
GAACGGGAACGACGTCAACCTCGTGGTCACCATGAACGTCAACGGGTGGTACCAGGACCCCACGCCGGACGACGCCTTCGACAGCTCGTACGACTTCCGTGATCTGTCGTCCCAGATGATCATGGCCAACAACACCGCCCAGGAGAAGCTCAAGGCCAACGGCCCCGCCTGCTTCACCGTCACCGTCTCTCCTTGATCGAATGAGTTGGCGCGGCCTTGCAGTCGGAACCGCGGTCGTCGTAGCGGCGGCGGCGGTCGGCTGCGGAAGCAGCACCACCCGGCCGGGTCCCGAGTGCCCCCCCGCGACCCCGCTGGCGATCGAGGTCCCGCCGGGCTTCCCGAATCCGACGATCCCGGCGGACAACCCCACCACCGTCGAGGGGGTGGTCCTGGGCCGGCGGCTCTTCTACGACCCCATCCTCTCCGGCGACAGCACCCAGGCCTGCGCGTCCTGCCATCACCAGGATCACGCCTTCGGGGGTCCGACCCGGTTCGCCAGCGGCATCGACGGGGTCCAGGGGACCCGCCAGGCTCCCACCATCATCAACGCGGCCTGGCTCCCGAGCGCGTTCTGGGACGGTCGGGCGGCGAGCCTGGAGGATCAGGCGTCCCAACCCGTCCCCAACCCCGACGAGATGCACCTCGACTGGGACGAGGCGGTGCGCCGGATCCAGCGCCACCCCGAGTACCCCGACCTGTTCTGCAACGTGTTCGGGAGCAGCACGATCACCAAGGACCGGGTGGTGATGGCCATCGGCCAGTTCGAGCGCACCTTCGTCTCGGCGAACTCGAAGTACGACAAGTTCACCCGGGGAGAGCTGGAGCTATCGCCGCTCGAGGAGAAGGGGCGCCTGATCTTCTTCACCGAGGTCGGGGACTGCGTCCATTGCCACGGGCAGGCGGTCGGCTTCGACGGGGACTTCCACAACATCGGCCTGGACTCGATCCCGGTGGACAAGGGGCTGGAGGCGATCACCGGGGACCCGGCTGACGCGGGGAAGTTCAAGACCCCGTCGCTGCGGAACATCATGGCGTCGGCGCCCTACATGCACGACGGACGCTTCAACACCATCGACGAGGTCCTGGACCACTACAACCTGGGGTTCCATGACAGCCCGCTGGTGGATCCGCTGATCCGGACCCGCCTCAGCCGGCCTTCGATGACCGGGGACCAGATACAGGCGCTCAAGGCCTTCCTGGGCACGTTCACCGATTCCACCTTCCTCAACAATCCGGCGCTGTCGAACCCCTACCGGTAACCGGCTGGCCCGGCTCCGGCAGCCCCGCGAAGGAACGGCCCCGGCCGCTAGCTCGATTCGGCGGGACGGCGGCGCCCGAGCCGGCCGCCGACCCTCCCGAACGCCCAACCGATTCCCCGTCCCATCGCGGCGAACATGTCCTCGGAGAGCGCGGCGGTGGTGGGGAGGAGCACCGAGGTGAGGAAGGTGGAGAGCACCAGCCCCCCCATGATGACCAGGGCCATGGAGTAGTAGTAGACCCCGGCCAGGGCCGGCTTCTGCACCACGATGGGGACCAGGCCCACCAGGGTGGTGATCGCGGTCATGAGGATGGGGCGAAGGCGCTCCTTCCCCCCGCGGATCATCGCCTCCTCCCGGGGCATCCCCTTCCGCCGGTAGCCGTTGATGTGCTCGAGCATGACGATGCCGTTGTTCACCACCACGCCGATCAGGAGCAGGAGTCCGATGGCCGCGGGCTGGTCGAAGTCGGTGTGGGTGAAGAAGAGGGTCCAGGCCGCGCCGGCCAGGGCGAAGGGGAGGGCCACCATGAGCCCCAGGGCCTGGCGGGCCGACTCGAACAGCCCGGCCATCACCGCGTAGACCAGAAGCAGGGCCAGGACCAGGTTGACCATGAACTCCTTCGACTGCTCCTGGCGGCGCTGGTCCACGTTCCGGAAGGTCCAGGAGTAGCCGTAGGGGAAGTTCATCCCCTCCATGGCCGAGGTCACCGCGGGGATGTACTCGTTCCGGGTTCCCTCGTCGTAGCGGGCCCCCACCCAGATGCTGGTCACCCGGTTGTCGCGCTGGATGCGCTCCGGTCCCGGCACCATCTTGAACTCGGCCACCGAGGCCAGGGGCACCTTCTGTCCGTCGGTGGTCCACAGCGGCAGGTTCCGGAGCTGGGAGAGGCTCTCCGTCTTCTTCTCGTCCAGGGTGAGGCGCATCTCCCGCTCGCCGTCGGGGGTGCGATACCGGGGGAGCCGCTGGCCGCGATAGGTGAGCCCCACCACGTTGGCGGGCTGGATCAGGGGGACTCCGTAGCGGGCGGCGAGATCCCGATCGAGGTTCACGTAGAGTTCCTGGCCGCCGGACTCGCTGCTGGCGAACACGTCGTGAAGGCCGGGGATCCCCTCCAGACGCTGCTTGGCCTCTTCCCCCAGATGGGTGAGGACCTCGGTGTCCGTTCCCACGATCTGGAAGGCGACCTGCTTCCCCGCCCCCATCCGCCACATCGGCCCCGAGTCCATCACCTCGAGCTTCACCCCGGGGAGGGTGGGCAACAGCTTCCGGAGCCGGGCCCGCGCCTTGGCGATGTCCTTCTCGTTGGAGTGCCCCTCCTCCATGTAGAGCCGGGTCATGCTGTACTGGCCGCTCCAGAAGGAGTAGATGGACTTGACGTTCAGCTCCGCGCGATGGGGGTTCAGCTCCTTCTCGACCCGGGACACCACCTGCTCCATGCGGGAGAGGTTCAGGGGCTCGCTGTACTCGTAGCGGAGCGCCACGAACGCCTCGCTCTGGTTCGCGTCGAAGTTCTTGTCGATCTTCATGAACGGGTAGGCGGCGGAGGCGGTGATGAGGATGCCGATGATCGGGGTGAGCCAGCGGTGGCGGAGATTGAAGGCCAGAAGCCTCACGTAGTTGTCTTCGAGCCACACCATCCAGCGCCCCTTGGGCCGGGGCTCGGAGTGGATGAACCGGGAGGTGGCCAGGGGGATCAGGGTCTGGCTGATGAAGAGCGAGGCGAGAAGGGTGAGGCATACCGTGATGCCCAGCTCCTTCAGGTAGATGTTCATCTCGCTGGGCTTGTTGAAGATCAGGGGGAGGAAGACGATCACCGAGGTCAGGGTGGCGGCCACCACCGCGGTCGAGACCTCGCTGGAGCCGACCCGGGCCGCGGTCTTCCGGTCCACCCCCTCCTCCTCGTAGCGGAAGATGTTCTCCATCACCACCACCGCGTTGTCCACCAGCATCCCGATGCCCACGATCAGGCCGAGCAGGGTCAGGGTGTTCAGCGATTTCCCCTGGGCCCAGATGATCCCGCAGGCCACGATGATGGAGAACGGAATGCAGAGCGCGGAGAAGACGGTGAGGGAGAAGCGTCGCAGGAACGCGAAGAGCACCAGGGCGGCCAGGATGGCCCCGAAGATGCCGGTGAACATGAGGTCGTGGAGGGTCTTGCGGATCTCCTGCCCCTGGTTGAACCAGATGAGGAAGTTCACCCCGTCCAGCTCCGGGTCCTTCCCCATGGCCTCGACCTTGTCCTTCACCTCGTCGCAGATGGTGACCGCGTTGGCGCTGGCCTCCTTGCTCACCGTGATGCCGATGGCGAACTTGCCGTCCAGGTGGCGGCCGTATTCCAGGGGCGGCTCCTGGTAGACCACGTCGGCCACGTCCTGGAGCCGCAACCCGTCGGCGCGGAGCGGCAGGTTCCGGATCTGGTCCAGGGAGGTGAAGGTGCCCACGGTGCGCACCGCGTACTGCTCGTGGGGCTCGGTCACCTTGCCCAGGCTCTGGTCGAAGTTCGCGGAGCGAAGCAGGTTCGAGACCTCGCGCACGTCCATGTGGTGGGCCTCGAGATCGGCCACCCGGAGGTTCACCCGCACTTCCTTGGGGTTCACCCCGTCCAGCCGCACCGTGGCCACCCCGGGGATCCGCTCCAACGGCTTCACGATCTTCCGGTCCAGGAGGTCGTAGCTCTCGGAGAGATCGCGGTTCGAGGAGAGCCGGCCCTCCAGAACCGGCACGTCGGCCTCGCGCGAGTCCCAGTCCGACCCGATGGTGATGTCTCCGACGTCGTCCGGAAGCTGATCCCGGATCCGGTCCACCTTCTCCTGGACCTCGACCCGGGCCAGGCTCATGTTCCGGGACCAGTTGAACTCCAGGCGCACCACCCCGTCGTCGCGGTCGCAGGAGGACCACATGTTCTGGAGCCCCTTCACCGAGCCCAGGGCGTCCTCCAGGGGCTGGACCACCATCCGCTCCACCTGCTCCGGGGTGGCGTTGGGATAGGGGACCCGGACGAAGAGGAAGGGACGGTTCACCTCGGGGAGGAACCCCAGGGGGAGCCGGACCATGGCCACGAGCCCCAGGACCACCAGGCTCACGATGACCATCAGGGCGGTGATGGGGCGCTTGATGGCCAGCTCGGGGAGGTTCATGACGAGGCTCCTCCGGGAGCGGTCTCCTCGCGTCCGAGACCCAGGCGGCCGCGCTCTTCCGCGTCCGCGGTCACCCGGGACGGCACCACCATGTAGACCGCGGGAATCACCACCAGGGTGAGAAAGGTGCTGAAGGTGAGGCCGAAGGAGACGGTGATGGCCAGGGGCGCCCGGAGTTCCGCTCCCTCCCCCACCGAGAGCGCCATGGGGAGGAGTCCGAGCACCGTGGTCAGGGTGGTCATGAGGATCGGGCGGAGGCGGATGTGCCCGGCGCGGATCAGCGCCTCCTCCTTGTCCAGCCCTTCGCGGCGAAGCTGGTTCACCTTGTCGATGAGCACGATGGCGTTGTTGACCACGATCCCCACCAGCATCACCGCGCCGATGAGGACGATCACGCTCAGGTCGGTGCCGGTCACCAGGAGCCCGAACACCGCCCCCACCAGGGCCAGGGGGATCGAGAACAGCACGATGAAGGGGTGGATCAGGGACTCGAAGGTCGCGGCCATGACCAGGTAGACCAGGAAGATGGCCAGCATCATGGCGAAGCGGAGGCTGTGGAACGACGTCTCCATCTCCTCGTTCTGCCCGCCCATTTCGGCGGTGACGCCCGGCGGAGGCGGGGTGGCGGCCAGCACCGCCCGCACGTCCTTGACCGCGGATCCGAGGCTCCGCCCCTGGAGGTCCGCGCTGACCAGGGCCGCCCGCTGCTGCTGGAGGCGGTGGATCTCGGCCGGGCCCCGGTCCACCCGCACGTCGGCCACGGTCAGGAGCCGGATCGGCTGGCCGTCCGGACCGGGAATCACCAGGTTCTCGACGTCCCGGGCGGAAGCGCGATCGGGTTGGCGGTTGCGGATCCGGATGTCGATCTGGCGATCCTCCTCCTTGAACCGGGTGGGCACCGCGCCCTGGATCCGGTTCCGCAGGGTCTCGGAGAGCGTGCGCATGTCGAGACCCAGGGAGGCCAGGCGGGCCCGGTCGAAGACGACCTGAAGCTCGGGGCTTCCCGCTTCCAGGGAGGAGCGGACGTCCACCAGCCCGGGGACCTCCTCCATCTTCTGCTGGACCTCCAGGGAGTAGTTCCGGAGATCGTCCAGGTTCTCCCCGAAGAGGTTCACCTCCACCGGGGTCTTGAGGCTGAAGTAGGTCGGCTTTCCGGCCTTCACCACCAGGTCCGGGATCCCCTCGAAGCTCTTGCGCAGGGTCTCGGTCACCCGGGCTTCCGCCCGTTCGTCGGCGCGGTCCTTCATGACCACGTTCATCTGCCCGAGGTTCTCCGCCTCGGTGTTGAGCGACATCCCCCCCGCCACCAGCCGGCTCCCCACCGAGCTGTAGGTGCGGTCGATGCCGGGCTGGGCCGCCGCCGCCTTCTCCATCCCCTGCATGACCCGGTCGGTGGCGGCCAGAGGGGTCCCTTCCGGCATGTTCACCTCGAAGTAGAACTCCCCCTCGTTGATGGAGGGGATGAGCTCGGTCCCGACCAGCCGGAGCGCGCCCACCGAGGCCGCGAAGAGCACCGCGGCGACCCCGATCACCGTCCACCGGCGCCGGAGCGCGGTGCGGATGAACCGGTCGTACAGGCGGCTGAACCGGCCCAGGGCGTCGGGGGAGAACTCATCGGACGGGGCGGCGGGGCGGGGGGTGACCTCCCGGTCGCGGCCCGCCGCGGCCAGCATGGGGATCACGGTGATGGCCACCGCCAGCGAGGCCACCAGGCTCAGGGTCACGGTCAGCGCCATGTCCCCGAAGAGCTGGCCGGCGATCCCCTCCACGAACACGATGGGGAGGAACACCGCCACCGTGGTCAGGGTGGAGGCGATCACCGCGCCCCCGACCTCGGCGGTTCCCTCCACCGCGGCCCGGCCCCGGGGGAGCCCCTCCTTGCGTTTGCGATGGATCGACTCCAGCACCACGATGGAGTTGTCCACCAGCATCCCCACCCCCAGGGTGAGCCCGCCCAGGGACATGATGTTGAGCGACACGTTCAGCCGGTACATGAACAGGAACGCGGCCACCAGGGAGAGCGGGATCGAGATCCCGATGATGACCGTGCTCCGGAGGTCGCGAAGGAAGGCGAAGAGGACGAGGACGGCCAGGAGCCCGCCCAGGAGCGCCGCGTTTCGCACCTCGCCCACCGCCCGCTCGATGAACCGGGACTGGTCGAAGAGCACGGTCAGGTGGTGGTCGGGTGGAAGCTTGGACTCCAGCTCCCGCATGCGCTTTCGCACCTCGCGGGCGGTGGTCACGGTGTTGGCGTCGCCCTCCTTGTAGATGGCGATCTCCACCGCCTCGGTCCCGTTCACCCGGGAGATCTCGGTCCGTTCCTTGGTCCCGCGGGTCACCTGGGCCACGTCCTTCACCCGCACCGTCCCGTGCTGGTCCTGGCGGATGATCAGGTCCCCGATCTCCTCCACCGTGTCGTACTCGTTCACGGTGCGGATCAGGTACTGGCTGTCCTGGTCCTCCAGGGAACCGCCGGGCAGGTTCACGTTCGAGACCCCGACCACCTCGCGCACCCGGTCCAGGGGGATGCCGAGGGCGGCCAGCCGGTCCTGCATCACGTTGACCTGGATCTCCTCCTCCAGGCCGCCCTTCACCTCCGCCGCCGCCACTCCCTTGATGGTCTCCAGGTCCTGCTTGATGGTCTTGTCCGCCACCCGCCGGAGCGAGGCGAGCCCCGAGGACCCGCTGTAGGCCAGGCGCATGACCGGGTCGAGGGAGGGGTCGAACCGCATCACGATGGGGGAATCGGCCTCCTGGGGGAGGACGATCCGGTCGAGCTTGTCCCGGACGTCCATGGACAGCATGTCCATGTCCGAACCCCACTCGAACTCCAGGGTCACCTCGGACACCCCGGAGCGGGAGACCGAATGGATGGTCTTGAGCCCCTTGACCACCCCCACCGCCTCCTCCACCGGACGGGTGATCAGGTTCTCGACCTCGGCGGGAGCGGTGTCCGGGAAGTCGGTCTGGATGGTGAGCGACGGATAGCTGATGTCGGGAAGCAGATCGAGGGCGAGGCGGTTGTAGCCCACCACGCCGAACGCCACCACGGCCAGGGCGGTCATGAGCACCGCCACCCGCCGCCGCACCGCCAGGGCGATGAACGAGCGCATCAGGAACCCGCTCCGCTCGCCGTGGCCTCCTCGGGGGCGTCGTACTTGATCCGGTCCATGATCTTGAGCGGCGAACCGTGCTTGAGCGAACGCTGGCCCTGGACCACCACGCGCTCCCCGGGCTGGATCCCGGACCGGATCTCCGCGTGCTCGTCGTCGGTGAAGCCCACCTCGACCACCCGGCGCTCCGCGGTGGAGTCGGCGGCCACGAAGACCACCTGCTCGCTCCGGTCGGTCACCACCGCGACCTTGTTCACCAGGACGGCGTCGGGGTGGCGCTCGGTCACCACGCGCACCTCGGCGAAGTCGCCCGGGCGGGTGCCCGGGGGATAGTCGGAGATCTCCACCGTGACCTTGATCGTCCCGGTGGAGGGCTCGATGACCGGGCTCACCAGGGAGATCCGCCCCCGAAGCTGCTTCTGGTTGGAGTCCAGGGTCAGCTCGACCGGCTGGTCCGACTGGATCTTCCCGAACTCACGGGAGGGGACGTGCACCTTGGCCAGGAGGCGGCTCATGTCCGCGACCGAGAAGAGCGGGGTGCCGTTGGAGACGGTCTGGCCGGGGTCCACCAGCCGGCGGGTCACCCGCCCCCGGAAGGGAGAGACCACCCGGGTATAGGAGAGCTCGAGCTTGGCCAGGTCCCGGGCCGCCTTGGCCGCCTCGAAATCGGTCCGGGCGGTGTCGAACTCGTCCGCGGAGACCAGGTTCCCCTCGAACATCTTCTGGAGCCGGTTGAACTTGGTCTGCTGCTTGTCCACCTCGGCCTCGGCCTGGGCCAGCCGGTAGCGGTACTCGTCGTCCTGGATGACCAGGACGTCGTCCCCCTTCTGGACCGCGTCCCCCTCCTCGGCCTTGATCGAGGTGACCACCCCGGACACCCGGGCCAGGATGTCCGCCTCCTTGTTGGGCTCCAGGGTGGCGGTGGTGCTGTAGTAGCTCGCGATGGGGCCTCGGACGGCGGGTTCCACCGCCACCGGAATGGCCGGGCCGGCCGGGGGAGCGCCCCCCGGACCCATCCTTCCCTGGGGACCCTTGGCGTTGGGAGCGCCCTTGGCGGCGTTCGCGGCCTGGGGGTTCTTGGCCCCCGCCGATCCCTGGGCCTGGGCCCCGGCGTTTCCCTTCTTGGCGCCGCAGCCCGGTAGCGCGATCAGCGCCGCCCCCAGGACCAGGGCGCTTCCCAGCCCGAGGCCCCGGCGGAGCATCCGCCCCGTCCGGCTTCGGGCCGGGGGTCTCGATCCGGAGGTCGCCGGACCTGCGCTCGCGGGGGCGGACCGCCCGGCGCGAGGAAGCCCGCGCGGCGGGGAACCGATGGAACCGAACCGAAGGAAACGCATGGATATCATCCTCACCCGACGCGCCCAGGGAGCGCGCGATACCGGACCGTCACCGGAGAGCACGGGGATCGACCGCAATGTGGATAGAGGGGTGTCGAGGCGGGATCTGAGACCCCTGAGCCTACCACACCCGTCGTCGGTCCCGGGAGGCGGTTCGCGACAAACCCCTTCCGGTTGACTAAGCTGTCATGGGCGGCGCCCGGATGCGGTACCGCGGCCGGCGGGGGCTTCATCCCGGGACGGACCGCGGGCGGGGCCGCCGGGCACCGATGGAGCCCGCCCCCGGAGGAGGCAACGATGGAACTGAGCCGTGAGTACTGGGAAGGCTATCTGCGGACGCATCCCGTCGAGGCGACCTCGATCGGCGATCACCGGTACGACCACCTCCTGCGGGACAACTCGCCGGCGGCCTACGCCGCGGAGGTCGCCCGCCTCTGGGACCTCCGGACCCGGGTGGACATGGTGGACCCGGCGATCCTCGATCCCGCCGACCGGGTCACCCGGACCGCGCTCCGGCACCTGGTGGGGAGCGATCTCATCGAGGCCGGGTCGGGAATGGAGACCTGGAACGTGGACCCCATGGGCGGTCCCCAGGTCGAGTTCATGAACATCCCGGCGCTTCAGAAGCCGGCCGATCCGGCCGGGGGGCGGGCCATGGTCGGGCGTTGGCGGGCGATGGGGCCGTGGCTGGACCGGTACGTGGAGAACCTCCGCTTGGGCCTCGACGCGGGACGGACCGCGCCCCGGAAAGCGGTGGAGCGGGTGATCGAGCAGATCGAAGACCTGGAGAGAACGCCGATCGGGGACTGGGCGGTTCTCTCGCCGCTCCGGACGGTGCCGGAGGACTGGCCGGAGAGCGACCGCGACGCGTTCCGCCGGGACCTGGCCGCGGCGGCGGCGGAAGGGCTTCGCCCCGCGTTGCTCCGCCTCCGCGGGTTTCTGCGCGGGGCGGTGGCGCCCCGGGCCCGGTCCGACGATCGCCCCGGGATCATGCACGTGGCCGGGGGGGCCGAGATCTACCCCGGACTGATCCAGGTGCATACCTCCCTCGACCTGTCGCCGGAGGAGATCCACCGGAGGGGCCGGGCCGAGGTGGAGCGCCTGAACGACGAGCTTCGCGGGCTCGGGGAGAGGGTGCTGGGGACCTCGGACCTGGAGGAGATTCACCGGCGGCTCCGGGAGGACCCCACCGCGCACTTCCGGACCCGGGAGGAAGTCTTCGCCAAGGCGGAGGAAGCGCTCCGCCGGGCCGAGGCCGCGGTGCCGGAGTGGTTCGGGATCGTTCCCCAGGCCCCCTGCGAGGTGGTGCGCATGGAGCCCCACGAGGAGAAGCACAGCACCATCGCCTACTACCAGCATCCCTCCCCCGACGGCTCGCGGCCGGGGATGTACTACATCAACACCTACGCCCCGGAGACCCGTCCCCGCTACGAGGCCGAGGCGCTGGCCTTCCACGAGGCGGTGCCCGGCCACCACACCCAGATCGCGATCGCCCAGGAACTCTCGGGGCTGCCGGAGTTCCGGCGGCACCGCGGGGTGACCGCCTACATCGAGGGGTGGGCGCTCTACGTGGAGCGGCTGGCCGACGAGATGGGGCTCTACTCCGGGGACGCGGACCGGATCGGGATGGTGAGCTTCGATTCCTGGCGCGCCTGCCGGCTGGTGGTGGACACCGGGATGCACGCCCTGGGCTGGAGCCGGCGACAGGCGATCGACTTCATGCTCGCCAACACCGTCCTGGCCGAGAACAACATCGTGAACGAGGTGGACCGCTACATCGCCTGGCCGGGGCAGGCCCTGGGCTACAAGCTGGGACAGATGGAGATCCTCCGCCTCCGCGCCGAGGCCGCGGCGCGCCTCGGACCGCGCTTCGACGTGAAACGCTTCCACGACGTGGTGCTGGGGGAAGGGGCGGTGGACCTGGACACCCTGCGGAGGATGGTCGAGGGGGCGCTGGTCTAGCCG
>CAYRIJ010000119.1:0-10793 GCA_964424285.1 uncultured bacterium
TGAGGCCGGAAGGCGCCCGCTTCGGCCGGTGCCCGTCCCCGGGCGGCCTCGGAGCCGCGGTGCGGAACGCCCGGTACCGGACTGATAACTAACTGTTCTGCATATAGTTACGGGCGCCCCGTCCCGGGCCCCGCCCTGATCCCCGAGGGCCGCGGAACCCCTTTCGAGGGCCCGTATCACCGCCAGGATAAATAACCTCGCCGGTCAACCGATGATAGGGAAGGGAACTGGAGGCCCCGGACGTCCGCGTCCCGGGCCGCGGGGAGACTATCCCCTTGGACCGCAACAACTCATCTTCGTGAGGAGAACCGTGAGGCTCTTGCTCCTGGCCGATTTGCACCTGGGAGCCCGACTCCTCGAGTGGGGCGACCACGCGTCGGCTCGCCGGACGGAGCTCGGGCGCGCCTGGACCGAGGCCGTCGAGCTGGCCATCGATCCCGCCCGGGGCATCGACGGGGTGCTGGTGGCCGGCGATCTCTTCGACCGGCCCGACCCCGAGCGGGAGTGGGTGGACCTGGTGGTCGACGGGGTGCTGCGGCTTCTCGCCGCCGGCAAGCCCGCCGTGCTCCTCCCCGGGGTCTACGACGGTCTCGCCCATCCG
The DNA here is from genome assembly GCA_964424285.1 of uncultured bacterium. Lineage (GTDB taxonomy): Bacteria > Eisenbacteria > RBG-16-71-46 > JABDJR01 > JABDJR01 > CAVSKL01. Next base: position 602 of record CAYRIJ010000119.1, read on the forward strand.
GGCTGCGTCTACCGGAACCTCACCCTGCCCGTGGAGGCGGCGGTCGTGACCTGGACCGATCCGCGCCGGCTGGACATGAAGGTGGGAGGCGAGTTCCTGCACCTGACCACCTGGGCCGCCGGTCCGGGGTCCGAGCCCGTCGATCCCGCCGCCGCGCTCCGTCGCGGCGACGGCACCGGCTACCACGGAGCCCTGGTTCACGCCGCCCTGGAGGCGTCCGGCGACGCCCCGACGCCGTCCTTCGGCCGGCCGGTTCTCCCGCCCGCCGCGGTGGAGTCGAGCGGGTTGGATCTGGTGGTGGCGGGGGGCGATCACGGCTATCGGGAAGTGCTCCTGGGCCGGACGCTGGCCGTGGCCCCCGGGGCCCCGGTGGGCCTTCGCCCCGGCGACTGGGGAGACCGCTATTTCGTCATGGCCGACTTCGGGCCCGACGGGGTCCAGCTCGTGCAGGAGGTTCGGGACGTGAGCCCGGTGGTGGAGATCCGGGTGGATGTCGCCGCCGCCGGAATCGCCGACGCCGCCTCGTTCGCCCGCCATCTCACCCGCGCGCTCTCCGGAGCGGCGATGGCCCGGGTGCACCTGACCGGGGCCACCGAGTCCCCCCTGGAAGACGACGACCTGAATCGGATCCTGTCCGATCTCCCCGCGGTGATCGAACTCCACAACGAAACCGTGCTCGCGCCGGACGGGGAGTTCCTGGCCCGGCTCCGGGGGGAGAGCACGATCCGCGGCCTCTTCGCCCGTCGCCTCGAAGCCATGCGGGCCGAGGCGGGGAGCGAGGATGAATGTCGGGCCCTGGACCGCGCGCTGGTTCTCGGCCTGGCCGAGTTCCGCCGCCTGGAGGCCTCCCATGTGGGTTGAGAGCGTCCGGGTGCGCGGGATCGGCGGCTTCGCCGACGAGCAGACCTTCACCTTCGGGCCGGGGCTGACGGTGGTGGCGGGGGAGAACGAATCGGGAAAGACCACCGTCGCGGCGGTGATCACCGGCGCCCTGTTCGGCCGCTCCGAGGCCTCGGTGCCGGCGGCCCCCGAAGGGGACGCCCGCGCCGAGCTGGTATTTCACGTGGGGCGCCATCGTTACGGGGTGACCCGCGACTTCCGCACCGACCACGTGCGTCTGGTCCGGCGGGAGGGGCCGGGACGCGAGACCCTGCTCTTCGAGGGCGATCCCGCCGACCCGCAGTGGGACCTCGCCTACCGCACCCGCCTGGAGGCGCTGTTCGGGGTCGGCGACGCGACCGCGTGGCGCCGGGGCGGCCTGGTGGTGGACGGCCGGGTGGCCACCGCGCTCGACGCGGCGGTTCGGGCCTGGATGAGCGGGAGCCCGCGCGGCGACTACGAGACCGTGCTGAGCCGGCTGGACGAGCAGGTTCTTCGCCTCTGCGCGCGCGACCACGAGGGCCCGCCCGGCGAGCTGGACGAGGTGCGGGAGGAGATCGAGCAGTGCCGCGCCGAGGCGGAGTCCTGGGAGGAGCGTTCCCTCGCCCTCATCCGGGTGACCTCGGAGCTGGCCGCCTGCAGCCGGGAGCGGGACGCCGCCGAGGATGAGGCGCGCCGGCAGGAAGAGGTCCTGGTCAACATCACCCGCTTCGACGATCTGACCCGGGACCGGACCCGGCTCGAGGAGAACCTGCTCGCGCTCCGCCACGAGCAGGATCGGATCCGCAAGCAGGTGGAGGCGGTGGAGGCCAACCAGGTCCGCCTGGAAAAGGAATTCAAGGACTTCCTGGACGCTCCCGGCGACGTCGATGAGTGCCTTCAGATCTGGACGGAGACCGTGGCCCGGCGGGGCGATCTCACCCGGGACCTGGAGCGGGCGGAGGAGACCATGGTCCGGCTTCCCGCCACCCGCACCCGGCGGAACGGCGGCCTGGCCGCCGTGGTGGTGTCGATCCTGGGCTGGCTGGCCTGCGCCGGAGCCGGGGCGATGGGGATCGGCTTCTTCCTCATCCCGTTCTTCGCCGCCGCCGGCTACGGCGCGGTCTGGTATCTCGACCGGAATGCCGACCGCATCCGGATGAGCGGCCAGGAGGAGCAGGTCCGCCTGGCCGCGGAGCTGGAGGATCTGGACCGCAGGGAGCACGAGGCCCGGGCCGGGCTGGGGCGGTTGGCCGCCTTCGGCGAGCCCGCCACCCTCCGCATCGAGTTCAAGCACTACCTGGAAGCCCAGGCCGCCCTGGATCGGGCGCAGAGCGCCCGCGACAGCCACCGTCCCTTCAGCGAGGTGGTGGACGCCTACGAAGGGGTGTTTCACGAGCTCCAGATCCTCGACACCCAGACCCGCGACCTGGTGGCCCGCGCCCGCTATCTCTCCGGCCTCGACGCCGATCTCCAGACCCTGGCCCTCGAAATGGAGAAGGCGCGGAGCGGCGGAGAGGAGGCGCGGCGACACGCGGAATTCCTCGCCGGGGAGGTGGATCGTCTGAAGGCCGAGGTCGCGCGGGCCGAGGCCGAGGTGATTCTCCCCGGGCGGGCCTTCGACGATCTCTCCCGTCTCGGGGAGCGCGAACGGATTCTGGGCGCGCGCCACCGCGCTCTCACCACGGCGATCGCCGCCCTCACCGACGCGGTGCGCACCTACCACGACGGTCACCTGGACCGCGTGACCCAGCGCGCCACCGAGTACTTCTCCCGGTTCTCCCGCGGGCGCTACCGCGGCGTGCGGTTCGGCGACGGGATGAGGATCGAGGCGGAGGACGACCGCCCGAGCTGGGCCGGCGAGAACGATCTGAGCGCGAGCACCCGCGACCAGCTTCACCTGGCCGTCCGCATCGCGGTCAACGAGGAGATCCAGGGCGACCGCGGGCTTCCCCTCGTCCTCGACGGGGCGTTCTCGTCCTGGGACGATTCCCGGCTCCTCGGCGCCCGGGACGTGCTCGCCGACCTGGTCCGCGAGGGACGCCAGGTGATCGTCCTGAGCGCCGATCCGCGCTTCACCGCGTGGGGGGACGGCGTTCTCGCCCTCCCCGCGCCGTCCGAGGCCCCGTCACGGGGGACCCGCCGGGCGGCCTGACGCGGCCGGCCACCCCCGGCCGCGGGGCCTCGAGACTGGTCCCCCGGATCGCGCCAAGCTACAATCCGTGACCTATGCAGCTCCCACGGATCTTCTCGTCTCTGCTCGTTCTCGCCCTGCTGACGCCCTCCGGTGTCCTGGCCGCCTCGGAGCTCGAGGTTCCGGTGAACCTCGCCCCCGGGCCCGTCCGCCTCGCCCTTCCCTCCCCCGACGGCACTCGCCTGGTCGTGGCGGGAGGTCCGGGGATCGCGGGGAAGGAGCACACGGTGATGGTCGTGGACCTGGCCTGCGGGCGGGATTCGGCCCGGGTGGTGACCCTTTCCCGAAGCGCGCCCTACGACCCGGTTCCGGCCGGAGTGCCCGAGGACTTCCTGAGACTTCAGTGGAGTCCGGACGGCCGGCGCGTCTACGCCCTGGGCGCGGTCTACCAGATCGTGGAGGAGGGAGACGCCTTGACCGGCAGGCTCCTCCGCCGGACGCCGAAGCCCCTGTTCGATTTTCGCTTCGGGCCCGGGGACGACGCGGCGGGAGTGGCCATGCGCTACGCCGAGGAACGGCAGATCACCCGGAGCCGGAAGGGGTTCGTGGTCGGGATCGAGTACGCCATGTATCCCCTGGACCGGGATCTGGTGATCCCCATTCCGCCCCGGGAGAAGTACGGGGTGGCCTGGATCGTCGAGGAGTGGCCGGATCCCCCGGCCCTGGATTTCGACGCCGACGGCCGGCTTCTCATCTTCTATCCCTACCACCGGATCACCGAGCTCTTCGCCCCGGGGGGAGTCCGCGACGAGGTGAAGGACCGCAAGCCCGCCCCCCGGCCCGAGCCCGGACCGGGCCCCTTCCGGTTCAAGAAGCCCTGCGCCCGGGAGTGGACCCTGATCGCCGACGGCAAGTCGGACCGGGTGCGGGTGAGGTTCGACTAGCGATGCTCGAGGCCCGCGGTCTCACCCGGGATTACGGCGCCTTCCGGGCGGTGGACCACCTCGACCTCGTCGTGGACCGCGGGGAGCTCTTCGGATTCCTGGGGACGAACGGAGCGGGAAAGACCACCACGGTCAAGATGATGGTGGGCCTGTTGCGCCCGACCGAAGGCACCGTCCGGGTGGACGGGGTGGACGTGATCCGGGATCCCGCCCAGGTGAAGCGCATGGTGGGCTACGTGGCCGAGGAGCCCCAGCTCTACGACAAGCTCACCGTTCGGGAGTTCCTGTGCTTTTGCGGTGAGCTGTACGGGTTGGGGGCGGGGGAATCCCGCCGGCGCGCCGAGGAATGGATGGAGTTCATCCAGCTCCGGGACCGGGCCGAGCAGCTTCTGGAGGGGCTCTCCCACGGGACCAAGCAGCGGGTGGCTCTGGGCGCGGCCCTCATCCATCGTCCGCGGGTGCTGTTTCTGGATGAGCCCACGGTGGGGCTCGATCCCCGGAGCGCCCGCCAGGTGAAGGACCATCTCCGGGCGCTCTGCGAAGGAGGGACCACGGTCTTCCTCACCACCCACATCCTGGAGATCGCGGAACGGATCTGCGACCGGGTGGGGATCCTCCATCGGGGGAAGCTCCGGGCCCTGGGAACGTTGGCCGCCCTCCGCGGCCGCTCCCACGACCGGAGCCTCGAGGACATCTTCCTGGAGCTGACCGAGGGGGGCGATGGCGCGCTTCCCCCCGCCGACGACGGGGACGGAGGGGAGCAACCGGCATGATCGGCTTCCAGCGTCTCCTCGGCTACCGGCTGAAGGCGCTCTGGAACGGCACCCTTTCCGCCCAGGCGCGTCACCGCGGACTGAACTGGGCCATGATGATCTTCGTGATCCCCCCGTCCCTCCTCTTCTTCTGGGGGGCGGGCGCGGCCATGGGGATCGAGGCCCGGAGCCTTCCCAACGGCCGGGAACTCATGCGCTGGCTGGTGGTCGGGCTCCTGGCCGCCGAGTTCCTGCTCATGCTGATGGGAGAGGTGGGGGGGTTCGCGAACCTGATCTTCTTCTCCAGCCGGGGGGAGTGGCTTCGCCGGGCCCCCATCACCGGCCGGCGCTATCTCTACTACCAGATCGTGGAAGGGGTGCTGGTGATGGCCGCCGTACCCACCGTCTTCCTCTTCACCATCTATCTGAGCCTCATCCTGGGATACCACGCCTCCCCGGCGGCGCTGGTGGCGGGAGTCGTCTCCTTCGGGCTGGTCCGCCTCATGCCCCTGGGCCTGTCCCTGGTCATGGTCTGGGCGCTCATCCCCCGCACCAACCGCGAGACCTTCCGCTGGTTGGACGCGGCGTTCGGGATTCTCTTCGGGCTCCTCATGCTCGGGTTGTGGCGGCTCCACTACCAGCCCGACACCCTGCCCCGGCTCCTGGAAGGAGCCTACGTTCCGGACGTTCCTCGGGTCCTGGTGGCGTTCTTTCCCCCCGCCGCGGCGGGCAGGATCGTGGCGTCGGTGCTCGATGGCGGAGGCATCCCGCTGGAAACCCTGGCCCTGGTGGTGGCCCAGTCCGCGCTTCTCATCGGACTCCCCCTGGCCCTGGCCGGGCGCATGATCGACGAGGGACGGTTCCCCGAGCCGGCTCCCACCACCCATCAGCGGGTGCGGAGCTGGTTGCGGGGCCCCCCGGGTCCCCTGTCCGCCATGGTGCGGAAGGACCTCCTGGTGTTCATCCGCGAGGGGAGGTTGGGGCTCAGGCTCCTCTCCTCGGGGGTGGTCACGTTTCTCTTCCTCTGGTTCCTGGCCGGAGCGGCCCCCATGGGTCCGGCCGCCCCCGCGCTGCTCCTGGTGTTCATCCTGAGCTCCGAGGCGGGGACCCTGGTCGTCCCCGCGGAGGGAAAGGCGGTGGTGTGGCCCGCGGTGGCCCCGCTCTCGTCGTTCCGCTTCATCCTGGGAAAGCTGATCGCCGCCCTCATCCTCTGCGGCTTTCTCTCGGCCGGATTCTTCATCTTTCTCGCCGCGGTTCAGCACTGGTCCCCCCGGGCCTTCGGCGAGCTGCTTCTGCTCTCCCCGCCGGTCGCGCTGTTCGGGGCCTCGATGGGAGTGTTCCTGGCCTCGCGGTGGGGGCGCTTCGACTGGGACGATCCCCGCCGCATGCTCCACCCCGCCGCCCAGATCTTTCACGCCCTGATCATGGCCCTGGGTTTCGTGGTCACGGTGGCCCTCACCGGGCTGGACGCGGAGCTGGGTCCATACCTCCACCGGACGGTGACCACGGTGGCGATGGTGCTGTGCCTGGTGTTCATGGCCGCCGCCTTCGCCGATGCAGTGCGGACGGCGCACCGCCGGGAGTGGACCCTGTGACCGCCCCCCTCCGTCCCCGCGGCGTGGTGGTGGACAAGGACGAGGCCCGCGGACGGGAGCTGACCGCGTTCCTGGACGAACAGGTGGGGGTCGACGCCACCCTGGTCCGGGACGGGGAGGCGGCCTACAACATTCTCGACGGCGAAACCGTGCACGTGCTGATCACCGACTTGAAGTCCCAGCGGATCGACGGGATGCGCCTCCTGGAGATCGCCCGGGCCAGAAACTCCGAGGTGGCGGTGGTCATCATCGCCTCCGAGGTGGAGCTATCCACCGCCACCGAGGCCATGCGGCGCGGGGCCTACGACGTCCAGACCCGGCCCATCAATTTCGAACGCCTGAAGGCGGTCCTGGAACGGGCCATCTCCCATCAACAGCTGGTGGTGGAGGTCACGGATCTCCAGGCCCGGCTCGACCATCGATACGGCGTCGACTTTCTGACCGGGAAGTCCCCGCAGATGATCTCGGTCTACGACCGCATCCGCCAGCTGGCCAACGCCCGCACCACCATCCTGGTCTCGGGGGAAACCGGCACCGGGAAGGAGCTGGTGGCCAAGTCCATCCATCACCTGAGCCCCCGCCGGAACGAGCCGTTCGTGGGTCTCAATTGCAGCGCCCTGGCCGAGGGGGTGGTGGAGAGCGAGCTGTTCGGTCACGAGCGGGGGGCGTTCACCGGGGCGGTGGCCGAACGGAAGGGGCGGTTCGAGATCGCCGACGGCGGCACCCTGTTCCTGGACGAGATCTCGGAGGTGAGCCCGGCCATCCAGGTGAAGCTGCTTCGGGTGATCCAGGAACGGGAGCTGGAGCGGGTGGGAGGAACCCGGACCGTCCAGGTGGACGTGCGGCTCATCTGCGCGACCAACCGGGATCTCGGCGCCCTGGTCCGCGAGGGACGGTTCCGCGAGGACCTCTACTACCGCCTCAACGTGGCCTCGATCCATCTTCCCCCCCTTCGCGAACGAAAGTCCGACATCCCGCTGCTGGTGGACGAGTTCATCGATCAGTTCGCCGAGGAGAACGGGAAACGCATCAAGGGGGTGACCCGGGGGGCGATGGAGCTGCTCATGCAGTACGACTGGCCGGGAAACGTGCGCGAGCTCCGGAACCTCATCGAGGGCATGGTGGTGTTCGGCCACGACGGGGAGCCCCTGGACGTCGGCGATCTCCCCAATCACCTGCGGGTCCAGCCCTCCGAGTCCCGGGATCTCGGCCTCCGGGTGGGAATGACCATGGATGAGATCGAGAAGCGGGCCATCGAGGAGACCCTGAAAGCCACCGGGTACGACAAGCAGCGCACCGCCCAGATCCTGGGGATCGGTCTCCGGACCCTCTACCGCAAGATGAAGCAATACCAGGGCGGCTGACTGTTTCGCAAGCTTCCGATACGCATTACCCTATTTGTCGTCGAGCCCGCGTCGGGGCCCTCGCATCGCCCCGGCCCCGTCCGTTTCCTGGATAATGTGATTATCATTGTTTGAAATGCGCCGGGGATTGTTAGTCTGACCTCCATCGGCGGGTTTCTCGTCGATCCGCCTTCCTTCCGGGAGCGGAGAGCGCTCCGGCCACGGCCGCACTCACCGAGCTTCCCGCGGATGACGCGAACCCTATCGTGGAGGAGGTACGGCGATGCCGCTCTCGAACGTGGAAGCCTCCGCACCGGCGCGGCTCACCGACGGCTCCCGGGTGGGCGTGGTGGGAGGCGGCCCCGCCGGCTCCTTCTTCGCGTTCTTCCTGCTCACCACCGCCGAGCGACTCGGCATGAAGCTCGACGTCGACCTCTACGAGTACCGGGACTTCGGAAACCTGGCCCCCCTGGGGTGCAACATGTGCGGGGGCATCGTTTCCGAGTCGCTGGTGCAGATGCTGGCCGCGGAAGGCATCGAGCTTCCGCCGTCGGTCATCCAGCGGGGCATCGACTCCTACGTTCTCCACATGGACGTGGGGAGCGTGCGGATCGACACCCCGACTCACGAGATGCGGATCGGGGCGGTGCACCGCGGGGCCGGCCCGAGGGACGTCAAGACCCCCCGGTGGGGAAGCTTCGACGGCCATCTCCTGGGCCTGGCGGTGGAGAAGGGGGCGAACGTCCGCCGCGAGCGCGTGGAGCGGATCACCGGAGACGGGGACCGGCCGGGGATCGTGAGCCGGGGGGGCGAATCCAGGACCTACGATCTCGTGGTGGCCGCCGCCGGAGTCAACTCCTCGGTCCAGAAGCTTCTGGCCGAGACGGCCATCGGCTACCGTGCGCCGCGCACCACCAAGACCTTCATCCGCGAGTATTTCCTGGGGGAGGAAACGATCAACCGCCTCCTGGGAACCTCCATGCACGTCTTCCTCCTCAACATTCCCCGGCTGGAGTTCGCCGCGGTCATTCCCAAGGGGGATTACGCCACCGTCTGCCTCCTGGGGGACGACATCGACACCGCGCTGGTGGAGGCCTTCATGCACGCTCCCGAGGTGAGGTCGTGCCTTCCCGTGGATTTTCCGGTCGAGGAGCGCTCCTGCCAGTGTTCGCCCCGGATCAACGTGGCGGGAGCGATCCGCCCCTTCGCCGACCGGATCCTGGTCATCGGCGACGCCGGGGTGACCCGCCTCTACAAGGACGGGATCGGCGCGGCTTACCGGACGGCCAAGGCCGCCGCCACCACCGCGGTCCTCCACGGCGTGTCCGCCGCCGCCTTCGAGCGCCACTACTGGCCCACCTGCCGGGCCATCCTGGACGACAACCGGATCGGGAAGCTCACCTTCGCGGTGACCCGGCAGATCCAGCGCCGCCGCGTGGCCCGGCGGGCCGTCCTGCGCATGACCGTGGACGAACAGGGCAGGAAGGGTCCCCGGCGCCGGATGAGCCAGGTGCTGTGGGACGTGTTCACGGGAAGCGCTCCCTACCGGGACATCTTCCTGCGGAGCCTGCACCCGTCCTTTCTCGGCCGCTTCGCCTGGGACCTGTGCGCTTCGGTCGTTCCGCCGCGAACGGCCGGTGAGGAGGTGGATCGATGAACGCGGAAGGTTTGGGCCGCACCTTCGAGGACGGCGAGGTCATCGTGCGTCAGGGGGAGGAGGGGGACTGCATGTACGTGGTCCAGGAGGGCCAGGTCCAGGTGTACCTGGAGAAGGAGGGCCGGGAGCTCCCGCTCCGGGTCCTGGGTAAGGGAGAGTTCATCGGGGAGATGAGCATCTTCGAGCGGGAGGTCCGCTCCGCCTCGGTGCGCGCCGTGGGCGGCGCCCGCCTCCTCACCGTGGACCGGGTGGGGTTCCTACGCCGGATCCACGAGGATCCCTCCCTGGCCTTCCGCGTCGTCCAGACCCTCTCCCGGCGGGTCCGCGACCTGAGCGACGAGGTGGCGCGCCTCCGGACCGGGGGCTGAGCCGGGACATGCCCGACGGGATTCACTACACCCCGCTCCCACCGGTGGGGCCCGGGACCCTGGAGCTGGTCCTGGCCGAGGGGACCCCGGAGGAGCGGCGGTTCCCCTTCGACGTTCGTCTCCAGATCGGGCGGATCCCGGAGCGGGGAACGCCGCTGCCGGGGGTGCTGGCCGTCGACGATCCCACGATCTCCTCCCGGCATTGCGTCCTCAATCGAACTCCCGACGGCCGCTGCTTCGTGCGGGACCTGAGCCGGAACGGGACCAAGATCAACGGCCGGCGCCTGGTCCCCAACGTCGAGGTGGAGCTTCGGGTGGGGGAGGTGGTGACGGTGGGGGAGGGACACGCGTTCCGTCTCAAGGGGGATCCGGCCGCGGTCGCCGCCGACGGCGGGGCGGAGTTTCCGGGGACGCTCCTCGCCCCCGGCATGACCGAGGCCACCGTCCTGGTTGGAGACATCCGCGACTACACCCGGCTCATGCGAACCGCCTCGTCCTCGCGCACCCAGCAATCGGTGGTCCGGGTGTTCGCGAAGTTGGA
>CAYRIJ010000120.1:0-4392 GCA_964424285.1 uncultured bacterium
TCGGCCCAGAGATCCGGCTCGTCCTCGATCCCCACGCTCAGCCGCAGCAACCCGTCCCCGATCCCCACCGCCCGGCGCTCCTCCGCGCTCAGGCCGCGATGGGAGGAGGTCACCGGGTGGAGGGCCATGCTCTCCACCCCGCCCAGGCTCGGGGCCCGGGCGATCAGCGCGAACCGGTCGAACGCCCGCCGCGCCGCCTCCATCCCCCCGGCCAGGTCGAAGGCCAGCACCGCGCCGAAGGACCGCATCTGGCGGCGGGCGATCTCGTGATGGGGATGCGACGCCAGACCGGGGTAGTGGACCCGCGCCACCCCGGGGTGCGCCTCCAGCCTTCCGGCCAGGGCCAGCGCGTTCGCGCACTGGCGTTCCCAGCGAAGGGCCAGGGTCTTCATCCCCCGGTCCACCAGCCACGCGGTCTGGGGATCGCAGTTGGCCCCCACCACGCGACGGCGCTCGCGGATCGGCTTCAAGAGCTCGGGTGGACCGGCCACCATCCCCGCCACCAGGTCGTCGTGGCCGCCCAGGTACTTGGTGGCGGAGTGAACCACCAGGTCGAACCCGGCGGTGAGCCCGCTCTGCCCGAGGGGGGTGGCGAAGGTGGAGTCCAGGACCATGAGCGGCCGCGGGGCGGGAAGCCCGGCCATGAGCGCCTCGAAATCGACCAGCCGGAGGAGCGGGTTGGTCGGCGACTCCACCAGGACCATGCGCGTGTTCTCCCGCACCCGCCCCGCGAGCGACCCGAGGTCATCCAGGGGCACCCGGTCCACCGCGATCCCGCAGGCGGGAAGCACGTCGGTGAGGAGCTCGGTGGTCCCCCCGTACAGCTCGGCCGAGGCGATCAGGTGCCCGCCCTCCCCGCAGTAGGCGAGCGCGGTGAGGGTGATGGCGGCCATGCCGCTCGAGAAGAGGAGGGCCGCGTCCGCGCCCTCGAGCGCGGCCAGCCGGGCCTCCACCGCTTCCCCGGTGGGGTGCCCGTAGCGCCCGTACACGTACCCGGCGCGCTTCCCGGTGAAGGTCTCCACCCCCTCCTCCAGGGAGTTGAAGGCGTAGACCGCGGAGGGCTGGATGGTGAGCGCGGTGCCTCCCACCGCCGGGGCCGGACGGCCGGCGTGAACGGAGCGGGTGGAGGGGCCGGGCCCCGGCGGACGTGCTTCGTGCTTCTCGGACATGGAGCCTCGCTTCGTTTGACGGCCGGAGGGCGCGCGGCCCGCCGGGCCGCCCGCCGGCTACCGCTACTTCCGTTTCATTCCCGCGGGGGCGCGACCGGCGACGTGGGAAGCGCCCCCAGGATCGAGATCAGGGTCAGGAGATCCAGGAGATTGTGCCGCAGGACCGGGACGAGCCCGGCCACCGCGCCCTCCCGCACGAAGGCGTGATAGCGCTCGGGCACCTCGGCCCCCGGAACGTCCCCCGCCCGGCGGCGCCCGGTGAACCGCGCCTCCAGGGTCTGGAGCCGGCAGTCGGGGAGGATGTCCCGCCAGCGGCGCCGCGCCGCGTGGAGGAGATCCAGGTGACCCGCCGGCTCCCGGAACCGGAACCCGAACCGCGCCGCCCGGTCGCGGAGGAAGGGTAGATCGTAGGACTTTCCGTTGAAGGTCACCACCAGGGGATGCCGGGCGAGGATCTCCAGGGTCGCCGCCACCACCGACGCCTCCTCGGCGTAGTTCCGGGCCAGGAGCTGGGTCAGGACCGGCCGGCCGTCCTCCACCCGGAGGAGCCCGCTCAGGAAGAGCGGGTTCCCCGAGAACCCGCAGGTCTCGAGATCCAGAAAGAGCGCGCCGGAAAGTCCCCGGGCTCCCAGGCACTCCGCCAGGGCCGCTTCGGGCGGGGGGAGGGCGCCCGGGAGGAGCGCCCGGGCCGCGGCGTCCACGTCCGAGACCTCGGCGAGCGCGCGCTCGTGGCGCCAGTGAACCCCGCGCGCGGTCGTCTCCTCCACCCCCGGCACCAGGACCTCCAGCCGCGCCTCCCGTTTCGCGGAGGTCCGCGCCCGGCCCGGCGCCCGCGCCGCCCCCCGGCTCCCCGCCGCGCGCTCCCCGCCCGCCGAAGGCCGCCGCCGGGCCAGCTCCGAAAGCCGCTTCCGTTTCTCTTCCCCGGCCACCGGGCTCACCGTGCCAGGGCTTCGAGCAAGAGGCGCGCCGCCCGCTTGTCGGGGATCGGGTAGCCCATCCCCACATCGGGGTCCTGGTGGATGGCCGGACGGAGGATCGGGAGGCCGACGCAGGAGGGGCAGCCCTCGGCGCAGTCGCAGGCGGCCAGGACGCTCAGCGCCTCGGCCACCAGCCGGGTGAACTCGGCGTAGGCGCGCTCGGCGAAGCCCAGCCCGCCGGGGAAACGGTCGTAGAGATACAAGGTCGGCCGGCCGGTGTTCGACGAGTCGATCACCCCGCCCACGTCGGCCCGGTCGCACATGGCCAGGATCGGGAACACGGTGATGGCCAGGTTCCGCACCCCCAGGAGGCCCTCCACCGGCTTCAGCCCCTCGCGTTTCAGGGCGGCGGCGATGGACGCCGACGGCGACCACCCCAGGGCCACCGTGTCCAGGTGCTGGGGGGGCAGATCCAGGTTCTTGTAGCCGATCGAGTCCATGTTCCCGAACTTGATCTTCTTGAACATGGTGGTGGCCCAGGTCACGGTGGCCTCGTTCAATACGAGGATCTCGGCCCCCTCGTCGCGGCGCTCCCGCTCCCCGGTCACCCGGATCGAGGTGTCGAGCACCGGCTGGGTGTAGTAGTCCACCGAGACCCGCTTCACCCGCGCGATCCGCTTCTCCAGGTCCAGCTCGTGGACGAAGAAGGTCTCTCCCTCGTGGAGGTAGATCGCCTCGGGATAGACCAGCTCCGGGGCGGAGATGGCGTCCACGGTGCCGATCACCGAGTCCTCGCGGTCGGTGTCCACGATGGTGAAGGTGTCGTCGGAGATCGTCCGCAGGTTCACCCGCTTGGACGGGAACTCCGTGCTCGACCAGTAGTCCTCGCCCTCCACCGGGTGCAGCTCGCCCTCGTCCCGGAGGATCTCCCGGATCGGGCCCAGGCCCGCGCCGAAGAGGTCCCGGTCCCGCTCGGTGAGCGGCAGCTCGAACGCCGCGCAGCCCAGGTGCCCGGCCAGGACGTAGGGGTTCTCGGGGTCGCACACCGCGGCCTCGGGGTTCTGGGCGAAGAAGTAGCGCGGGTGGCGGAGGAGGTACTGGTCGATGGGGTCGTTGTACCCCACGAAGAACGTCACCGCCTCGTCCCGCGAGCGCCCGGCGCGGCCCGCCTGCTGCCAGATCGAGGCCACCGTCCCCGGGAACCCCACCAGGACCGCGGCGTCCAGGCCCCCGATGTCGATTCCGAGCTCCAGGGCGTTGGTGGCCACCACGCCCAGGAGGTCCCCGCTGAAGAGCTGCCGCTCGATCTCCCGCCGCTCGGCCGGGAGATAGCCGCCGCGATAGGGCTTGATCCGCTCGGCCAGGCCGCCCCGGCGGTGGAGGAGATCCTCCCGGGCGTACTTGTAGACCAGCTCGGTCACCACCCGGGCCTTGGTGAAGACGATGGTGTTCACCCCGTCCTCCACCAGCTTCACGAACAGCTCCTTGGCCTCGACGTTGCCGCTTCGCCGCTCCATCCGGGCCGCGTCCAGGTAGGGCGGGTTCCAGAGCACGAAGGTCTTGGGTCCGCGCGGCGAGCCGTCGTCGTCCACCAGGGTGAACGGGAGCCCGGTCAGGGTCTCGGCCAGCTCCAGGGGGTTCCGGATGGTGGCGGAGGAGCAGAGGAAGACCGGCGAGGATTCATAGTGCGCGGCCACCCGCCGGAGCCGCCGCATCACGTTCCCCACGTTCGAGCCGAAGATGCCGCGATAGGTGTGCACCTCGTCCACCACCACGTGGCGAAGGTTCCGGAACACCCGGTGCCACTTGGCGTGGTAGGGGAGGATGCCCCGGTGGAGCATGTCGGGGTTGGTGAGGATGAGGTTGGCCTCGTCCCGGATCTTCCGCCGCGCGCTCTGGGAGGTGTCGCCGTCGTAGGTCCCGGCCCGGATGCGTTCGCGGAGGAGCGGGTGGGACTGGGCGAGACGGGTGATCCCCTTGAGCTGGTCCTGGGCCAGGGCCTTGGTGGGGTAGAGGAGGAGCGCGGTGGCCTTGGGGTCGCGCTCCAGCGCCTCCAGGATCGGGACCAGGAAGGCGACGGTCTTCCCGCTGGCCGTCCCGGTCACCGTGACCACGTGCTCCCCCCCGCGGGCGGCGGCGATCGCCTGGACCTGGTGGGTGTAGAGCCGGCGGATCCCCAGCCCGTCCAGGGACTCGGCCAGGGTGCTGGAGAGCGGCGGGTCCAGCTCGGCGTGGCGGGCCTCGCGCTCGGGGAGGTGCTCCACGTGGGCGATCTGGTCGGCGTAGCGGCGGTCCGCGGTCAGGCG
>CAYRIJ010000120.1:4492-10645 GCA_964424285.1 uncultured bacterium
ATCGAGACCGTGCGGGGCGTGGGATACCGCTTCCAGGGCTGATGCGCATCCACACCCGGCTCGCCTGGCTGAGCTTCACCGTCACCCTGATCGCCCTCGGCGGGGCCACGCTGCTGTGGAACGCGTCGCTCCAGCGGGAACGGCGGCGGGAGCTGGACGACCGGCTCGGGGACCAGGCGAGGATCCTGGCCGCGCTCCTTCCCACCCCGGAACCGGGATCCGACCGCATCGTCGAGATGGACCGTCTCACCCGGGTGCTCCACCAGGAGACCGGCATCCGCCTCACCGTGATCCGGGTCGACGGGGTGGTCCTCTCCGAGTCCAACCTTCCCCGGAGCGAGGTGGAGGCGATGGAGAACCATCTCCACCGTCCCGAGGTGGTGGAGGCGCTTCGCGGCGGCACCGGGCGCTCCGAGCGCCCGAGCCCGACCCTGCAGGTTCCCATGGCCTATCTCGCGGTGCGCTGGGGGCCGGCCGACGCTCCCTACGGCGTGGTGCGGGCGGCGCTTCCCATGAACCGGGTGATCGCCGAGGAGCACCGGGGGGAAGGGCGCCTCCTCCTGGTCCTCCTGGGCGCGGTGGGGATGGCCACGCTGCTGGGCTACGTCTCCGCGCGGCGGGTGACCGGGCCGGTCTCGCGGGTGAGCGCGGCGGCGCGGGAGATCGCCGCCGGGAGCCTCGACCGGCGGGTGGAGCCGGCGGGAAGCTCCGAGGTCCGCGAGCTGGCCCTCTCCATCAACCACCTCGCCGACTCGGTCCAGGCCGAGATCAACACCGTGGAGTCCGAGCGCCGGCGGCTGGACCATCTCCTCCAGAGCATGCCCGACGGGATCCTGGCCCTGGACGACCGCGGCCGGATCACCCTGGCCAACCCGGCGGCGGCGGCGTTCTGCTCCCTGGGGCCGGACGTGATCGGGCGGACCCCGGTGGAGGCGGTCCGAAGCCCCGAGCTCCAGCAGGCGGTGGACCGGGCCCTGGCCGGGGGACGAGCCGAGACGGTGGAGCTGAAGCTCACCCAGCCCGAGGGGCGGATGCTCACCGTGAGCCTCGTCCCCCTGGAGAGCGGGGTGGTGCTCCTGATCCACGACGTCACCCGGCTCCGCCGCCTGGAAACCGCGCGGCGGGAGATGGTGGCCAACATCGGCCACGAGCTTCGCACCCCGCTCACCGCCATCCTCGGCTACCTGGAGACCCTGGAGCACGACCCCGATCTTCCCGCCGCCGAGCGCGCCCGCTTCCTGGCGGTGATCGACCGGAACGCGCGGCGCCTGGAACGCCTGGTGCGCGACCTCTCCCGGCTCTCGGAGCTGGAGTCGGCGCGGGCCCGGGTGGACCTGGAGCCGGTGGAGGTTCCGGGGCTGGTCTCGGGGGTCCTGGAGACCCTCGCCCCGCGCGCCGCCGGTCGTCGGCTCGAGCTGGAGTCGGTGGTGGAGCCGGGGGTGCCGAAGGTGCTGGCCGACCGCCACGGCCTGGAGACCGTGCTCCTGAACCTCCTCGACAACGCGGTGCGGGTGAGTCCGG
This sequence comes from uncultured bacterium, assembly GCA_964424285.1. GTDB lineage: Bacteria > Eisenbacteria > RBG-16-71-46 > JABDJR01 > JABDJR01 > CAVSKL01. The sequence continues at coordinate 6,014 of CAYRIJ010000120.1, forward strand.
CGGGGGAGACGGTCACCCTGCGGGTCCTGCGGGGGGAGGGGACGGTGCGCTTCGAGATCGCCGACCGGGGCCCCGGCGTTCCCCGCGAGCTTCGGGACCGGGTGTTCGAGCGGTTCTACCGCCTGGACGCCGGGCGGTCGGCGGAGGAGGGGGGGTCGGGGCTGGGGCTGGCCATCGTGAAGCACGCGGTGCAGCTCTACGGCGGCGAGGTGGGGGTGGAGGACCGGGCCGGCGGCGGGGCGGTGTTCTTCTTCACCGTGCCGGAAGCGCCGGACGCCTGAGGCGAACGGGCGGCGGCGGACCCGCTTCGAGGCCTCGACGGGCGGTGCGCTCCCCTCAGAGAACCTGGAAGATCTGGTCCAGGCAGAAGTAGATCCCGATCCCCACGAAGACCACGCCGGTCACGCGCCGCACCCAGATCTCCACCCGCGCCACCCGGTCGAAGAGCTTCCCCACCGAGCGCACCCCCCCGGCGATCACCACGGCGAAGACCACCACCGGGAGCGCGGTGCCGATCCCGTAGAGGGACGGCAACAGGATCGGGGAGCGGGTCTGGACGGCCAGGGGGAGAAGGCTCCCGAAGAAGAGCGCGGCGGAGACCGGGCAGAACGAGAGGGCGAAGGTGACGCCCAGGAAGCCCGCGCCCCATTCCCCCAAGCGATCGGTTCGCGAGCGGAGACCGGCGCCGGCCCCGAACCCGGGGAGGCGGAAGCGGACCAGGTCCAGGAGCACCATCCCCACCAGGATGAGAAGCGGCCCGAGCGCCTTGATCATGTACTTCTGGAGCAGGTGCGAGGTCTGGGGGGCGGAGAGCAGGCTGAGGACGATCAGGAGTCCCAACCCGGCGTAGGTGACCGCCCGCCCGAGGGTATAGAGGAGGCCGGCCAGGAGCACGCGGCGGGGGCTTCCCACCCGCCTCCCCACGTAGGAGATCGCCGCGATGTTGGTGGCCAGGGGGCAGGGGCTGACCGAGGTGAGGATCCCCAGCCAGACCGCGCTCGACAGGGCGAGGAGATCCTCAGGCACGCGGGCGATCCAGGAAGCTCCGGGTCTCGGCCTGGATGTAGAGGGTGAACTCCTGCTGGTAGGACACCAGCTCCCAGACCTTGTCGAGGTTCTTCCACTCCGCCGGCCGCCCGTCCCGCATCTCCACCAGCACCACCGACCGGGTGGTGAGGCCGAAGTCCTGGACGAAGTGCTCGTTCTGAGGCTCGTCGATGTCCACCACCCGCCATTCCAACCGGCCCGCGGTCAGCTCGTCGGCGAACCCGTCCTGGATGGCGGCGTCGGCGTAGGCCTCGATGGTCAGGCAGGTGCGGCAGCGCTGGGCGCCGTGGAAGTAGTAGGCGATCACCCGGTCGCCGCCCGGGTCGGGCGCGACCGCCGGGGTGGCGTTCCGTCGCGACCGGGCCGCGTCGATGCCGAGGTACCCGAGGCTCGCCGCCACGAAGACGAGAAGCCCCGCGGTCAGGATGGTTCTCCCGCGCATGTCGATTCCCCCCGTTCAGCCCAGGAGCCGCTTGATCTCCTCGGGCGAGAGCACCTTCCCCATGGACTTCACCTCGCCGTCCACCGCCAGGGCCGGGGTCATCATGACCCCGAAGTCGGTGATCCGGTCGAGATCGGTGATCTTCTCGATCTCGAACTCGCCGCCCAGGTCGCGGGCCGCGGCCTCGGCGTTCTCGGTGAGCTTCTTGCAGTTCGGGCACCCGGTGCCCAGGATCTGAATCGTCTTCATCGTGGTCTCCCATCTGCGCCCCGTCGTGAGGAGGCGCTCCGTCTATCCGAACAGGGCGCCGTAGCCGATCCCGGTCACCGTCGCCATCACCACCACCAGGGACACGTACACCACCGTCTTCCGGGTGCCCATCACCCCGCGGATCACCAGCATGTTGGGAAGGCTCAAGGCCGGACCGGCCAGGAGCAGGGCCAGAGCGGGCCCCTTTCCCATGCCGTTACCCAGGAGCCCCTGGAGGATCGGAACCTCGGTGAGGGTGGCGAAGTACATGAAGGCCCCGGCCACCGAGGCGAAGAGGTTCGCGCCGATCGAGTTTCCTCCCACCGCGCGGGCGATCCAGGCCGAGGGGATCACCCCCTGGTGTCCGGGCCGGCCGAGGAGGAACCCCGCCACCAGGACCCCGATCAGGAGGAGCGGGAGGATCTGCTTGGCGAAACCCCACGAGGCGCCGACCCACTCCCGAAGCTCGGACGAGCCGGCGGCGAGCGCCAGGAGCGCGACCACCCCGGCGGCGAACGCGATCTCCGGCCGGGAGGGGAAGCCCAGGGCGAGGGCCGCCACCGGGAGGACGGCGATTGCGGCGCGGCGCCGGGTCACGCCGAACCAGGCGGTGAAGATCCCCGCCAGCCCCAGCCCCAGGGCGCCGGTGACGATCCAGCGCGCGCCGTAGACCCCGTGCCAGAAGCCGGTGGCGGTGTCGGGCCGGCCCCAGTTGGCGAAGATGAGGATCCCGGTCAGGACCGCGAAGGTGAGCGCGGTCCGCCCGAGGGGCCGCGGCGGATCGTCGTCGGGGATGGCCAGGGACGCGGCGGCCTTTCGCCTTTCCTCGGCCCGGAAGACGACGTGCATCAGGAGCCCCACCACCACGCTGAACACCACCGCCCCCACCGCCCGCGCCACCCCCAGCTCCAGGCCGAGGACCCGCGCGGTCAGGATCACCGCCAGGACGTTGATGGCCGGGCCGGAGTAGAGAAACGCGGTGGCCGGGCCCAGCCCGGCGCCGCGCTTGTAGATGCCGGAGAAGAGGGGCAACACCGTGCAGGAGCAGACCGCGAGGATGCTCCCGGAGACCGCGGCCACGCCGTAGGCCAGGACCTTGTTGGCCCCCGCGCCCAGGTAGCGCATGACGGAGCCCCGGCTCACGAACACCGCGATCGCCCCGGCGATGAAGAACGCGGGAACCAGGCAGAAGAGGACGTGCTCGCGCGCGTACCAGCGGGTGAGGGCCAGGGATTCGGAAAGGCTTCCCGGGAGGGACGAGGTGTCGGCGGGAAGGAAATAGACCAGGGCGAAGACGCCGAGGATCGCGGCCAGCGCCCAGCCGTCCGCCTTCCAGAGCCGGCGGGCGGTGGTGAAGAAGCGGACGGACACCGGGGGCGGCGCCGCGGCCGGCCCGGCCCCGGGGGGGACGGAGGACGCGAGGGCGCCTCGGCGGTCGGTCACCGCGCGACCTCCAGTTGCTCCGCGGCGGCGGCGGCGAGCACGTTCTCCACGCAGGAGAAGAAGTGGAGCACGCAGGGAACCTTGAGGGAGTAGAAGACCTGGTTTCCGCGCTTCTCGTCGCCCACGATGCCCGCGGCACGCAACAGGCTCAGGTGCTTGGACACGGTCGAGGTGTCGGCGCCGATCATCCCGGTGAGCTCGCACACGCAACGCTCACCCCGGGAGAGTTCGTCCACGATGAAGAGGCGGGTGGGGTGGGCCATCGCCTTGATGATCCGGGCTCGCGCTTCCAGCCGGGCCTGGGTCCTGGTATCCATGGGGGCCGCTCCTTCGGTGAGGGGTGCTTGCCTATTTGGTCAAACTACCAAATAGATGGGGTCCGGGATCCGGCGAACCGGCATATCGATTTATTGGATCCAGGGAGGCGGGAGGGGGCCGGAGGGGGCGCCTGGGCCGGGAGACCGGGGTTCGGGGAGGGTATCGTCACCCCGGGTGCTTCGACCTACACTGCCGGAAACCTCCGGGGCGGCTCATCCCGGTGGTGGTGAACCCCCCAGTGGAGGAGCCTCCGATGATGAAGCTGACGCTTGCGGTTCTGATTCTCTCCGCCGTCTCCGCGGGAGCGGCGCCGGCCGCGGAAACCACCCAGAAGTACGGCTTCCACCCCGAGTCCTTCGAGATCAAGGCCTTCGTTCAACCACGCTACAGCTATACCTTCTCGGGGGAGACCTATCCCTATTCGGGAGAGACCCCCTTGAAGAAGGACAACACCTTCGAGGTGAAGCGGGCGCGCTTCATCCTCACCTCCGAGATCGCGCCCCGGATCCTGGGGCGCATCCAGGTGAGCGCGGTTCCCGACAAGGTCGAGGCGCTGGAGATGTGGTTCCGATGGACGCCGTTCGAGAAGCACCCCGCCTACTCGGTCGAGCTGGGCCAGTTCAAGAAGCCCTTCAGCTACCAGGATTTCGTGGTGCCGACCTCGACCCTGCCGCACATCGACCGGCCGTATCTGAACGCGTTCCTGGAGAAGGACCTTCACGCCTCCTCCTACGATATCGGGGCGATGGCGACCGCCGACCTCTGGCAGGAGGACATCCCGGTCACGCTCAACTTCGCGGTCATGAACGGCAACCTCCGTGGGGTCGCCTCCGACCCCGATCACCGGAAGCAGCTCGTGGCCCGGGCGGCCTGGACCCCGGTCCCCGGGCTGACGGTGGGGGCGGATGGATTGCTGAACCGGCTGGCCCTCGCTCACTTCGTCATCAAGCCGGCGGCCGACGGGGAAGATGGGTTGGCGGCGCCCCTGACGCCCTTGACCGTCGCCTACGGCGAGCAGGAGGCCGCGTGGTTCGGGGTCTGGAGCGCGGACGCGGTCCTCGAGCGGTCGGGCTGGCAGGTCATGTCCGAGCTCACGGGGGGCGAGAACTACTCTGGGGCGTCGAACACCGGTT
>CAYRIJ010000121.1:0-10609 GCA_964424285.1 uncultured bacterium
TCAGGAAGTAGTTCCCGGAGAGTTCCCCGAAGACGCCGAGGAGCGCGTAGTAGAACGGGCCCCGGTAGCCGTCCATGACCCGGAGTTCGCCGCGCATGAGCTCGCGGGCGAAGCGAACGAAGTCCCCGTAGAAGTCGGTCTCCACCCTGTAGTCCCCGATGGGGCGGTGAAAGACCGCGAACACCCCCCACACCAGGACGGTGACGAGCGCGAGCAGGTTCAGAGGATCGGCGAGGAGACGAAGCCCCGGGTTGCGGGCGGCCCCCGCGACCGGGCCGGTACGAGCGTTCAAGCGAATACCACCGTGAGCCCACCGGATCCACCCGGGGGCCCCGGCCAACCGGCACGGAAACGGACCGGGAACCGCTCGAAGGCGTCCGGTAGACGCTGATTTTTGCAGCTTACAACAAGGGTACGGTTCCGGGGATGGCGCTTTGTCCGGCCGAGCCGGGGAGCTAAACTAAAGGATTCGGGGGCCGCCGCCTCGGGCCGCGCCCCGTCTTCAGAGGTCGCCCCGGCCCGCCGCCTCCGGAGCGGTGCGGGGCCGGACAGCCACAGGACGCACCCGATGAAACCCACCTGCCGCTCCCTTCGTTTCGCCTGGCCGCTCGCCGCGGCCCTTCTCCTCGCCGGGACCCTGTTCGCCGGCTCCGCGGCCTCGGCCCAGGACCGAAGCGTCCTGGAGGACCGGCGGCCGGTGAACCCCGACGCCAAGGCCCCCCTGGCCGCGCCCCCCGGGGCGGTCCCCCGGGTGCTTCTGGCCGGGGACAGCTGGGCCCAGTACATGTGGGACGACGGCTCCCACAACGACATCTTCGATCGCTTCGGCCAGGCGGACAAGCTGGCGCTCAGCCGCTCCCTGGGCTCCGATCCCGGTCCCGGCTATACCGGCCCCGAGTACGCCATCTCGGGAAGCGAGGCGCGGCAGTGGGTGGACACCGCCAACTACCCCTGGATCTCCAACATGGTGGCCGCGCTCCAGGCCAACCCCACCATCGACTACGTGATGCTCTCGATCGACGGGAACGACATGCTGGCCGGGAAGCCGGACGGCGGGTGGTACAAGGACATGGACCTCGACGTCCCCGGGTCCGAGGCCGCCCTCTTCGACCGCATCCACCAGGACACCCAGGCCATCATCGACTCCGCGCTCGCGGTGCGGCCGAACCTGAAGGTGCTCCTCTCGAGCTACGACTACCCGAACTTCAACGTCGGCTTCTGGTGCTTCGTCTACGCGTGCCCCAAGCGGCGCGACCTGAGCCGCGATCCCACCAACGACCTCATCACCGACCAGGAGATCAACCAGATGATGGTGACGGTGGAGTCGCAGCGGATCGGCTGGGTGAACGCCGATCCGCGCGTTCTCTACGACAACGCGGTGGGGCTCATGCACTACTTCTACGGGGACGGGATCTCGGCTCCGCGCACCCTCCCGCGCCCGGGGGAGACGCCCCCCGGCTACCTTCCCTTCCCCGGCGGAAACCCCCTTCGCCCCACCCTCCGGAGCAATTTCCGGAAGCCCAACAACATCGACGCCGACCCCATCCACCTGAACTACGACGGCTACCAGTACAAGATCGCCAACCAGACCGAGTTCACCTTCTTCCCCGCCTTCCGGGGCGAGCCCACCGCCACCCTCTTCGCGGCGGGCGGGGCCGACGACGGCTGGACCGACGGCACCGCCACCGGCACCGAGGGGGTGCGGGTGGGGGACAACGGCGTGGCGCCGGTCCACGGCATCCTCACCTTCGATACCTCGGGAATCCCGGATGGCGCGACCATCGAGACGGCCAGCATCTACATCCTGCGGAAGGGGGCGGCGGGAACCGACCCCTTCACCTCCGGAGCCCAGGGAGCGCCGGTGGTCGACGTGGCCCGAGGCACTTTCGGCGCGGCCGCGGTCGAGCCCGGCGACGCCACCGCTCCCGCCGACGCGCCCGACGCGGGGACGGTGGTGGGCTCCGCCCGCGCCGACGGCTACGCGATCCGGGTGGACCTCGACGCCTCGGGCCTGGCCGCGATCAACGACCAGGGGCTGACCCAGATCCGGTTGTCCTTCCCCACCCCCAGCCCGGACACCGTGGCCGACTACGTCCTCTTCCAGGACGGGGACGCGGGGCCGCCCGCGGCCACCGGCCTTCCCACCGTGGCCGACGTGGTGGGGACGGCGGCGCCGTTCCTGGACGTCACCTACTCGGTGACCACCGCGGTGGGGGAGCCGGGGACGGTGATCTCGGGGCCGCGGCTCTATCCGAACGCCCCCAACCCCTTCAGTCCCTCCACGCGCCTCCGCTTCACCCTGCCGGAGGCCGCCGCGGCCACCGTCCGGGTGTACGACGTGGCCGGGCGCCGGGTGGCCACCCTGGTGGACGGCCCGGTGGCCGCGGGGGATCACGAGCTGACCTGGGACGGACGGGACGAGGCGGGGCGGCGGCTGGCCGCGGGGATGTACCTGGCCCGGCTCGATGCGGCCGGGGTGACCCGGACGGTACGGATGGTGCTCGCGCGCTGACCGGGGGTCGCGCCCCCGGGCCGGAAGCGTTCCCGGAACCGCCGGGGTCCGGAGCTACTCGGCGGACGCCGGGACGGTCCCCGCCACCTCGCCATCCCCGTCCATCCGGGTGGAGAGCCTGGGGAAGAAGAAGGTCGAGATGAGGGCGCCGGCGGCCAGGGCGCAGATGATCCAGAAGACCCGGTCCAGGCCGTGGGTCAACGCCTCGGCCAGGCGATGCAGGACGTCGGGGGAGAGGCTGCGCCCGTGGGCCGGGCCGAGAAGCTGGTTGGCCGCCTCCACCGGAATCGAGGGATCCGCGGCCAGGGCCCGCGCCAGCACCCCGCCGGTGACCCCGATGGCCAGCGCCCCCCCGATGCTCCGGAAGAACATGGTGCTGGCGGTGGCCACCCCGCGCTGCTTCCAGGCCACGCTGGTCTGGACCGCGATCAGGAGCGCGGTGTTGGCGAAGCCGAGGCCCGCCCCGAAGGCGGCCATGGACCAGCGGACCCCGGTGAGCCCCATGCCCGGCCGGGTGGTGAGGGCGAGACCGATCGAGGCCCCCAGGGACAGGGTCAAGCCGAGCCAGATGAGCGGACGATAGCCCACCCGGGGGAGCACCCGCCCTCCGAGCGCGCTTGCGATCGGCCAGCCGATCACCATCGGGGTGATGGCGCTTCCGGCCTGGGTGGGGGAGCCCTTCAGCACCCCCTGGACGAAGAGGGGCACATAGGTGACCGCGGCCAGCATCGCGCCCCCGATCAGGATCCCGGCCAGGCTTCCTACCGCCATCACCGGAAGGCGGAAGAGGTCCAGCGGCAGGATCGGCTCGGCCACCCGCCGCTCCACGGCGATGAAGAGCGCGAAGAAGATCCCGGCGACGGCGAGGGGGAGGACCAGGTTCCGGGAGCCCGAGCCGAGGAGGAGCGCCACCACCGCCCCGGCCAGGAGCCCCGCGCCGCCCAGGTCCAACACGTGGCGGCGGCGCTCCACGTTCTCGTGAAGCGCGATCACCAGCAACACCGCCGAGGAGAGCCCGAAGGGGATGTTCACGAAGAACACCCAGTGCCAGGACAGGGTCTTCACGATCAGCCCGCCCAGGACCGGCCCCACCAGCCCCGCCAGGCCCCACACCGCGCCGAAGAGCCCCTGCATGCGGGCGCGTTCCTCCAGGTTGAAGATGTCGCCCACGATGGTGAGCGCCACCGGCTGCATGGCCCCCGCGCCGAGCCCCTGGATCGTCCGGAAGACGATGAGCTGATTCATGGAACCGGAGAGGCCGCTGGCGGTGGAACCGATCAGGAACAGGGCGGTCCCGAAGAGCATGATGGGTTTCCGGCCGTAGAGGTCGGCCAGCTTCCCGTACAGGGGGACGGTGAGGGTCGAGGCCAGGAGGTAGCCGGTGAAGACCCAGGAGTAGTGGCGGATGCCGCCGAGGTCCCCGATCACCGAGGGCATGGCGGTGGAGACGATGGTCAGCTCCACCGCGGCCATGAACATGCCGAGGAGGAGGGCGGCTACGGTGAGGGGGCGATGGGTTCGTTTCAAATCGGGCGTCGGGCGACTTCCGGAGCGAGGCGTCTCCGGGTGGACGAGAGGTGGATGATGGTGCGGAAGGGGGGATTTGAACCCCCACGGCGTTGCCACCACTGGACCCTGAACCCAGCGCGTCTACCAATTCCGCCACTTCCGCTGCCAATCAATCAGGGACGAAAGAGCGTATCCTCCCGTGACGCCGGTGTCAATCCTCGGAAACCGCCGGCGGGGTTCGAATGCCGGCCCCCGGCCCGACTCCGGGGCGGGAATCCGCCAAACCCCGCGAAAACCGCCCGCTTGCCCCCGAACCCGGCGACCGGTAAGGTTTTCCGTCCGGGCCGGACCCGGGGATCCGCCCCGCCCGTGCCCGGGTGTCCCCGGCGGCCTTCGGATCCCGGGCTGCACCAAACCGCCGGAGAGAGGCGAACCGTGGCAGAGCACCCGTCCGGTCCCCGGACCCCCGGTCCCGGGCCCAAGGGCGAGATCAAGAATGTGGCCCAGAACCGGAAGGCCAGGCACCTCTATCACATCCTGGAGACGGTGGAGGCGGGACTCGTGCTGACCGGAACCGAGGTCAAGTCGCTCCGAAACGGCCGGGCCAACCTCGGGGACGCCTACGCGACCGTCGAGGACGGGGAGGTCTGGCTCCTGAACCTGCACGTGAGCCCCTACGATCACGGGAACCGGGCCAACCACGACCCGCTCCGCCGGCGAAAGCTCCTCCTGTCGCGCCGGGAGATCCGCCGCCTGATCGGGAAGATCAAGGAGAAGGGGCTGACCCTGATCCCGCTCCGCATCTACTTTCGCGGGGGGTGGGCCAAGGTGGAGATGGGGCTGGCCAAGGGGAAGAAGACGCACGACAAGCGTGAAGACCTGGCCAAACGCGACGCCGAGCGGGAAATGGCGCGCGCCATGAGTCGGAAGGCGCGGTGACCGCCTCCCGAGGCCTCGGAACGGGGGCGCTGTGCGCCGGGCTGATCGCCGCCGCGCTGGGGCTCTTCGCCGGGCGCGCGTCCGCCGAACCGCCTCCCGGCTCCATTCCCTCCCGGCTCCAGATCATTCCGGTTCGCGGGGCGCCCCGGATGGCCACCGGATGGGAGCGCGACGGGGTGCTCTACCTCTCGGGCACCGACCTGGCCGTGCTCCTGGACGCGGTCCAGTACTGGCGGCCCGAGCTGGGGCGCCTGACCCTCGGCCTTCCCCGCCACGAGGTGGCGGTGACCGACGGCTCCGATATCGCGGTGGTGGACGGGGACCACCTGGTCCATCTCCCCGGGGCCGCCTTCCTGTGGGAAGGGCGCATGATGCTTCCCCTGGATCTCCTGGTGGCCGAGGACGGCCAACCCCGGCCCTGGGTGGAGCTGCCGCTCGTCTACTCCCGGGAACGGAAACGGCTCTCCGCCTCCAAGCACGAGGGGGTGGTGACCGGGGCGAGGATCGATCCCGTTCCCGACGGCTTCCGGCTCTCCCTGAGCGCGGACGTTCCCATCCGCTACGATCTCACCCGGTCCGAGCGCGCCTCCTTCGTGCTCCGGATCGGCGGCCTGGAGTACGACCCGCTTCTCTACCCCCTTCCCGGCGAGCACGAGTGGTTCCAGGGGCTTCGCGTACGGAACCTGCCCGACGGCCTCGAGGTGAGCTTCTCGCCGGGAAGCGGCGCGGTGGGGTACCGGATCTCCACCCCGAACGACCGGACCCTGCAGGTGTTCCTGGGCACCGACGAGCGCGATCTCCGCGAAGGGACGCTTCGGCGGTTCACCACCGCCCGGGACCTGGTCCCCGCCTCGCTCCGGGTGGCCGCCCTGGACCCCGGTCACGGCGCGGGGGACCCGGGGGCGCGGATCGGCGACAGGACCGAGGCCGAGCTGGCCTACGACCTCTGCCTTCGGGTGGCGGCGAGGCTCCGCGAGGACCTGGGAGTGGACCCGGTCCTCACCCGGGACGAGACCACCGACCCCGACGCGGCGGCGCGGGCGGGGATCGCCGACCGGAATCACGCCGACGTGCTGCTCTCCATCCACATTCATGACCGGCCCGGGGGCCCCGCGGCCTTCGTGGCCGAGCTGGAGCGGCAGGAGGGAACGGTGCCGTCGGAGCTGGCCACCCTGGGCTTCCACTCCTTCGCCTCCGGCCAGGTCCCGTACATCGCCTCGAGCCGTCTTCTCGCCCGGACCGTGGTCGACGCGGTGGCCGGACGGCTGGGCCAGGACGTGGAGGGGGTGCGGGCCGAGGACCTGGCCCAGCTCCAGGGGGCGACCATGCCGGCGGTGCTCCTGGAACTGGGGATGGGGGACGGCGACGCGACCGTGAACGACGCGATGCTCGACCGGGCCGCGGACGGGATCGTGGAGGGGCTCCGGCTCTACCTCCTCTCCGGGGAGGAGGGACGGTGAAGCTCTCCCGGCGCGCCTGGTGGATCGCGGGAAGCGCGGCGGTGGTGATCGCCGCGGTGGCGCTCTTCGTGAGCGTGCGGCTCATCCGGGAACCCCAGAGCCTGCGGTACCGCCTCGATCTGAGCGAACGGGGGACCGCGCTGCAGGCGGTGACCGTGTACTACCTGGATCCCGACTCCCTCAAGCTGGCCCCGCGCGAGCGGGAGGTGCTCGCCGGCTCGGACCGGAAGGCCCTGGCCGAGGAGCTGGTGGCGTTCCTGTCGGAGCCGGGGGAGGGAACCCGGCCCGCGCTTCCCGAGAGGGTGAAGCTCCTTCACTTCTTCGAGGACGGACACGGCGAGGCGGTGCTCGATTTCGACCAGGCCATCCGGGACGTCCGGGCGGACGGGATCCTGGAGGAGCGGTTGAAGCTCTCGGCCCTGACCCGCACCCTGGCCGAGAACCTGGACGGGGTGGAGCGCCTCCGGCTGCTGGTGAACGGGCAGCCCCTGGTGCGGTGGGGAGAGCACCTGCGCCCGGGACCGGTGCTGGAGGTGAGCGCGTGGTAGCCGGCTCCCCGCTCGGGGTGTTCGACTCGGGCCTGGGCGGGCTTACCGTGGTCCATGCCCTGGCGCGGCGTCTCCCCGCGGAGCGGCTGATCTACTTCGGGGACACCGCCCGGCTCCCCTACGGAAACAAGTCCAAGGCCACGGTGACCCGGCTCTCGGTGGAGGCGCTGCGCTTCCTCCAGCACTTCGGGATCAAGGCCCTGGTGGTGGCCTGCAACAGCGCGTCGGCCCTGGCCCTGGACGCGCTCATCGCCGAGGCCTCGGTGCCGGTCCTCGGAGTGGTGGAGGCCGGCGCCGCGCGCGCGGTCGAGACCACCCGGAACGGGCGCGTGGGGGTGATCGGCACCCGAGCCACCGTGGGCTCCGGGTGCTACGATGCCGCGCTGGCCCGCCGGCGTCCGGGCGTCGTGGTGACCTCGGCCGCCTGCCCGCTCTTCGTGCCGCTGGTGGAGGAGGGCTGGATCGACCACCCGGTGACCCGCCGGGTGGCCGAGGAGTACCTGGCTCCCCTTCGCGACGCCGGGGTGGACAGCGTGATCCTGGGCTGCACCCACTACCCGCTGCTCCGGAGCGTGATCGGCGAGGTGATGGGGGAAGGGGTGAGCCTGATCGATTCCGGGGATGCGGTGGCGGAGGAGGTCTCCGCCCACCTCGCCGGCCTGGACCTTCTCGCACCGCCCGCCGAGGCCCCGGCGCGGCACCGGTTCTTCGTGAGCGACCAGCCGGAGCGATTCCACGCCGAGGGGCGCCGCTTCCTGGGCGAGGCGATTCTCGGACGGGTGGAGCCGGTCAACCAGTCCGACATCCCGTGGTACGACCGGCCGGCGGCGGAGAACGGCCGCCCGGCGGACGAGGGCGCGCCCGGAGCCGTCGACAACCAACGCGGGGCGGCCGGCGCCTCCGAGGAGGAGACACCATGACCCGAAGCGACGGAAGAACGGCCGCCCAGCTCCGCCCCACCCGGATCGAGACCGGAGTGCTCCGGAACGCCGAGGGCTCGGCGCGGATCACGGTGGGGGAGACGGTGGTGCTGTGCGCGGCCTCGGTGGACGAACGGGTGCCGATGTTTCTCAAGGGCTCCGGCCGGGGATGGGTGACCGCGGAGTACGGCATGCTTCCCCGATCCACCACCGACCGCATGAACCGCGAAGCGGCCAAGGGGCGCCAGGGAGGGCGGACCCAGGAGATCCAGCGCATGATCGGGCGCTCGCTCCGGGCGGTGACCGATTTGAAGAGCGTGGGCGACCGCACGGTGATCCTGGACTGCGACGTGCTCGAGGCGGACGGGGGGACCCGGACGGCCTCGGTGACCGGGGCCTGCGTGGCCCTCCACCAGGCGCTCACCTGGTTGGTGAACCAGGAGAAAATCCCCTACCACCCCATGCGGGACCTGGTGTCGGCGGTGAGCGTGGGGATGTTGAAGTCCGAGGTGGTCCTCGATCTCTGCTACGAGGAGGACTCCCGGGCCGACGTGGACCTGAACGTGGTCCAGACCGGGGTCGGCCGCTTCGTGGAGGTGCAGGGTACCGCCGAGGGGCTTCCCTTCGACCGGGAGGCCCTGGACCGGATGCTGGACCTGGCCGGGACGGGCTGCCAAGAGCTCTACCGGCTCCAGTGCGAGGCCCTGGGAATTCCGGGCCGGCCCCGGGAGTGAGCGCGGTGCGGATCCCGCGAATCCTGGCCGCCACCGGAAACCGGCACAAGCTGGAGGAGATCCGCCAGATCCTGGCCGGAACCGGGATCGAGGTGGTTTCCCCGGAGGATGTCGGTTGGCCGGCCGAGGTGGAGGAGGACGGGGAGACCCTGGAGGCCAACGCCCTCAAGAAGGCCCGGGCGGGGGCGAGGGCCGGAGGGCTTCCCACCCTGGCCGACGACACCGGTCTCTTCGTGGACGCCCTGGAGGGGCTCCCGGGGGTCCGGAGCGCCCGATACGCCGGTCCGGAGGGGGATTCGGCGGCCAATTGCGCTAAACTCTTGGCCGACCTTGCCGGGGTGCCCCGGGAACGACGGGGGGCGGCTTTTCGGTGCGTGATCGCCCTGGTGACCCCGGGGGAGCCGGAGCGGGTTTTCGAGGGCTCGGTCCGCGGCCGCATCACCACCGGAAAACGGGGGACGGCGGGGTTCGGTTACGATCCCCTCTTCGAAGCGGACGAGACGGGGCGGACCTTCGCCGAGATGAGCGCGGAGGAAAAGCACGGGTTGAGCCACCGCGGGCGGGCCCTGGCCGCGCTCCGAGGTTACCTGGCCGGGTCGGCCGAAAAGGAACGTTCATGAAGCGATGGGTCATCTTTCTTCTGGGTGCGACCCTTCTGGTCGTGGGGTGCGGCAGGAAGAGCGAGAAACAACCGGCCGACCCCGAGGCGGTCTGGGCCTCCTCACCGGAGAAGGTGGTGGAGGGCATCATGCACGCCTACCAGACCCGCGACGACAGCCTCTACGCCTCGCTCCTGGCCGACGACTTCCGCTACTACTTCGAGCCCGCCGGCGCCGACTCCGCCGACGTCCTGGGGTGGGGGAAGGAAGAGGAGGTGGTGGCCACCAGCAACCTCTTCAAGACCCAGGACGTGGTGAGCCTCTCCTATAGCTTGCAGGCCGGCCCCGCCCAACCCGACCCCGACCACCAGGGCTGGATGGTGGTCCCGATCGCCGGCGGCGAGATGTCGGTGGTGGTCCGGAACAAGGAGCCCATGAAAGTCACCCTGAACCGCCAGGAGCTGGTCATGGCTCCGGCGGGAGGGAAGCATTCCGGGGAGCGCTGGGTGATCGAGGAGTGGCACGACTATCCCGTCCCCGGCGACGACGCCGGCGGAGCCGAGACCCCCGCGGAGCCGGGCCAGTAGTAGGGGCCCGGCGAACGCCCGGCCGCCGTAAGTCGGGCGGACGGAGGCGACGTCGATGACTTTGGACTACCTGGTCGGAATCGCCGAGATCATCGGTGCCCTCTCGGTCACCCTCACCCTGCTGGTTCTGATCGTGAGCATCCGGTAGAACACGAAGTCCCAGCGAACCCTGGCGGTGGATTCACCGGCCGCGGCCATCTCCGCCATCAACGTTCCCGACATCGAATCCCCCGAGCTTGGATCCGCGGTTTTCCGGGCGGTGGCGGACTGGGACGCGGCCACCCGCGAAGAGCGGATCATCGCGCACTATTTCCTCTTCTCGTTCCTCAAGCTGACCGAGAACGCGTGGTACCAGAAGAAATCGGGGATTCTAAAGAAGGGCCAGTGGGTGGGGTGGGAGACCCTGCTCCGGAAGTACTACCACAGCCGGGGTGTCCAGCAGGTGTGGTGGCCGAACCGCCGGCACGGCTACTCACCGGAATTCCAGGAATTCCTCGCCGGCACCGTTCCCCCCACGGACCTTGGCAGCCTGAACGTCATTTTCGACCGCTGAGCCGGGGGCGTGGGGTCCGGCGTGGGGCGCGTTCGCCGCGCGGCGGTGTACCCGGGTACTCGGGTGGCTGAGCGTCACGTTCGGTCGGGGGAAAATCGCCCGGACGGAACCGCACTCCCTTCGGGCTGGCGGCGGTGTACCCGGGTACTCGGGTGGCTGAGCGTCACGTTTGGTCGGGAGGAAATCGCCCGGACGGCACCGCACTCCCTTTGACCGGGCGGCGGTGTACCCGGGTACCGGAACCGGCC
>CAYRIJ010000122.1:0-6209 GCA_964424285.1 uncultured bacterium
TGCCCCGACTTCTGCGCCGGATACAAGTTCACGCTCTCGGACCACCCCCGGTCCCCCCCGGACCCCTCCGCCGGGGCGTGGTATACTCCCCCGTTCTCCGTCTCGCCCCCCGCGCGCGAGAGTGGCGGAACTGGCAGACGCGCTGGATTTAGGTTCCAGTGGGGAAACCCGTGGGGGTTCGAGTCCCCCCTCTCGCACCACGTCCGGGTCGCCGGGAGGTTGGGCGCCGAGGCCTCGGACGGGTCGCTGGGGGGGGCGGGGGAAGGCGCCGGCCGCTCCCCCGCAGAAGTCTGTAATCCTTTGATTTGCATTGGTTTAAGGAGATACGAGCCGTCATGAAGGTGAACGTCAAGGAAGAGCCGGCCTGGAAGCGGGTCCTGGAGATCGAGGTGGAGTCCGAGGTGGTGGACCGGGAACTGGACCGCGTGGTGGAGGAGTACCGGCGCCGCCTGGTGCTCCCCGGCTTCCGCAAGGGCAAGGTCCCGGCCGAGCTGGCCCGCAAGCATCTCGGGGACGACATCGAGGGGGAGGTGCTCCGCCGGGTGATCCCCGACGCCCTCGACGGGGCGCTCAAGGATGCCGAGCTCAAGCCCCTGGGCGACCCCCGCATTTCGGACCTCAAGTTCAACCCCGGCCAGCCCCTGGTCTTCACCGCCACGGTGGAGGTCATGCCCCAGGTTGAAATTACGGGCTACGAAGGGCTCAAGCTCACCCGCGAACAACCCGACATTCAGGAGGAGGATCTGAACCGCACCCTGGACCACCTCCGGGATCAGAACGCGGACCTGGAGGAGGTGGACCGGCCCGCCCACGGCGGGGACGTGGTCGTGGTCCGCTACCGGGAGCTGGACGCTTCGGGGAAGTCCGATCCGGAACAGGAGCCGGTGGAGGTATCCCTGGAGCTGGGAAGCACGCGGACGCCGGAAGCGTTCAATCGCGAGCTCATGGGGACCGTGGTCGGCGACATGAAGGAGATCCCCCTGGACTATCCGGCGGACTATCCGGACGAGAAGCTGGCCGGGTCCTCCCGGCGGTTCCACGTGACGGTGGGAAAGGTGCAGGAGAAGATCTGGCCCGCCCTGGACGACGCCTTCGCCAAGAAGGTCCTCGGGACCGAGGACGCCACCCTGGAGGACCTGAAGTCGCGCATCCGCCTGAACCACGAGGCCGAATCCCGCATGCGCTCGATGCAGGAACTGGAGTCGAATCTCGTGAACCGGCTCCTGGAGCTGAACCCGTTCGATCTTCCCCGGGGAGTGGTGGAGTCCACCCTGGACCGGATCATGGAACGGGCGGGGAAGGAAAACCCCAACATGCCTCCCGACGAGGAATCGCGGATGCGGGAGCAGTACCGGAGCCACGTGGAGCGCCAGTACCGCATGGACATCCTCATGGAATCGGTGGGGCGGCAGGAAGGGATCGAGGTGACCGAGGAGGACCTCGACAAGGAGCTTTCGTCCTACGCCGAGCGGGAAGGCCAGCCGGTGGAGAAGGTCAAGGCCCGGATCAGGAAGGAAGGCGACCTGGAGCGCCTGCGAGATGATTTGTTCCGGCGGCGAGTTCTCGATAGACTCTCGGAAAAGGCCGACGTGACCGTGGCTCGGACGGTCCCCGGCGAAGTGGAGGAAACGGCCTGATGTCCCTCGTACCCATCGTCATCGAACAGTCGGCCCGGGGTGAACGGGCCTACGACATCTACTCCCGGCTGCTGAAGGACCGGATCATCTTCCTGGGCACCGTGGTCGACGACGTCGTCGCCAACCTCATGATCGCCCAGCTCCTCTTCCTGGAGCACGAAGATCCGGACAAGGACATCCACATTTATATCAACAGCCCCGGGGGGTCGGTGACCGCCGGGCTGGGCATCTACGACACCATGCAGTTCATCAAGCCGGACGTGGCCACCACCTGCATGGGGCAGGCGGCGAGCATGGGGGCCCTGCTCCTCTGCGCCGGAGCCAAGGGGAAGCGCTCCATGCTCCCCAACGCCCGGGTCATGATTCACCAACCGCTGGGGGGAACCCAGGGGCAGGCGTCGGACGTGGAGATCTACACCAAGGAGATCCTCACCATCCGGGACCGCCTGAACCAGATCCTCGTCCACCATACCGGACAGGACCTGGACCGGATCCAGAAGGACACCGACCGCAACTTCTTCATGTCCGCGGATCAGGCCAAGGAATACGGTATTGTTGATGAGGTAATCGCTAAGAGAGCGACCGGTTAGTCCGATAACCAAAGGGCTCACGGTCGGTTGCCGAGGACCCCGAAGAGGAACGGATGAAGAAGCGAGTGTCCACACCACACCCGATCAAATGCTCGTTTTGCGGACGCGGACAGGATGAGGTCAGTCGCCTCGTATCCGGCCCGTCGGTCTACATTTGCAGCGAGTGCGTCAAGCTCTGCAACGACATTCTGGACGGCGAGGCCGACCGCGATCTTCCGGCGGGCCGCGAGGGTCTCCCCAAGCCCGCCGAGATCAAGCGCATCCTCGACGAGTACGTGATCGGCCAGAACGGCGCCAAGAAGACGCTGGCGGTGGCGGTCTACAATCACTACAAGCGCATCTTCAGCCCCCCGATCAAGGACGACGTGGAGCTGGAGAAGTCCAACATCCTCCTCATCGGACCCACCGGGACCGGGAAGACCCTTCTGGCCCAGACCCTCTCCCGGATCCTCAAGGTCCCCTTCGCCATCGTGGACGCCACCTGTCTCACCGAGGCGGGCTACGTGGGCGAGGACGTGGAGAACATCCTGGTGCGGTTGCTCCAGGCCGCCGACTTCAACCTGGTCAACGCGGAGCACGGGATCGCCTACATCGACGAGATCGACAAGATCGCGCGGAAGAGCGAGAACCCGTCCATCACCCGGGACGTCTCCGGCGAGGGCGTGCAGCAGGCGCTCCTCAAGATCCTCGAGGGAACGGTGGTCAACGTGCCGCCCCAGGGCGGGCGGAAGCACCCCCAGCAGAAGTACATCGAGGTCAACACCAAGGACATTCTCTTCATCTGCGGCGGAGCCTTCGAGGGCCTGGAGCGGATCGTGGAGCGCCGGATCGGACGCCGCGAGATGGGCTTCGGCGCCAACATCAAGAGCAAGGAAGAGCGGAACCTGGGCGAGATCCTGGCCCAGGTCGAGCCCGAGGACCTGCTCCGCTACGGCCTCATTCCGGAGCTGGTGGGGCGGCTCCCGGTGGTGGCCAGCCTCGACAGCCTCGACGAGAAGGCCATGGTGGAGATCCTCACCAAGCCCAAGAACGCCATCAGCAAGCAGTATCGCAAGTTCTTCGAGATGGAAGGGGTGGAGCTGAACTTCACCGAGGCGGCGCTCAGGGCGGTGGCCCACCTGGCCATGGAGCGGGGGACGGGGGCGCGCGGCCTCCGGGCCGTCCTCGAGGAGACCATGCTCGAGATCATGTACGACACTCCCTCCCAGGAAGGGATCACCCATCTGGAGATCACTCCGGAGGTGATCCTGAACAAGGGCCAGCCCATCATCACCTGGAGCCGGGAGAGCAAGAAGAAGGGGGCTTGAACCCTCCGCTTCGCTCCCGGCCGGACAATCGGTGTCCGCCACTCGGCTTCGGGCCGGACCCTGACGGGGCTCCGGCCTTGCCGTATGATGGCGGCCGACGGCGCTCTCCCTGACCCGCACCACGACAGGACCTGAACCATGCGAATCGAACGCGACGGCGAGATCATCGACATCGAGGAAAAGCTCCCCCTGCTCCCGCTCCGGGACGTGGTGCTCTTTCCCCACATGACGGTCCCGCTCCTGGTGGGCCGCGTGCCCTCGGTCAACGCCATCGAGGAGGCGGTGGCCGGCAACCGCATCCTCTTCGCCACCGCCCAGAAGCGGCCCGACGTGGTGGATCCCCAGAAGGAGGACATGTACCGGCTGGGAACGGTGGTGCGGGTGCTCCAGCTGTTCCGGCTCCCCGACGGCACGCTGCGCGTCCTGGTCGAGGGGCTCTCCCGGGCCCGGGTCCGGCGCTTCCTGAACGCCGACGACTACTACCTGGCCCGGGTGGGGATCCTGGAGGAGGAGCCCGAGGAGGGGGCTCACCTCGAGGCCCTGATGCGCGCGGTGGCCGGGGCCTTCAACGAGTACGTCCACCTGAACCGGCGCATCTCCGACGAGGTGCTCCTCACCGTCAACAACATCACCGATCCGGTGGTGTTCTCCTACACCGTGGCCAGCCACCTCCAGATCAAGGTCTCGGCCAAGCAGGAGATCCTGGAGCTGGAGTCGGTCAACGACCGGTTGAACCACCTGAGCCAGATCCTCCACTCCGAACTCGAGATCGTGAAGCTGGAGCGGAAGATCGAGGGCCAGGTGCGCTCCCAGGTTCACAAGAACCAGAAGGAGTTCTACCTCAACGAGCAGCTCAAGGCGATCCGCAAGGAGCTGGGCTACCAGAACGAGTTCGCCGGCGAGCTGGAGGAGCTGGAGCGCCTGATCAAGAAGGCGCAGATGCCCAAGGAAGTGCGGGAAAAGGCGGAGAAGGAGCTGGACCGGCTGGGCAAGATGTCGTTCATGTCCCCCGAGGCCACGGTTCTCCGCACCTACCTGGACTGGCTGGTGGCGGTGCCGTGGAAGAAGCGGAGCGACGACAACCTCGACCTGGCCGAGGTGCGGAAGATCCTGGACGAGGACCATCACGGCCTGAAGAAGGTGAAGGAGCGGATCCTGGAGTACCTCGCGGTGGTGAAGCTGTCGGGCCGCATCAAGGGCCCGATCCTCTGCCTGGTGGGCCCGCCCGGGGTGGGGAAGACCTCCCTCGGCAAGTCCATCGCCCGCTCCATGGGCCGCCGTTTCGTGCGCATGTCCCTGGGCGGGGTGCGGGACGAGGCGGAGATCCGCGGGCACCGTCGCACCTACATCGGCTCCATGCCCGGACGGATCATCCAGGCCATGAAACGGGCCGGGGTGGTGAACCCGCTCATCCTGCTCGACGAGGTGGACAAGCTGGGCTCGGACTGGCGGGGGGACCCGGCGGCCGCGCTCCTGGAGGTCCTCGACCCCGAGCAGAACTTCTCCTTCAACGACCACTACCTGGAAGTGGACTTCGACCTCTCCCACGTGCTCTTCATCACCACCGCCAACTACCGGCCGGCCATCCCGCCGCCGCTCCTGGACCGCATGGAGATCATCGAGCTTCCGGGCTACCTGGCCGACGAGAAGCTGGCCATCGCCAAGCATTTCCTGGTCCCGAAGCAGATGGAGGCCAGCGGGCTGGCGAAGGGCGATCTCACCCTGAGCGACGCCGCGCTGAACACGATCATCTCCGCCTATACCCGCGAGGCGGGCGTGCGGAACCTGGAGCGCGAGATCGGGGCGGTGTCCCGGAAGGTGGCGCGGAAGAAGGCCGAGGCCTCCTCCAAGCTCCCGATCAAGGTCACTCCCCAGAAGCTCGCCTCCTATCTGGGGCCCCCCCGGTACCTGGAGAGCCCCCTGGAACGGCAGTACCGGGTGGGGGTGGCCAACGGCCTGGCCTGGACCGAGGCCGGCGGCGACGTCATGACCATCGAGGTCACCACCGTTCCCGGGAAAGGAACGTTGAACCTGACCGGGAAGCTGGGGGACGTGATGCGGGAGTCCGGGGTGGCGGCCATGACCTACGCCCGGAAGAACGCCGAGGCCTGGGGACTGGACAAGTGGTTCTACCAGGACATCGACATCCATATCCACGTGCCCGAAGGGGCGATCCCCAAGGACGGGCCCTCGGCGGGAATCACCATGGCGGTGGCCCTGATATCCGCCCTGACCGGCATTCCCACCCGGCCCGAGGTGGCGATGACCGGCGAGATCACCCTCCGCGGGACCGTGCTCCCGATCGGCGGCCTCACCGAGAAGGTGGTGGCGGCCAAGCGGGCCGGCGCGGTCACGATCATCATTCCCAAGGCCAACGCCAAGGACCTGGTGGAGATCCCCGCCGCGGTCCGGCGGAGCCTGACCTTCATCCCGGTGGAGCACATGGACGAGGTGCTGGAGCACGCCCTCGACCACCTGCCCGGATCCGGCGAGCCGGCGGAGTCCCCCCGGACCGCCCCGGCCCCCCCGGTGTCGAGGCCCTACACCCGTCATTAATCGCTGACGTCGTGCGTCCGCTGGCGACACCCATTCGAGGCCGGGGCCCTCCGCTCCGGCCTCGATCCGCTTCCGGGCCCGGGGATCCGGCGGGGACGGTCACCACCTTCCCGAAAACC
>CAYRIJ010000122.1:6219-8795 GCA_964424285.1 uncultured bacterium
GCCGGCGTCCCCAAGGCTCTTTGCCGTCTCCGGCGGCAACCCCGGCGTTATCGGCGGCCCCGGCGGCCGGGTTCCCGGCCGACGTCCCCGAGGCTCTTTGCCGTCTCCGGCGGCAACCCCGGCGTGGCCGACGATCCCGGCCGCCGGGCCTGAGACGGGATTTCAACCCGGCTGCGGGAATCGTCGGGTTCCCGACGAAACCAGGGGGCGGCGGCCCGGCATCCACGCCGTAACCGGCTTCGTATCAATAAATTGCCCGGGAAGATGTCACCCTGTCAGGGAAAGCCACCCGCTCGGAACCCCCTCGTTTTTAACTCGTTTGATTTCAGTGGGTTATCCGGGGACTCCTGGCGTGTCGAGATTGCTGACGGTTTATCGCTCGGTGCGTCGCGGGCAACCGTCCGGGCCGCGGTCTTGACGCCCCCGTAAATCAATGATTAATATGGTCTTAAATCAGGAGCCGGGAACGCGGGTTTGTCCGGGCACGGTTCCTGCTCTTACAAGGGGCTGGGTCACTCCATGGTATTTCCATGGAGCGGTTATTCAACATCGAATCGGTTCGGCATACCGAAGGAGTTCAAAGTCATGAAAAAGCTTCTACTTACGACCATCTTCATCGCGCTGGCGGTGGCCCCGGCCGTGGCCTCGGCCTCCATCCTCCAGATCCAGTTCCAGGGTCTGGACATCGCCTACGACGGCAACGCCATCTACGACCAGGGCGGGGCCAACACCGCGTCCGGCGGCGGCAGCACGGCCAACGCCGACGCCCTCGACGCCATGAGCTTCCTGGTGGACGGGAGCCTCGCCGGTCCCATCCTGAACTCCGACATCTTCGCCGACCTGTACATCCCCAACGTCACCGACATCCCGGCGGCCGGCGGGGTGGTCCAGAGCGGGGGACCGTTCCCGGTGTTCGGCTTCGACGTCCTGACCAACGGCGGGTCCGGCGGCGTGGGCCTCCAGTTCAGCGAACCCGTCCAGATCACCTGGAACGGAACCGCCCTGACCATCGGGGGATCGGCCCGGACCACCAGCCTCACCGGACAGAACCTGCCCTACGGGCTGGTCATCGGCACCCCGGTGGACGTCTCGTTCTCGAGCAACACCTTCGGCAACTTCGGATCGAACAACGGGTACCTGACCCGGTTCACCGCCTCGGGAACCGGTGAAGTGGACGGCCCTCTGGCCGTTCCGGAGCCGGCCACCCTCATGCTTCTCGGATTCGGTCTCCTGGGCGGTGGAGCCGCCGCGGCCCGTCGCCGGAAGAAGATCTAAGCCTCCGCTCCGCAAGCTAGGCCGAATCGAGAATCGAGGCCCCGGACCCTACCCAGGTCCGGGGCCTCGTTCTTTCCCCCCTCGCCGGCGGCCGGGATGCCGGGCCGGGCCGCTTCCGGGGTCCTCATCACCCCCGACCCGGACGGCCGGGCCGCAACCCGCCGAGACAAAGCCCCCCCCGGTTCCGTATACTCATCGGCTGAGCTTGCCGGCCCCGGCCTGCCCGCTTCGTCGGGCGGCATCGCCGGGCCGGTGTGCGCCCCTTCCGGAGGTTTTCACGTCGTGGCAGTCAAAGAGGAGCGCCTGTACACCCCGGGCCCCACCCCCCTCCCCGAATCGGTGCGGGAGATCCTGGCGCGGCCCGCGTTGCACCATCGGACCTCCGAGTTCCAGACCGTGCTGGCCCGCGCCACCGCCGGACTCATGCGGCTCTTCGGGACGCGCCAGCCCGTGCTCACCCTGACCGCCAGCGGAAGCGCGGGGCTGGAGGCGGCGCTGGTGAACGTGGCCTCTCCCGGGGAGACGGTGGCGGTTCTGAACGCGGGGAAGTTCGGGGAGCGTTGGCTGGGCATCGCCCGGGCCTACGGGCTCAAGACGGTGGAGCTGGCCCGCCCCTGGGGCGCCTCCTTCGAGGCCGGGGAGGTGACCCACTTCCTGGACAAGGAGGCGGCCTCGGCCTCGGTCCTTTGCGTGACCCACAGCGAGACCTCGACCGGCGCGCTCCACGATCTGGAGGGGATCGCCGCCGCCGCCCGCGAGCGCGGGAAGCTCGTCCTCGCCGACGTGGTGACCTCGCTGGGCATCCACCCGGTGGCCTTCGACGCCTGGGGCCTGGGGGCGGCGGTGACCGGGTCCCAGAAGGGTCTCATGCTCCCGCCCGGCCTGGCGTTCGTGACCCTGAGCGAGGCGGCGTGGGAGCGGAACAAGAAGGCGGGGCTCCCGCGGTTCTACCTGGACCTGGCCCGGGCCCGCGCCTCCCTGAACAAGAACTCCACCCCCTTCACCCCCGGAGTGCCCCTGGTGCTCGCCCTGGAGGAGTCGATCCGGCTGATCGAGAAGGAGGGTCTGGAGGCGGTGCATGCCCGTCACGCCCGCCACGCCGAGGCCTGCCGGGCGGCGGTCGGGGCCCTGGGCTTCGATCTGTTCGCCGAGAAGCCCTCGAACGGGCTCACCGCGGTCCGCGTGCCGGACGGCCAGGACGGCGGGGAGCTGGTGAAGCTCCTCCGCGAGAAGCACGGCATGCGGATCGCCGGCGGCCAGGAGCCGATGAAGGGGAAGCTCTTCCGGCTCGGCCACATGGG
>CAYRIJ010000122.1:8895-10592 GCA_964424285.1 uncultured bacterium
CGTCGCCCGGGGTGGAGACGCCCGCCGTAGCCCGTCGCCCGGCGTAGAGCCGGCCACCGAAGGAAGGAGCCCGTCGCGTGGTGGGGAGTTCCGAACGCATCGTCATCCTGGTCACCGACTCGCTGGCCCCCGAAGGGCTGGCCGTTCTCGCCGCCGATCCGGTGTTCGACCTCCGGGTGCGTCCGGGGGTGACCGGGGACGACCTGTTGAGGGAAGTGGCCGAGGCCCACGCCCTCCTGGTCCGGAGCGGAACCCGGGTCACCGCGGAGGTCCTGGCCGCCGCCCCCAAGCTCCGCGTGGTGGGGCGGGCGGGGACCGGCGTGGACAACATCGACGTCCCCGCCGCCACCCGGAGCGGGGTCGCGGTCATGAACACCCCGGGCGGGAACTCCATCGCCGCCACCGAGCACACCCTCGCGCTCATGCTCGCCCTCTTCCGGAACGTCCCCGCCGCCCACCGGGACCTGGCCGAAGGCAACTGGAGCCGGAAGCGCTTTCTGGGGCGGGAGCTCCAGGGCAAGGTCCTGGGCCTGGTCGGGTTCGGCCGGATCGGACGGGAGGTGGGGGCGCGGGCCCGGTCCTTCGGGATGTCGGTCCTGGCCGCCGACCCGTTCGTGACCGAGTCGCTGGCCGCCGAGCACGACGCCCGCAAGGTGGATCTCCCCGAGCTCCTGGCCCGGGCCGACGTGGTGAGCCTCCACAGCCCCCTGACCGCGGAGACCCGCCACCTGATCGGGGAGGCGGAGCTGGCGGCGATGAAACCCACCGCGGTGCTGGTGAACTGCGCCCGGGGGGGGCTGGTGGACGAGGCCGCCCTCCACGCGGCCCTGGAGTCGGGTGGGGTGGCGGGGGCCGCCCTCGATGTGTTCGAGGCCGAACCCCCCGCCGGGAACCCCCTGATCGGACACCCGAAGGTCGTGGCCACCCCGCACCTCGGCGCCTCCACCGAGGAGGCCCAGGAGCAGGTGGCGGTGCTGATCGCCGGGCAGGTGCGCGACTTCTTCCTGGGGGGCGAGGTGCGGAACGCGGTCAACCTCCCCGCCCTGAGCGCCGAGCTCTACGCCCGGGTGCGGCCCTACCTGGACCTCGCCGAGCGGCTGGGGAGCCTCGCCGCCCAGATCGCCGGAGCGCCCTTCGCCCGGGCGGTGGTGAACTTCCGGGGCGACTGCACCGAGCTTCCCCGGACCCCGGTGGTCTCCGCCGTCCTGGTGGGGCTCCTCCGAACGGTTCGCGGCGGGGGCGGGGTGAACTACGTGAACGCCCGCCTCACCGCCGGCGAGCTGGGCATTGCGGTGGAGGAGCGGGCTTCCGGGGAAGCCGGGGACCACGCCGGTCTGATCGAGGTCTCGGTGGAGGGGACGGTTCGCTCGGCGGTGGTGGCCGGGGTGGTGACCGCGGCCGGGAACCTCCGGCTGGCCCGCTGGGAGGGCCTGGGGCTCGACGCCCCGGCCACCGGCGACATCCTGATCCTTTCGAACCCCGACGTGCCGGGCGTGGTGGGCGCGATCGGGACCCTTCTCGGCGATGCCGGGGTCAACATCGCCCACATCGCCTGGGGGCGCGATCCCGGGATCGGCGAGGCCTACACCCTGTTGAACCTCGACTCGCCGATGTCCGATACCGTGCTCGAGAGCCTGCGGCGGCATCCCAAGGTGAACTGGGCGGAGCGGGTGCGGCTCCCCTGAGGAGTCGGGCAC
>CAYRIJ010000123.1:0-10554 GCA_964424285.1 uncultured bacterium
CCCGGAGGCGCAAGCGGCACCGCGGGTTCTTTGTTCCGAACCCTTTATTGCGAACATGTTGCACCCGGGTGCAAGTGGGTCCGCGGGCGATGGATACCCGGGTACACTCCAGTCGTCACACGTGGAGATCGCGGGAACTCTCGGGCGGACCGCTCCGATCCGAGTCGCCGGGAGGAGTCGGACCGCAGTAGCGCAGGGAACTGGGCGGAAACCCGTGAAAAGCACCCGATGAGGCGTGCGAGATCGACGGTGCGCCGAGGGCACCCGGCTCCGGTGCGGACCCCGCGAGCGGGATCAGCAGCACGGCCGCGAGGCTCGCGGCCACGTGCATGCGGCTTGCCCTGTTCACGGCATGGGTTCCCCTTCGCGCCGGGGCCTCGAACCGGTGCGGCGGCCCCGAAACGACCCGCAGCCCCGGGGCCCCCGCAAGGAGCCCCGGACTCGCGACGATCCCCGCTACGCCGCCGCGGTCGGAGGCGCGCTCTTCTTCACCATCGCGAAGACCCAGCGCCCGTACAGGTAGATTCCCAGGGCGGAGAGGATCCCGATCACCCCCATGATGTCCCACACCATGCCGACGTTGTGGGAGTCGTGGAGGATCCGGGTCAGCTGCTCCGGGCTCTGGCCGGTGAAATCCACCAGCTTCTGGAAGGCCTCCCCCTGGGGGATCTTGCTCACCAGGTCGGGGACCATGCCCTTCTGGAGCAGCAACTCCCGGGCGAACCGGTCCTTGGAGGCGAAGACGTCGTAGAGCTGGGGCCCGAGCTTCCCTTCCAGGGTCCAGCCGACGGCGAGGGGGATCTGGGAGAAGCCCAGGTACATGGCCTTCTTGTCCGCGGGAGCGAAGTTCCCGATGAACTCGCTGAACTTGGGGCTCGAGAGCATCTCGCCCACCGAGAAGATGGCGATCCCGAAGAGCGTGACCCAACCCGAGGTGGAGTGGCCGGAGACGAACAGCGCGGTGGCCGCGAAGAGCGTCCCGATGGTCATGCTGGTGGTGGCGCGGAGCTTTCCCCCCAGGTAGGCGAAGAGGAAGGCGGTGGTCATGATGAGACCCGCGTTCAGGTTCACCATGCCCTCGGGCTGGATGGCGGTCCCCGAGGGATTCATGACCACGAAGAACTTGATGAACGGGTTGGTGGTCCCCCCCGAGCCGAAGAGCGAGTGGACGATGTCCGAGGTGTTGACCCAGTCGTCGATGTGGGCGGGGAGAACGTCGAACAGCGCGTTGAACATGAACCAGAACCCGGAAAAGATGGCCAGATAGGTCCAGACGTGGGGTTTCTTGAGCTCGTGGATGGACTCGACGAACAGGCTGGCCCGCTTCATCTCCCCGCTCTTGACCCGCCGGTTCCGCTCCAGCCGCTCCTCCTTGCCCACCTCCTTGTAGGTGAGGAGCAACAGGAAGTTGAGGCAGATGATCGCCGCGCAGGCGAAGAAGACGTTGTGCCAGGCCATCTTTCGCATGAGCCCGGCCACCAGGGGACCGATGAACCCGCCGATGTTCACGGTCTGATAGAAGACGCCCCAGGCCACCGAGCTGTTCGTGCGGTCCGTGGTCTTGACCAGGGTCCCCTGGATGCCCGGCTTGAAGATCGCGGTGCCGGTGGCCAGGAGCAGGGCGCCGGCGAAGAAGCCCTGGTAGGTCCCGAAGAAGCCCATCACCAGGTAGCCCGAGATCTTCACGATGGTGGAGACGAAGATCGTCTCCTTGTACCCGTAACGGTCGGAGAGGCCGCCGGTGAAGACGGGGACGATGGTCTGGACCAGCGCCCAGGTCATGAGGATGGTCCCGAAGGCGGACATGGTGATCCCGAGCCCGCCCGCCGATTTGGGATCCTTGGCGTAGAGGGTGGCGACCGCCTTCACCCCGTAGTAGGCCAGCCGCTCCACCATCTCCATCGCCCCGACGATCCAGAAGACGTAGCCGAGGCTGGCCAGGGCCGCGGCCAGCCCGAGCTGCTTGACGTCGGCAAGCTGGGAGAACTCCTCGGCCTGGGCGGGAATATCGGGGTAGACGTCGACGGACTTCTGCTTGGACGAAGCCTTTTTCACCTGGGTCCCTTTCGCGGCGGGAGGTGGATTTTGCGATTGTCGGTGAGAGGGACCGGGGGGGGTCAAGCGGCCAAGAGGATGCCACAAACCGCCCCCGGTTTGGAAGCTGAATCGGCCCGCTCCTACCGGGAAACGGACCGGGAAGCGGATCCGCCCGGGTGAACGTGCAACAATGGTGGAGAGCCGGCCGGGGGCGCGCGGCGCTCCGGGACGGAACAGGACTCATTGAGAGACAATCACTTCGACGGAAAGGAGTCGTTTCATGGAGATCCGGCTTGCCGGCAAGCGCGCCCTGGTCACGGGGGGCAACTCCGGAATCGGGAAGGCCATCACCCTGGCCCTGGGCGAAGCCGGGGCCGACGTGGCGGTGAACTACATCGTCCGCCCCGAGGACGCGGAGTCCACCGCCGAGGCGGTTCGCAAATCCGGCCCCCGCGCCCTGGCGGTGAAGGCGGACGTCTCCGACCCCGCCCAGGTCGAGGCCATGTTCTCCCGGGTGGAGGAGGAGTGGGGCGGGGTGGACATCCTGGTGAACAACGCGGGGGTCGACGGCAAGCGGGCGCTCACCTGGGAGATCGAGGTGGACGACTGGCGAAAGGTGATCGAGATCGATCTCCTGGGGCCGTTCCACTGCGCCCGCCGGGCCCTGGGGCCGATGGTGAAGCGGAAGAGCGGCGTGGTGCTCAACATGACCTCGGTGCACGAGGTCATCCCCTGGGAGGGCTACAGCGCCTATGCCGCGGCGAAGGCCGGGCTCGGGATGCTCACCAAGACCATGGCCCAGGAGGCGGCCCAGCACGGGGTGCGCGTGCTCGCCCTGGCCCCGGGGGCGATCAAGACCGCCATCAACCGGAACGTGTGGGACGACGAGGAGGGACTGAAGGATCTCCTGACCAAGATTCCCCTGGAGCGGATGGGGGAAACCGCGGAGATCGCCCGGATGGCCGTCGTCCTCTGCTCCGAGGCCGCGTCCTATCTTCTGGGGACCACGGTCGTGGTGGACGGGGGCATGACCCTCTACCCGAGCTTCGAGCACGGGGGCTGAGAGCGTCGATCACGGGGTCGACGGCGCCGCCCCGGTCCGGCCGAACCCCCGCGGCCGGCCGAAGCGCCGGAACGCGGAGCGGTCCGCGACGCCTCCGCCGCGGACCGCCCCGGTTCCGTCGCCGCCGGGTGAACTTCAGCCCTTGGCGGGCACGAAGTAGACGTCGGTCGGCTTGAGCTTGCTGTTCCGGAGGAATCGCGGCTTCACCGACATCCCGATCCAGTCCAGGGAGGCCTTGTCGGGGTCCATGCCCAGGATCCGGGTGAGAAGCAGGGTGTCCACGCCCTCGAACTCCACCAGGGCCAGGACGAACGGCGTCTCGGGGAGGAACTCCTCGGATCCGAAGTGACACACCGTGAACGCGTGCACCTTGGCCGCCCGCTCGGTGATGTCGATCCACTCGGTTTCCGCGCCGGTCTGCATGTCGTTTCCGCGCGGGTTGGCGTAGGTGTAGCCGGTCTCCGGGTCCCGGGAGGCCAGGAGGTGTTTGTTGGTGAGCCCGGCGAACCAGGGGCTGTCCTGACCGTAGGAGTGGAGATAGGCGATCTTGTACTCCTGCTCGATCTGGATGGGACTCATCCGCTTCAGGAAGGCGAGGCTTTCCGGGTCGGTTTCGACCGGAAAGGGAATGCCGTGGACGATGTAGCCACCCAGGGTCTCGTCGCGGCGATTCGGTTGTTTGGCCATGGAGAACTCCTTTCAATCACCCCGCGGCGCGTCGCCGGCGGGGCTCCGAACCTGGTCGCGCGAGATCAGGCCTCGCGTTCGAGAATGCTCACCGAGACGTAGGTGCCGGTGCCGGCGTGGGAATGGATGGCTCCCTTCTTCGCGTCCTTCACCTGCAGGGTGCCGTCGCCGAAGTGCCTGGCGATCGATCCCTGGAGCTGCCAGGTCGCGAAGACCGCCTGCATGAGGCCGGTGGCCCCCACCGGATGGCCGCAGGCGATCAGCCCGCCGGAAGGGTTCACCGGGCACACCGGCTTCTCCTTCAGATTCAGCCCGTACTCCACGCCGGGCATGAACGCCTTCCCCGAGGCGGCGAAGGGACCGCCCTCACCGTAGCGGCAGAGTCCCATGTCCTCGTAGGTCTGGATCTCGCTCGACGTGTAGGCGTCGTGAAGCTCCACGAAGTCCAGCTCGGCGAGCGGGTCGGCGATCTTCGCCGTCTTGTAGGCCATGTTTCCCGCGGTGCGCCCGGCCCGGAAGGAGTGCACTCCCGGATAGCGGGTTCCCTTCTCCCACAGCTCGGCGTAGTAGGCCCGGGTCTCGTCCGAGTCCTTCTCCATGGGGGTGGCGTAGTCCCGCATGAAGGTGTCGTAGTCCACGTGGGGCCGGTCGGCCATGCGCATGGCGTCGGTGCCCCGGCCGATTCCCGTGACCTTGACCAGCGGTCGCGGAACCTTGGCTCCCGCCGCCTCGAGCTTCTTGATCCCCTCCTCGGACGCGAGGATGGTGGCGGCGGCGCCGTCCGACATCACGCAGATGTCGAGCCGGGTCATCGGCCAGGCCACCATGGGCGAGTTCCGGACGTCGGCCACCGAGTAGCGGTTCCGCTTCTGGGCGTAGGGATTGTGGTAGGCGTTCAGGTGGTTCTTCACGCTGACGTGGGCCATCTGCTCCACGGTGGTCCCGAACTCCTTCATGTGGCGGGTCACCATCATGGCGTAGTAGCCGGAGTAGAAGCCTCCCACCGGGTAATCGAAGGACACGTCCGAGGCCAGGGCGATGAACTCGTTTCCCTTCCAGGTCTCGACGTGGCTCATGTTCTCGAAGCCGTAGGCCACGCAGACGTCCATGTGTCCGCTGGCCACCGACTTCCAGGCCTCCTGGAAGCAGAGCCCGCCGGTGGCCCCGCCGCCCTCGACCCGGTGGCCGGGTTTGGGGCAGAGGCCGAGATAGTCCTGCACCATGATCCCGGCCATGAGCTGGCGGCTGAAGTGGTCGGAGAAGTACGAGGCCACCGAACCGTCGACCACGTCGGTGAACGTGGCGAAGTCGGTGCCCAGGTCCTCGATCGCGTAGTCGTAGGCTTCCTTGACCACGGCTTGGAAGGTCTTGTCGGGACGAGCCTTCGCGAACTTGGAGACTCCTCCCGATACGGCATAGACGGGTCGCATGCTGGATCCCTTTCCTTGGGTAAGACAGGCGGAAGGGTTTGGGTAATCGGGTTGGATTCTACGGAACCGACGCCGGCCGCGAAAGCGGACAACTGGAGATCGAGATTCGGTATAGGCGACAAGTTCACTACGAAATCGGTCATGTTCCGACGGAACCCAACCGGGAGGGTAATGCGGCTTTTGACCCGAATCGAATCGAGAATACCGTTATCCACGAACGGAATGCGGGGTCGGAATCGGGGCCGATTAGAATTATGCGAGCAACTTGGGTCCGCAACGAGCTCCAGCCGCCGGGTCTGTTTCGGGACGGGTGAGGAGGGGTTCGTCACCAGGAGGTTCCGGAATGGCCCGCCGCTCCCGCTTCGTCCTCTCCGCGATCGCCCTCTCGACCGTCCTTTGCGTCGCCTCCGCCCTTGCCGATGCGGGGCCGGGTGCCTTCTCGACGACCCCCATTCACTCCGGGGGGCGCATGCGCTCCACCCACGGGGTCTTCTCCGTCGCCGGCGGGGCCTATCCCGACGCCGAGCCCCGCTATCACAACGGGAACGATCTGGTGTGCGGAGACTGCCACATCATGCACGCTTCCCAGACGCATCCCTACGACCCGGCGGGGGCGAGGCCGGGGGAGGAGGTCCCCTACGCCGGAGGGCCCAACCCGAAGCTCCTGAAGACCCCGGATCCTCTCGATCTCTGTCTCAACTGCCACGACGGCCGCACCTTCGCCCCCGACGTCCTCGGGGCGGACGTGAACGGCCTGGTTCAGCGGTCGGCGGGACATTTCGACGAGCCGGAACTGGTCAACCCCCGCGGACACGATCTGGGCCGGGGCCTTCCCGACGCCGAGGGATTCGGTCTCTGCACGCGGTGCCACTTCTCGGCCGGCGAGGACGCCAAGGTCACCTGCATCGACTGTCACAACCCCCACGGGAACGGCGTGGCCCGGAACCTCCAGTGGGCGAGCGACCCCGCGTCCACCCCGGATCTGGGGCTGTTCGTGAATCCGGGAGCGAGCGGGCTCGCCCGCTACGAGGCCTCGAACGTCTCCTACGGAACCCTGAACACCGACCAGCTCCGCGAGGTCACGAACATGTGCCTCGACTGCCACCACATCTTCTCGGGGGGAACCTACATCGATCCCGACGGCGACGGCTTCCACAACCGCCACCCCACCTACGACAGCGAACGCGGATCGATCAACGCCATCAGCCAGGGGGACGGCGACGGGCGCACGAACTCCCCCCACTGGCTGGGAGGAACCGGGTCGGGGTTCATGGGGACGCCGCGGCTCCGCTTCGTGGCCTCCGGGGCCACCGATTTCGCTTCGGGGACGGTGGTGGACGCGGACAACGACGGGGTGTTCTGTTTGAGCTGCCACACCGCCCACGGCAGCGACCAGGCCTTCGCCATGACGTGGACGCTCCAGGACGGCTACGGCGCTCCCGGCTGCGACCAGTGCCACTACGTGGCCCAGGTGGACGCCCCCTAGCTATACCGGAAGCCGAAGCACCTCCGGGTAAAGACGAGCGCCCCGCGGCAGACCCGCGGGGCGCTCTCATTTCCGCCCGATGGACGGACGGGCTACACCTTCACCTTCTCGTCGAGGAAGCGGCGGATACCCCGATACTGGCCCTCGCCGTCCAGGCCGGCCTCGGCCAGGACCATCTCCGCCTGGCCGCTCCCCAGGAAGTGCCCTTTCTTGAAGGGGTACATGGAGAGCTCGCGGCCGCGCTCCGAGCGGACCCACCGGTACAGGGTGGGGAGGGTGAACCCGCTGATCCCCACCGCCTCCCGCGCCCAGGCCTCGGGGAAGACGCGCTCCCGCTCCTGGGCCGGCAGGAAGTCGAAGAGTTCCGCCGAGGCCACGTACACCACGTTCAAGTCCACCCCGTCGGCGAGGAGGCGGGGCAGGGTCTCGTTCACGAACGCCATGGTCACCCCGCTCCCCTGGAGCACCAGGACCCCGTCTCCCGGACCCTTGGCCCGGCGAAGCACGTAGACCCCGGTGCGGCAGGCCACCGCCGGGGCCAGGCCCAGCTTCTCCCGATCGGGGATCGTCTCGTTGGGACGGGTCACGAAGGGGGCGATCACCGCCGGGCGGCGGGCCAGGGCCGCGCTCACCAGGGGCCACATCTCCTGGGGATCCCAGGGGGTGAGGGTGATCGCGGTGCCGGCGGGGAAATTCTCCTGGAGGAGCTGCAGGGCCTGGGGGTCGGCGTGGGTGGGGCCGTCCTCCCCGGTCTTGAGTCCCGCGTGGGCGCAGACCAGGAACATGGGCTTCATGGGATCGTCGGCGATGGCCCGGCGGGCCTGGTTCCCGATGGCGTGGAGCCGGGCCGAGATGTGGCCGAGGGGGGCGATGAAGGCGGCGTAGGAGGAGGCCGCCCCGATGTGCCGGCCGTAGGACCCGATTCCCGAGACCACCCCGGACATGGCGTCCTCGCAGATGCCCCCGATCGAGAGCAGCCGGGTGTCCGGGTTCCCCGAGGCATTGTAGAAACCCTCGCCGAATCCCTTGCCGATGGTGTTCACGCTGGTGGAGCCCAGGAGATCCGCCGCCGCCGCCAGGATCGCCCCGCCGCTCGCCTGGTTGTAATGGTTCAGCACCCGCCCCAGCTCTCCGCGGAGCGTGGTGGCGGCGCCGGGCTTCAGGGTCAGCGATTCGGGGATGCTTTCCCCGTCCCGCTCGGCCATGGCGTAGATCGCATCCACCCGCGGCGCGCCCTCCCGGGGCCGGCGCTCCAGGCGCTCCAGGCGCTCCCGCGCCTCGACCAGGCGGTCGGCCAGGTGATCGACCATGCCCGCCCGGCGCTGGATCTCGTCGCGGATGATCTCGAGGGAGGCCCAGAAGCACTCCTCCATGACCGCGGGCCCGCCCGGGCCCAGGCACCGGTGGGCGTCGAGCCCGTGGCAGGTGGGAAGCTCCACCTTCCGATCCCCGAGGAGCGGGTTCAGCGCCTGGTAGAAGCCGTCGGTGCAGAGCTTGTGCCCCGCGCCGTGGGAAGCCCGGCCCTCGATCCCGTACTGCCATCCCTTCACCGTGCGGTAGACGACGGCGGTGGGCTGGCCGTTCCGGAGCCCGGCGGCCAGGCGCTGGGCGGCCAGCACCTGCTGGAAGTCCTTGCCGTCCGGCACGTAGATCACGTTCCAATCGTGGAGGTAGGCCAGCTCCATCGGGGTCCACTGGACGTAGTCCCCGGGCTCGCTCCCGTCGCGGCAGACCCGGTTGCTGTCGATCGACGCCTGGTTCCAATCCACGTGCATCACCACGTTGTCGAGGGAGGCGGTGCCGGCGGCGGCCATGGCTTCGACCACGCGCCCCGGGGTCATGCCCCCCTCGCCCTCGATGATGTGAACGCGCGGGGCGTTCTCGCCGTAGTAGTCACGGGCCCCGAAGGCCAACCCCACCGAGGTGGAGATCCCCACTCCGGAGGCTCCGGTGGACAGCTTGAGAAACGGCGTGGCCGGGGTGGGATGCCCGTCCAGGGGCTTGGCGCGGAGCTTCTTGAACAGAGGGCCGTCGGTCACCGGGTTCCGCCGGAACCCCAGGAGGTCCTCCAGACGGAGTTGAAGCCGTTCGTCGGTGGGAAGGAGATCGGGGGCGCCCACCCGGATCACCTCGTTCCGCATGGCCCACATGGCGTAGAGGCCCAGCGCCTTGTGCCCGGCGGCATAGGAAATGAGGTCGGCGTCGGGCCGGTCGGGGTCGCTCACGTCGTAGGTCATGGCGTCATAGAGGACGCCGGTCACGATCCTCCCCGAGGAGATGGAGCCCCCGGGATGACCCGAGGTCGGGACGTAGTTGTAGAGGGCCGCGCACAGGGACCGGTAGATGAGGTCGTAGTCTTCGAAAAACGCCAGTTCCGCCGGGGGAAGCGGCGACTGCTCCTTGAGCTCCTCGGTAACGTCGAGATAGACCCCGCGTCGGGGACCGAACGTGAACGACATGGTCGTCTCCTTTCAGGAGCGAAGACCGCCCGTGAACCGGGATGCGTGGCCGGCCCGGGCGCGGTCGCCCCGGCGCCGGTCGATTAAACCGGACAAATTAAGTACATTTTGACCGATGCCCACCCTTCGGTTTGCCGGGATGGGCCGGTGACGCCTCAACCGTATTCAATAAGGGACCGCCAGTGCCAGGGGTGAAGTCGGAATTCGGATTTCTAGAGCGGTTCCCCGCCCCCCGGGCCGGGCCCCGAGTCGGGCGGTGCCGGACGCCCGCCGACGCCGCGAACCACGGCGCCTTCGGATCAGGCCTCGAAGTCCTCCCGGCGCACCCACCAGCGGGCCCCGCACCGGGGGCAGAAGGTCTCGACCTCGGCATCCCCCCGGAAGAGATCCTCGGGGTCGTCGGTGAAGATCTGGCGGAGCGCGGTGAGGATCTTCTCCGGGTTGCACCCGCACCGGAACCGGAAGACCCGCTCCTCCAGCGGGGTGAGGCCGTTCTCCAGGAGGGCGCGGGCCTTCTCCCGGTCCAGGCTCTCGACCCGGCCGGGATCGGCGTCGGGGAGCGCCACCACCATGGCGTAGCGGGCCTCCGCCTCGTCCAGCTCGAAGAGCCCGGCGGGGTTCTGCTCCGACCTTGCGTAGTACTCCTCGAACATGCCCAGCACGTCGAGCCCGCGGACGTCGATGGTGCTCTGGCTGACCCGTTCCGGGGGGCGATAGGCCTGGACGAACATCCGCCCGGTGTCGGCGGTCTTCACCGCCTCGGTGAAGACCCGCCCGGTGACCGAGGCCGAGGCGGCATCCCCGGTGAGGAAGAGGTTCAGGGGAGGGGTGGGCACGTTGATGGTGATTCCCAGGGACTCGTCGGCGGGCCGGCCGGCCAGGTGCAGGGTCGTCGCGGCCAGGCCCTCGCGCATCATGGTGACCGAGAGGCCGTCCAGGGGCAGCTCCCAGCGTCGGACGTGTTCCCGGTAGGCGTCGAACAGGGAGGAAAATCGCCCCTCGGCGACGGCCAGGGTCCGTTCCGAATCCAGGAACCGGCGCACCGTGACCTCGCCGAGCCGATTGGTTTCGTTCACTCCATCTCCTCGCCCTTGGGGGATGCGTCGGAAAGCCGCTGCCCACGGTCATGTTAGAGTATCGGTACCCGGGATCGAAGCCAAAAACCCGAACGCATCCGACCAAACCATGAGTGCACGCTGGACCGATCAGGAAATCGACGCTGCGGTGAAGACCTCGGTGGAGGAGAGCGGCCTGCATCCCGCGTTCACCCCCCTGGTGCGCCAGTTCGCT
Source organism: uncultured bacterium (assembly GCA_964424285.1). Taxonomy (GTDB): domain Bacteria; phylum Eisenbacteria; class RBG-16-71-46; order JABDJR01; family JABDJR01; genus CAVSKL01. The sequence goes on from CAYRIJ010000123.1 coordinate 10,453, forward strand.
CTGGATGGGACCGACGGCTGGCGGGTATGTTGCGGCATGGACTGCAGCCCGTGCGTGAACGAGCTGGCGCCGGCCGTCGAGCGCGTCCGGGAACTCCTGGGC
>CAYRIJ010000124.1:0-10522 GCA_964424285.1 uncultured bacterium
ATGCCCAGGGCGCGCGCGGCCTCGAGGAGGGTGGCGCCGTCCCCCTGGTTCCGCGCGAGAAGGGCTTCGGTCAGCGCGAGGTTCACCGGGAGCTGGATCCACCGGAAGTGGTGGTCGGGGCCGCCGACCTCCCCGGCCACCGCGGCCAGGGCGGGAAGGTCGAGGTGGTCCGGAGCCTCGGGCGGGCGGCGAAAGCCGTTCCAGGTGGCCAGGCCGTACTCCCGGATCCGCCCCGCCGCCACCGCCAGCTCCAGGAAGGCGAAGGCCTCGCGGATGCGGTCGAGGAACTCCTCGGTCCCCACCACCGGCCGCTGGGTCTCGGGGTTGTGGAGGTAGTACACGTCCACGCAGTCCACGCCCAGGTTCCGGAGGCTCGTCTCGAGCTGGTTCATGAGGTAGGGGGGGGCGAGGCAGTGGGAGAGCTGGACGAAGTCGTCCAGGCTCGCGATCCCCGGGGTGACGAAGGTCTCCTGGAGGTAGCGGACCAGGTCCTCGCGCGAGGCGGGGGGGCCGCCGTCGAAGGGAACGTAGCCGCCCTTGGTGGAGAGCACGATCTCGTCGCGCCCGAACCCCTCGGCCCAGAGGGCGGCCAGGGCCGCCCCCACGCTCCGCTCCGAGCGCTGGAAGCGGTAGTTGACCGCGGTGTCGATCACGTTCAACCCGCCCCGGACCGCGGCGGCCACGGTTTCGGCGTAGGCCCGGTCGGTGGCCTCGTCCGCCTCGCCCAGGTAGGTCCCGATCCCGAAGCTGGCCAGGGTCAGGTCCCCGGCCCGGCGGAAGTGGCCCTCCGCGGCCTCGGAATGGCGGGTGGCGTAGCGGATGGTGCCTTCGGTGGTGGCGTGGCCGGAGATCGGCATGGTTCGGCTCCCGGTGGTTCGTCGGCGCCCGGCTTCGGGGGACATTGAACCCCATGGGGGGCGCGGGGTCCAGGGTCGGCAAGGTCACCCCGCCGGTCCGGCGCCGTACATTCTCTCCGAGGGACCGGCGGGGGCCGGCCAGCCGCGGCCCGCCGATCCGCCGGCGCCGCCCGTGGGCGAACCGGGGCCGACTTGCGCAAGGCGCCCCCCGGTCCCTATCATTGACCGATTCTATCCGGTTTGGCCGTCCGCCTCCGGGGCAAGTCACCCCACGGGACGGGCGGTGACCGTACCCCCAGGAGGTTCTGATCATGAAACGTTTGCTGAGCGTGTTCGCGCTCTCGGCCGTGCTTGCGGTTTCGCTCTCCTTCGCCGCCCTCGCCCAGGAAGGCCACGACATGGGCATGAAGCAGGGCGAGGAGGGCATGAAGAAGGACGCCCCCAAGACCATGACCGTGACCGGCGAGATCGTGGACATGGGCTGCTACCTGGGCCACGGCGCCAAGGGCGAGGGCCACAAGGAATGCGCCCTGAAGTGCATCGCCAACGGCATGCCCATGGGGCTTCTCACCTCGGACGGGACCCTCTACCTGCTCACCATGAGCCACTCGGACGCCGATCCCTTCAACAACGCCAAGAAGATGGCCGCGGACATGGTGGAGATCACCGGTCCGGTGTCCGAGCGGAACGGGGTCAAGTCGATCGAGGTGGACAAGGTCGCCGAGGCCAAGGCGGACAAGGGAGAATAGTCCGTCGGCCGGCCGACGGACGACTTGCCGGAAGACGTGTCCGGCCGGCAAGCGGGAACCCGGGGGCTCTCTGGAGCCTCCGGGTTTCTTCATCACGTCGCTGGATGGCGTATCCTCGGCCGGACCTTGATCCCCCGCGTGAGGAGCCGTTCATGAATCGAAGCCGAGTTCTGGTCCCGGCCGCCGTCGTCGGAATCCTGGCCATCGGCGTGGTGGCGGGGTGGAAGATCGTCACCCGGCCCCACCTCCCCCCGGCGGAGCGGGGGAGGCGGCTGGCCGCGAGCCTCGGCTGCTTCGGCTGTCACGGCCCCGAGGGGCTTCGGGGCGCCCCCAACCCCGGCCGCACCGAGGAGACCGTGCCCGGGTTCGGCGGGGTGGTCATGATGTACGCCCACGGCCCGGAGGAGATCCGGGAGTGGATCGCGAACGGGGTGACCAACGCCGAGGCGGGAAGCGCGACCTGGAAAGCGCAGCGCGCCAAGGGAGCCCTGGTGATGCCGGCCTTCGGGGACCGGCTCTCCCCCCGGGAGATCGACCGGCTGGTGTCCTTCGTCATGGCCGCCACCGGCTGGCCCCGGCCCCATGACCCCGATGCCGCACGCGGCCTCGAGCGGGCCCGGGATCTGGGATGCACCGGCTGCCACGGCGCGGGAGGGCGCTTCGCCCGTCCCAACCCGGGATCGCTCAAGGGCTACGTCCCCTCGTGGGACGGCGCCGACTTCTCCGACGTGGTTCACGATCGCGCGGAGTTCGGGGAATGGGTGGAACGGGGGGTGAGCCATCGCTTCGAGCGGAACCCGGTGGCGAGATGGTTCCTGGGCCGGGCGGTGCTCAGGATGCCCGCCTACGCCCGCTACCTGAAGCCGGGCGACGTGGACGCGCTCTGGGCCTACGTCCAGTGGCTCCATTCCGACGCGGCGAAGCTCCCCGGCTACGGAGCGGCGGATCTGGAATCCGACGACGGCTACGGCTATGAATGAACCGGCTCGCCCTCAGCGCTCGGACTCGGCCGCCTGGCGGGCCGCCGGCTTTCCCTTCACCTGCTCGTAGCCGAGCTGGCCGCAGGCGGCCAGGATGTCGAGCCCCTTCGAGTACCGCACCGTCACCGTGGTCCGGAACGGCCAGAGCCGGCGGGCGAAGGCGTCGACCGCCTCCGCGTCGGGGCGCTCGTAGGGGAAGAACTCCGAGGGGTTGAACGGGATGACGTTGACCTTGGAGGGGAACCGCTCGGCGATCCGCCCCAGCCGGTCGGCGTCGGCGGGGGTGTCGTTGAGCCCCCGGATCAGGACGTACTCCAGGGTCACCCGGCGGCCGGAGAGCGCGGCGTAGGCCTCCAGCGCCCCCAGGACCGACTCGATGGAGTACTTGCGGGTCACCGGCATCAGGGTTTCGCGCACCTCGTCGGTGGTGGCGTTCAGGCTCAGGGCCAGCCCCACCGAGAGGTTCTTCTCGGTCAGGCGACGAATCCCCGGGGTGACGCCGACGGTGGACACGGTGATCCGCCGGCCGGAGACGTTCAGCCCCAGCTCATCCTGGAGGATTCCGATGGCCCGGAGGAGCGCGTCCAGGTTGTCCATGGGCTCTCCCATCCCCATGGCCACCAGGTTCACCCCCAGGTTGGGTTCGCGGCGAAGGAGCTTCAGGTGCTGGATCTGGGCCACGATCTCGCCGGCGGTGAGGTTCCGGATCCGGCCCATCTTCCCGGTGATGCAGAACGAGCAGCGGAACGCGCACCCCACCTGGGTGCTGAAGCAGATGGTCTCGCCGTACTCGGCCTGCATGAGCACGCTCTCGATCTCCCGGCCGTCGGAGAGCGTCCAGAGGAACTTGACCGCGCCGTCCTCGGGACTCTCCAGCTTCTGGCGGAGCGTGAGCGCCTGGAGATCGATCGCCCCGGCCAGCTCCGCCCGGAGCGCCCGGGGGAGATCGGTCATCGCGTCGAAATCGAGGATCCCCCGCTGGTAGACGTTCAGGAAGAGCTGCCGGGCCCGGTAGCGGGGGTGCCCCCGCTCCTCGAACCAGGTCTCGAGCTCGGCTCGGGTGAAGTCGTAGAAGTTCGTTGGCGCGTCCATGATCCTCATTCTACCGGGTGAGCGGGGGTGGCCGTCCGACCCGGGACCCTTCCGGCCGGGCGGACGGGGGAGCTTACCATCCCGGCCCCCTTACCCGGGACGGGAAGCGAAAAGAGGCTGTTCTTCGGGGGCCCCCTGCTGTATGAATAGTCACACATATTCGCATGTGTGTATTCACTGGAACGGAGGGGAACCATGGATCGGGACCGCCTGCTCGCGCAGCTCAAAGCCCTCGGGGAGGTTGGCCGGCTCGAGGTGGCGATCGCCCTGGCCGGGGGAGAGCGCGGGGTGGCCGAACTCCTCGAGGCCCTCGGCGTGACCCAACCCAACCTCTCCCGGCAGATCAAGATCCTCCGCGAGGCCGGGGTGGTGGTCGAGCGCCGGGAGGGGCGCCATGTGTTTTACCGGTTGGGGGGCAATGAGTTGACCGCCATGCTGGTGGGGCTTGCCGCCCGGAGCGCGCCCGCCGAGGCCTCGGAGAGGCGGGCGGTGGGGGCCGGATCAACCGGTGCGCCGAGGCCCTCAGCCGCGGCGGATAATATACACAAATCCGCATATTTACCCCCGGGAGACCCGGAAGAGCCCCCCGCGGACGACGATGAGGCGCCCCGCCGGGGCGACATCGAGGAATGGCTCCTCTGATCCGCGGGGTCCGGCGCCACGGGTCCGCCTCCCTCGGGGCCTGGTCCCGAAGGTCGCAAAAAAAGTTTACGGCCCGGGTTCCGATCTCTACCGGCCCGCGGATTGATCCGATATACTGACCAGCGGTGGGAGGCGCCGAGGGCTCCGGCTCTCCAGGCGAATCCCGACCGGGAAGCTCTAGTTAGGGCGGTACTCTTCCGGTGGAGGGACCTCCGTCCCTGGTTCGATTGCGAAACAAGCCAGCGTCCCGAGCCGTCTCCGACCTGTGTCCCCCCCGGAGAGGGTTTCTGGTCGACTGTCCTAGGGAGCTCGTCGTCATGACCTCCAAGCGTCTGGGCATCGTGATCGTGGCCCTGGCTGCTGTGTGGAGCCTGGCGGGGCTCAACTGGTTCGCGCCTGCTGCCAGTTATGCACCTCGCTCATTCCTCACGGTTGGCACGGCCCAAGCGGGGCTCGCGGACTTCACGCATGGAACCCAGTACACCACGAATACCCTGGAGGGGGACCCGGATCAGTACGCCAACGGCGCACAGGGGGACCCTGATCAGTACGCCGGCACCGCCGGCCAGGATTCGACCCAGAGCCAGACGAGCGATACCGGCTCGAGCGGCTCGTCACGTCACGGGTCGTGGATCCAGCAGATCACCAGCATGGCTTCGTCGGTGTACGCTGCGTTGAGCGGGTTCCGGTATTAGCGTGTCAATTGAGGGAGACCGGCTTCCTGAAGCGCCGGTCTCCGGTCGAGGACGTACGTCGTGAACCGTTCGAGCAAGGCAGAACGGCGCCCCGAGCGTTCCCCGAGGACGCTCGAGCCCGACACCTGGCAGGATATGCCTGAAGCAGTCAAGTACGCCGACGTCTGCTATCAGGCGGAGCGGTACGCCGACGCCCTCGATGCCTATGCCGAGGCGCTGAAGGTCGAGGGACGCCGTCTTCCCGCCGAGTTGCGCGCCCGCCTTCACTACCGGATGGCCGAGTGCCATCTCCGCCGTTCCAGCTACATCCAGGGCCTCGATCAGCTCGACCGCGCGCGCGCGGTCCTTCCCCGCCATCTCGACAAGGTCCGCCTGGCCAAGATCTACGCCCGGCGCGGCCAGATCATCATGGAGATGGGGCAGTATCCCCGGGCCGAGCGGTATCTCACCTGGGCCAAGAAGCTCCTTTCGGGGACCAACGAACACGAGGAGCTGGGTGCGATCGAGATCCATCTCGGCACCGTGCACGCCCGCCTGGGGAATTCCGGCGAGGCGCGCCAGTGCTTCCTCAACGCCTTGGCCACGTATCGCCGCATCGGGGACGTCACCGGCGAGGCCAAGTCCCTGAACAACCTGGGACTCCAGTACAAGAACGCCTGCGAGTGGCGGGAGGCGGTCCGGTACCTGGAAGAGGCCCGCACCCTCTTCGAGCGCATCGGGCACCGCCAGCACCTCGTGACCACCCATCTGAACCTGGGGATCGTCCACCTGAAGCTCGGGAAGTGGGAGCTTTGCGAGGAGAACCTGGCCGCGGCCGAGCGCATCGCGCGGGAACTGGGGAGCCTCCAGCCCCTGGTCCGCATTCAGCTCGCCCAGGGCAACCTCATGCTCCGCCGCCGGCGCTGGGACGAGGCGCGGGAACTCTACGACGAAGCCCGGCGGGTCTCGGAGGCCCAGGGCTACGGTCGTGAAGCCATCCTCGCCCAGGAGTTCACCGGCGAGATGCTTCTGGAGATGGGGGAGATCGAACGCTCCTCCGAGCTCCTCGAAACCTGCCTCGCCGAAGCCCGGGAACTCGCCCCCGACGGCGACCTGGTGAACGAGATCCTCCGCCGCCTGGCCGAGACCCGTCTCGCCCAGGGACGGGCCGAGGAAGCCCTGACCTTCGCGAAGGAGTCCGCGGCCTCGGCCAGCCGGATCGGCGATCGCTACGAAGAGGCGGTCGCGCTCCGGGTGGTGGGGCTCGCCATGATGCACCTGGACCGGCGCCCCGAAGGGGAGCGTCTGGTGGTCATGAGCCTCGACTCCCTCGGCGACATCGGTGAGTCCTTCCAGAAAGGGGTCACCCACTACCACTACGGGCGGCTTCTGGCCCGGTTCGCGGTGGAAACCAAATCCAACCAGGAGCTGGAACGGGCCGCGGTTCATCTCCAGCGGGCCTACGGGGCGTTCCTCGATCTGGACGCCCGCGTCCAGGCCGCCGCCGCGGCTCACGCGCGCGCGGCGCTGGAGTGCAGCTTCCATCGATTCGAAGAGGCGGCGACCTACCGGGCCAAGGCCCGCGAGGTCCTGCCGGCCGGCGCCGATCCCGACCTCGATCGCGCCCTGGAGCACCTGGGGGGAGAGCTGGAGAACGCTTTCGCCGAGCGCTGGGCCGCCGGCGGCGACGTGCTCGCGTCGCTCCGCGAAATGAAACGGCTCTTCCAGGGCGCCACCGACACCGAGGCGGTGCTCCGCGAACTCATCCGCCTCGCGGTCACCCGATCCGGCTCCACCCGGGGGTGCGTGGCCCACGCCTCGGGGAACGGGGACGTGCGGGTGGTCGCGGCTTACGGATGGACTCCGGACGAGGCGCACACCCTGCTGCGGGCCATGGGCCCCGCCCTGGGAGTGACCCTCGACGAGAACCGCCCGCTCTGGTCCAACAACGCGGCCGAGGACGATCGCTTCCGCGCGATGAGCGAGGACGAGCGGTTCCGGACCCGTAGCCTGGTGCTCCTGCCCCTGGTGCTCACCGAGGAGAAGCCGGGGCTCCTTTACGTGGACAAGACCCCCGAGAACTACGAGGGGGCCTACCACCAGGGCGAACTCCATCTCCTGACCATTCTGGCCAACCTCGCCGCGCTCTCCATCATGGAGCGGTGGAATTCGAAGCTCATCCGCGAGAACGAGGAGCTTCGGGCCCGGATCGCGCTCGGCGAGGGGGACAACCGCTTCGTCACCGCCAACGCCGGTCTCAAGGAGACCCTCCGGCTGGCCGGCAAGGTGGCCAACAGCCCGGTGTCGATTCTCATCGAAGGAGAGACCGGGACCGGCAAGGGGCTCCTCGTGCAGATCATCCACGAGGCCTCGAACCGGCGGGCCAAGCCCTTCGTGCAGATCAACTGCGCCGCGCTCCCCGAGCAACTCCTGGAGAGCGAGCTGTTCGGCCACGTGAAGGGAGCCTTCACCGGCGCCACCTACAACAAGGTGGGGCTGTTCAAGGAGGCCGAGAACGGGACCCTGTTCCTGGACGAGGTGGACAAGACCAGCCTGGCCGTCCAGGCCAAGCTCCTCCACGTCATGGACTCCAAGGAGGTGCGGCCGGTCGGGTCGGTCAAGCCCTACCGGGTGGACACGCGGATCATCTGCGCCACCAACGCCAACCTGCGGGAGAAGATCCGGGCCGGTGAGTTCCTGGAGGACCTCTACTATCGCCTGAACGACTTCATTCTGACCGTGCCTCCGCTCCGGGAGCGGCGCGAGGACATCCCGCTCTTGGTCGACTACTTCCTGAAGAAGTTCTCGAACCAGTACGAGCGGCCCGAGGTGAAGCTCAGCCCTGAAGTGCGACGCCTGCTCCTCGACCATCCCTGGCCGGGGAACGTCCGGGAGCTGGAGAAGGCCATCCGTCGCCTGGTGGTGCTGGCCGACGAGGAGCTCCCCGCCGGGCTCGACCTCCTCCCGGTGGAGATCCAGACCGAACGGCCGGGCGATCTGCTGGGGAAGACCCTGCGCGAGGAAGTGGCGAGAACCGAACGGCGGGTGATCGCCGACGCGCTGCGGGCCGCCGACTGGAACAAGTCCCAGGTCGCGCGTCAGCTCAAGGTCTCGTACCCCTGTCTGCTGAAGAAGATCAAGGAACATCGCCTGCTCAAGCCCGCCTCCTGATCCGGCCCCGCGCTCCAACTATCAACCCCGCTCATATAAACGGAATTAACAGGTTCAAGCTCCTGCCGGTATTGTGGTTAGCGGTGAGTAGCCCGTTCCCTGTTCACGTTGTTGACAATCACCGGAACCGGAGTCGCTTCCCCCGCCCTCGAATCACCTCTCGATCCCCGGTCCACGCCGAAGGTTCGTAACGTCTTAGGGAGTTTCTCCGGAAGCCCGGACGATTTGGCACATCGCCTGCATTGAGCATTGCGCGGAGGGGGGACCTCCAGAGCCGTCTGCCGTCGGGTTCCAAGGACGACGTGCCCTGCACCGAGTTTCCCACCGGACTTGGAACCCGATGGAGCGGCCTTGACCGGACGGTCGGGCCGCGGATCGGACGGCGATTCGAGACCCGTTTCCTTCACATCGAAATGGGGTGAGGCTCGGTGCGGCGCGAACGATCGGAAGCCTACCGCGATCAGTTCGAGTACCTCGCTGACTACTTCGATCTGATCCGCAGACGGGGCGACGCCTACAACATCCGGAACGAGGCGCTCGAGACCGAACGCATGGCTTGCTACAGCGAGCGTTCCGGCTACGAGTCCCAGCGCAGCCAGCTGGTCGAGATCTTCCGCGGCATCGAGGCCGAGGCGGACCGCCAGGAGGCCCTGCTTCGCGGACGCAAGGAGTCCTCCGACCGGCTGGGCATCCAGTTTTCCCTCGACACGTTCATCGAACGGCACCAGCTCCGTCCCGAGGAGGTCCAGATCCTGATGGTCCTCCTCTACAACGAATCCGTCGGGCGAACCCACGCCCGGTTCACCAACGGGAACGAGATCCTGAACCTTCTCTTCCCGAATCCGGTCAGCGCCCTGAAGGCCTCCCGTTTCCTGGACGTGGGGGCGACACTCGTAAACGAAGGACTGATCCGGTCAACCTCTGATGACGACGGCTCGAACTTCTTAAGGGCTGCCTACGAAGTCACAGAGAAGACCCTGCACGAGGTGTTGGGAGCGGGTAACCGCAGCACTCTCCGGGATCCGCAACAGACCTCCCACACGTTGAGCAGTTCTCTCGACGGTCCTTCTCGGGTTGTCGCCCCCCGTATTCGTCTGGACCAGGTCGTGCTCCCCCCCGACATCCGCAAGCGGGTGGACGAGGTCCTGTGGCAGGAGGAGCACGGCCGCGCCCTGTTCGAGGAGTGGGGCCTGAACGAGGTGGTGGAGAAGGGGCGGGGAACCATCGTGTTGTTCAGCGGGGTCCCCGGGACCGGCAAGACCATGACCGCCGAGGCCATGGCCGAACGGCTGGGACGCCCGCTCCACGTCGCCGATTACGCCCAGCTCGAAAGCAAGTGGATCGGCGAGACCGAGAAGAACATCGTGACCGTGTTCCGGTCCGCCGCCGAGGCGGGGGCGGTTCTCCTCCTCGACGAGGCGGACGCCATTCTGGCCTCGCGCCTGGACGGCGGCCACTATAACGACCGGGCCTACAACCGCCAGGTGAGCATTCTCCTCGGCGAGCTGGAGTCCTGGGAGGGGATGTGCATCCTCACCACCAACCGGTCGGTGACCCTCGACGACGGATTGGCCCGACGCATCGCGGCCTCGTTCGAGTTCACCATTCCGGAGGTCGGGGAGCGGGCCCGCATCTGGAAGTCCCTGCTTCCCGAACGGCTGCCTCTGGCCGGTGATGTGGACCTTGACGACTTGGCCCGCCGCTTCCCGATGGCCGGCGGGCACATCAAGAATGCCGTCCTCGCCGCGGTCCGCAAGGCCGGGGTGCGGGCGGGCCGACGCGCGCGCGTGACCCAGCGGGATCTGATCGAGGCCGCGGCGGCGGAGCACGATAGCTTCCGCCCGTGTCCCCGCCCGATCGGGTTCGGAGAGTCTCCGTCCGCCTCCTACTCGTAGATCCCGAGGCGTCGGCGCGCGCGTCGCATCTTAGTGCTGTACCGATGGTAAGCCGGGGTTACCCGGCGATTCCAGGTCTCGTCGGATCGCGTGTCTGAGACCCGATGAGACCCCTTCCCGGGCGGACCCTTCGGGGGCCGTCGAACGGTGGAGGTGCAACCGGGGGGGCGGGGCCATGATCGAGCGCAGGCCCCGCCCCCGCCATCCGGCTCCGCCGGCCTTCGGCGGAGTGGTTCGGCGGGCGAGATGGACGCCCGGCCGGACGGGGATAGGAACCGACCGAGGTTCCATTCGGATACCGGCTCCTGCAGTTCTCAGACCATAGATGGGGGATGTCCAGGCTGGTGCTGCGGAGAAATCCGGTATCCGAACTCGGCGCGACGCCGGACTGAAATCCGGCGTCGCGTTCTTTTGGGGACACCGCCCCCCGGGTCGCGCCGCGGAGGGTCTCCGAGGTTGACC
>CAYRIJ010000125.1:0-4860 GCA_964424285.1 uncultured bacterium
CGCCGGCCGGGCGTCCCCTTCGCCCTTGGGATCGGCGGCGGAACCGGGGTGCGTTAGCGAATCGGAGTTCGAGTCGCCGCCGCCGGTCCGGGTCCGGGTCCGGCAGCCCCCTAGAGCCCTTCGATCTGCACCTCGTTGATCGTGTCACCGACCTGGATCTTGTCCACCACGTCTTCGCCGGAGAGCACCTGGCCGAAGATCGTGTAGTTCCCGTTCAGATGGGGCTGAGGCGACTGGGTGATGAAGAACTGGCTTCCGCCGGTGTCCTTTCCGGAGAGGGCCATCCCGAGGGTCCCGGTCCGGTAGTGAAGGGGGTTGTACTCGCAACGGATGGCGTAGCCGGGACCGCCCCAGCCGTCCCCGCGCGGGTCCCCTCCCTGGATGACGAAGTCCGGCACCACCCGGTGGAAGGTCAGGCCGTTGTAGAAGCCGCGCTGGGCCAGGGCCACGAAGTTGGCCACCGTGCCCGGGGCCTCCCGGCCGTAGAGCTTCAGGGTGATGGTCCCCTGGTTGGTCTTGAGGACCGCGGTCGGTTCCTTCTCGCCCATCTCCAGGGAGAGGGCGAGGTCCATGTCGAACTCGGGAGGGACCCCCTTCTGGACCAGGGTGGCCGGCTTGACGGTCTCTCCCTTCACCTGGGTCAGGGCGGCCGCCGCGGCCTTGGAGATGTTGGGATCGGGATCGTGGAGCGCGGATTCCAGGAAGGCCGTCGCCTTCGACTTCTCGGGCCCGGACAGGGTCCCCACCGGTTCCACCCCCTCGGGGACCGGGGCCAGGATCTGGCCGAGGGCTCCCAGGATCGCGGTCATCGGCTCGATGTCCACCGGGGCCTGGAGCCGGTCGTACGCCTTCATGAGGGGGCCCACCGCGGCCCGGTCGTATCGCTGGCCCACGCCGCTGGCGGTGACGGTGAGCACCGCGGGGTCGCTGCTCGAGAGCCCCTTCCGGAGGTACTCCACCGCCTCGATCTGCGGGAACTCGGTGAGCTGGCTCATGACCGTGGTTTCAACCTGGGGCGACGCGTCGTCGACCATCTTCTCGATGAAAAGGAGGGCCTGGGGGGACTTGATGCTGCCCAGGGCCTCGGCGGCGGCGCTCCGCATCCGCCAGTCGGGGTCCTTCATGGCCGCCTCGAGATCGGGGAGGGCGCCCTCCCCCGATCCGGCGGCCTGGGCCAGGAGCCAGCCCACGCGGACGTGCCAGTCGCTCGACTGCTGGTACCCGTCCAGACGGGCCATGGCGCCCCGGGGAGCGAAGGTCCGCATCACGTCCAGCGCGGTCAGCCGCACGCTCTGGACCGGATCGTCGAGCAACACGCTGGCCTGCCCGATGAACTGGATGTTGTCGGTCGCCGCGATGGCCTTCAGGGCCTCGACCCGCACCCGCCAATCATCGCTCTTGAGCAGGGGGGCGACCCACTTCGCGACGTCCGCGACGCCGAGTCCCCCCAGGGCGCCGGCGGCCCGGCAGGCGAAGACCTGGGTCAGGACGTCCTTGCTCCTGAGCGCCCGCTCCACCCCGACGCTGGCTCCGACCACCTTGCCGCGCTGGACCGCATAGGCCGCCCTCCAGCGAAGGCCGGGGTCGGGGCTTCGGATCGCCGCGTCCAGGGAGGAGGCGACGGGGGTGAGGTCGACCCCGCGGCGGGCGAGGTCGCCGAGGGCGATGGCCGCGGCATAGGCCACGGTGGTGTCGGAGACGGTGAGGAACTCGGTGAGCGGCTTCACCGAGGTCTCGGTGCCGCACTTTCCCAGCCCCTCGACCAGCCGCCCCCGCACCCCGACGTCCGATTCCTGGACCAGCGCGTTCCGCAATCCCGGTTCGGCGATGGGATCCTGGATCTGACCGAGGGCGAAGGCCACCTCCATGCGCACGGCGGGGTCGGGGTCGCTCAGGCCGAGGGTGAAGGTGTCGAGGAGCTTGGCGTCCTGGATCCTCCCCAGGGCGCGATAGGCCCGGGCGCGGACCGCGGGATCGGAGTTGGCGGTCAGGCCGACCAGGTAGCCGTCGTCGATCTCCCGCGACTGCTCCCGGGTGAGGATTTCACGGAGCATGTCCCGGCCGACCGCGGCCCGGGCCGGCGCGGCGAGGGGGAGAAGGGCGAGGGTCAGGGCGAGGGCCAGAGGGACACGGAGACGGGTCAAGGTGATTCCTCCTCGGATGGCCTCCATGATGGGAGGGTCTCGAAGTCTAAACCGAAGAGTCTAAACAAGGTAGCGCTCCATGGCAACGGTCGGAACCGGGCCCGCCGTTGCCTCGGATGGATCCCTCGCCTACCCTCGGGGGGAACCGGACCGGGAATCGATCCCCCGATCCCCGCCGGCGGGACGGGAAATCCGCCTCTCCGGGGGAAACGGGCACCTCCCGCGCGCCCCCCGCCGCCGCGACGAAAGGCATACCTCATGGTGAACCAGGAAATTTCCGCCCTGTTCGAGTCGGTGGCCGACGCGCTGGAGTTCAAGGGGGAGAACCGTTTCCGGGTGAACGCCTACCGGAGAGGGGCCCGGGCGGTGGCCGACCTGGCCGAGGACGTGACGGAGCTGGTCGCCGGGAAGCGGCTGACCGACGTCCCCGGAATCGGGAAGGGGCTGGCCGGGGACATCGACGAGTACCTCGCCTCGGGGCGGATGACCGCCTACGAGAAGGCCATGGAGGGGGTGCCGAAGACGCTCATGGATCTTCGGGCCATCGGGGGGCTGGGGCCCAAACGACTGGCCCTGATTCACGGGAAGCTGGGGGTGACCGATCTGGCCTCGCTGGAGCGCGCCCTGGACGACGGGACCGTCGCCGCCCTCCCCGGGCTGGGGGCCAAGCTGGCCGAAAACCTCCGCGAGGGGGTGGCGCTCTATCTCCGAAACCGGGAGCGCATGTCGATCGCCGAGGCGCTCTCCCTCTCCCGCCGGGTTCGGGACGCGTTGGGGAGGCAGGCCGACGTGGACAAGGCGGTCTTCGCGGGATCGCTCCGCCGGTGCCGCGAGACCTGCGGGGACCTCGATCTGCTGGTTCCGGCCAAGGACGGCCCGGCCATCGTGCGCGCCTTCACCGCGCTCCCCGGGGTGGAACGGGTGCTGGCCGCGGGGGACACCAAGGGGAGCGTGCTCTTCGAGAGCGGGCGCCAGGTGGATCTCCGGGTGGTGGCCCCGGATTCCTTCGGGGCCGCGCTCTGCTACTTCACCGGGAGCAAGGAGCACAACGTCCGCCTCCGCGAACTGGCCAAGAAGCGGGGGCTCAAGGTGAACGAGTACGGGGTGTTCCGGGGGGAGAAGCGCCTGGCCGCGAGGACCGAGGAGGAGGTCTACGCCGCCCTGGACCTCGCGTGGATCCCGCCGGAGATGCGGGAGGACCGGGGGGAGATCGACGCCGCCCGCGAGGGACGGCTTCCCGAGGTGGTGGAGATGAAGGACGTCCGCGCCGATCTCCACGTCCACACCACCTGGAGCGACGGGAAGGCGAGCGTCCTCGAGATGGTGCAGGCGGCCGCGGCCCGGGGGCTCAAGGCGGTGGCCGTCACCGACCACTCCGCCGCCGCCACCTACGCCCACGGGCTCACCTACGCCCGCTGGAAGGAGCAGAAGCAGGAGATCGAGGCGGCGCGGAAGGCGGTGCCGGGGATCCGCGTGCTCCACGGGATGGAGGTGGACATCACCGCCGACGGCGGGATCGATCTTCCCATCGAGGCCCAGGGAAAGCTGGACTGGATCATCGCCAGCGTGCACTCGGGGTTCCGGAACCGCGTGACCGAACGGGTGCTCGCCGCCATGGAGAACCCCTACGTGGACGCGGTGGCCCATCCCACCGGGCGCCTGATCGGGAAGCGGGTGGGATACGAGGGCTACGACCTGGTCGCGGTGATGGACAAGGCGGCGGAGACCGGGACCTGCCTCGAACTGAACGCCGCGCCCGAGCGGCTCGATCTCTCGGCCGAGAACGCCCGCCGGGCGGCCGAGAAGGGGGTCACCATCACCCTCAACACCGATTCCCACACCGTGGCCATGTTCGAGAACCTGGAGTGGGGGGTCAAGACCGCGCGCCGGGCCTGGCTCACCAAGGCTCAGATCCTCAACACCCGTCCCCCGACCCGGATCAAGCGGAAGAAGGATCGCTGACCGGGGCGTCGCCCGGCCGTTCGAGCACCGCGATGATGTTGGTTCGAAACCGCCGGAGCGGCCGCGTCATGAGAAGGCGGATCCACAGGAGTTCGAAGAAGACCAGCGGGGGGACGGCCAGGAACTGCGGCGAGCTCACGATGAGGCGGATCCGCCGGACCTCGAAGTCCGTGGCGCGGGCCAGCGCCTCGATCCGGCCGGGGGAGTTGGCCAGGTAGCGGGTGGGAAAGACGTCCTTCTCCTCGCGCTCCTGGAGCGCCCGGATCACCTTCCGCTTGACCGGGTCCGGCACCAGCCGCGAGGTGGAGGCGTAGTAGCCCCCGAGGTTCGGGGTATGGAAGAGGAAGTGCCCTCCCGGCCGGAGAACCCGGCGGATCTCCCGGAACTGCGCGTCCGGGTCGCCCAGGTGCTCCACCACCATGTTCGCGGTGACCAGGTCGAAGGACCGGTCGGGGAAGGGGAGCCGCGAGGCGTCCCCGCGGGTGAGTTGGGTGAGGCTTTGGTGGTCGTAGAGCGAAGCCCCGTCGTAGTCGAGGCCCACCACCCGGCCCGCCCGGGCCACCAGCTTGTGCTCCGTCTCCAACCGCCACGGGGGAAGCATCTGGTGCCCGCATCCCAGGTCGAGCCAGGCCGCTCCGGGCCGCACCTCGGCGGCGAGTTCATCCTCGAAGAGGTACTGGGAATAACGAAGCCGCGGGGCGATCATCCGCTGGAGTCGATTGGAGAGCCGGTAGCTGGCCTTGCGCATGGTTGG
>CAYRIJ010000125.1:4960-10282 GCA_964424285.1 uncultured bacterium
CGGGGCTGGAGTGGGAGGAGCGCCCCGGCTGGTCGGAGCACGGTTTCGGAGATCGTCTCCCCGAGGCCTCGGTGCTCTTCGGCTGGCACCTGCCCGAGGAGGACTTCCGCCGGGCCGGCGCGCTCCGCTGGATCCAGAGCCCGGCCACCGGAGTGCGGCGCTTCCTCTATCCCGCCCTGGTGGAATCCGAGGTGGTTCTCACCTCGGCCCGGGGCGCCCACGCTCCCTTCATGGCCGAGCACGTCATGGGCTGGCTCCTGGCCCACACCCGCCGGTCCCGGACCTTCTGCTCCGCCCAGGACGACACGGTATGGTGCCAGGACGAGATCCTGAGGGAGCACCCACCGGAGTCCCTGATCGACCGGACGATGTTGATCGTGGGATACGGGGCGACGGGGAGGGAACTGGCCCGCCGCGCCCGCGCCTTCGGCATGCGGATCCTGGCCGTGAAGCGGCGCCCGGATTCCGAGACCGAGGGAGCGGACGAGAGCGGGGGACTCGGGGACGTCGATCGGTTCCTTCCCCGGGCCGACGTGGTGGTGAACGCCCTTCCCAACACCGACGCCACCGCGACGTTCTTCGACCGGCGGCGCCTCGCCCTCATGAAACCCTCGGCGTTCTTCGCCAACATCGGGCGGGGGAGCACGGTGGATGAGGAGGCGCTGACCGATCTCCTGGCCGGGGGGAGGCTGGCCGGCGCGGGGCTCGACGTCTTCCGGGAGGAGCCCCTGCCCGCCCGCAGTCCGCTCTGGGAGATCGCCAGCGTCCAGGTGAGTCCCCACATCGCCGGGGTCTCCCATCCGCTCCTGTGGGAACGGCTGGCGCAGATCTTCGCCTTCAACCTGCGCCGGTTCCTGGACGGCCAGCCGCTCAGGAACGTGGTGGACAAGCGGGCGGGGTACTAGGCGCCGCCGGTTCGGGCCGGCTCACTCCTCCCGCATGACCAGGTCCACCCGCCGGTTCTTCTGCCGGCCCTCGGGGGTGTCGTTGGCGGCCACCGGCTGGCTCATCCCGTAGCCCTTGGTCTCCATGCGGTCGGCGGACACCCCCTGCTCCGCCAGGAAGTCGTGGACCGCGACCGCCCGCCGTTCCGAGAGCTTCTGGTTGTACTCCTCGGTCCCCACGTTGTCGGTATGCCCCTCGATGGTGATGTGCATCTCCGGGAACTGCTCCAGGATGACCGCCACCTTGGCCAGGTTCAGCTCCGCCTCGCGCCGGAGGACGGCCTTGTCGAAGTCGAAGAGGATGTCGGAGAGGGACATCACCGTACCCCGCGCCTCGCGGCGGATGCTGGCGAATTTCCCCTCGAACTGCTTGAGCTGGTCGTAGAGCGCGCTCTGCCGGTCCTCCATGCGCGCCCGCTCGTCCTCCAGCGCCCGTCGCGCGCTGTCCTTCATCCCCCGCTCCAGGTCCACCATGGACCAGAGCGCCTGGTCGCGGTACTCGGCGAAGCTCCCGATCTGCGCCGAGGCCCGGAGGCAGCGCTGCCGCTCCACCTCCGCCCGGCACCGCCACGCCGCCTCCAGGACGGTCCAGGCCGCCATCCTCAGATGGTGGGCGCGCGCCTCCGGAGTGATCTTGGGGACCTCCGCCGCGTCCAGTTCCGCCGTCCACGCGTTCACCAGGTCGGCGGCGGGAACCTCCAGGTTGGCCGCCTGGGTTCTCCAGGTCGAGGCCCGGGCGGCGATGGTCGCGGGCGGGGGGACGCTGTCCGTCGGCGCGGGCGGCATCTCGGGAAGCTCCACGGCCTCCACCCCCGAGGGCGCGTCGCGGGTCACTCCCCGGGCCTGGCGCCCGGCCGCCTTCTCCGTCTGCTCGAGCATCTGGATGGCGTCTTCCCAGTCCCGCCGGGCGTCGGCCGCCCGCTTCAGGCAGACCCCGGCCTCGGCTTCCCGCCGGCGGGCCACCGAGGCGGTGAGGGCGGCCATCCCCGCCTCCCGGGCCTCCTCGAGGTCGGCCTTGGCGGCGGCCGGGTTCCCGGGCGCGGCGGCGTCCGCCGCCTCGGACAGGCGGCGCGAGGCGCCCAGGAGATCGATGGAGGTGCTGTCCCCGCCCAGACGCGCGGCCTCGGCCTGAATGCGGGTGACGTCGGCGGCGAGGGGGGCGAGGTCCGGCTTGGGCGCGCTCCCGCATCCCGTTCCCGACGCCCCCAGGCAGATCGCCGCCATACCGAGCCACGCGATGCGGGCGTTTCGTTTCATGTTCGGGTTTCTCCTGCGGAAAAGGGTTCCGGTCCCCGCCCTACTGGCCGGGGCCCAGGGAGACGGTTTGGGTCTGGCCGGCCACGGTGATCGTGGCCGTCTCGTCGCACTCGCCGTTTCCGAAATCCAGGAGGGCGCCCAGGTACCCGGCCGAGGTGATCTGCACCGACCCCGAGAGCGGGTAGGCGCAACAGGTGGAGAGGAGCACGGTGTCCACCACCGTGAAGTTGAAGTTGGTGTTGGCGATCACCACCGACCCGGTCCCGTCGACGATTTGCCAGTACCCGCAGTAGGCGGAGCCGATCCCGGCCTCGTCGGCGATCCGTTCCGCGTCGAGGGTGGCGTTGAACAGCACTCCCCCCTGGGCGGTGGTCAGGTTGAGCGCCGAGGCCTGGATGGTGACCTGGTTCTGGTTGTCTCCGGTCAGGGTGAAGACCCCGTCCACCGCGACCCCGCCCCGGTGATACTCGTTGAACTCGGTGCTGGCGCTCAAGCCGGTCGGGGGACGGTCGTTGACGATGAAGGTGATCGAACCCGAGCTCTGGACGCCGTCCAGCACCGATTCGCAACCGTCGCCGTAGTCCGTCTGGATGGTGAAGGCGGCACCCTGGGGCTCGCCGGGATAGACCACCGGGCAGGTGAGGACGCCGGGGAGGAGGGTGTCGCCCGGGGTCGGGTGTTGGGGGATCAACACGCCGGGGGCGTCCGCGTCCTTGGCGTTCACCAGGATGCCCAGGGCATAGGATTGCGCCCCGAAGACCCCGGCGAAGGCCAGGTCGGTGCCCAGGCCGGCCAGGCTGGCGCTGTTCGGGGTCTTGGGAGTGGGGTTGCTGTCGTTGCAGGCGGCCAGGGAGAGCGCGGCGGCGAGGGCGAGCGCTCCGAGGAGCAGCGTTCGGGGTGAGGAAATCGATCTGTGCATGGGGTTCGATGCCTCCTTTCGGCCCTCCGTCGGGATCAGGCGGAGGGCGGCGTGTGCTTGTTCAGCTTCATCAGGCCCTCGAATCCCTCCAGGAGGGAAAGGGGCATGGGGAAGACGATGGTGGTGGTCTGCTCGGTGGAGATCTCGCTCAGGGTGGCCAGGTAGCGGAGCTGGATGGCGATCGGCTCCTTGGCGATGACGTGGGCGGCGGCGGCCAGCTTCTCCGAGGCCTGGTATTCGCCCTCGGCGTTGATGATCTTGGCCCGCCGTTCCCGCTCCGACTCCGCCTGCCGGGCGATGGCCCGCCGCATCTCCTGGGGCAGGTCCACGTCCTTGATCTCCACCGAGGTCACCTTGATCCCCCAGGGATCGGTGCGCTCGTCGATGATGGACTGGAGGAGCTGGTTCACCTTCTCCCGCTCGGAGAGGATCTCGTCCAGCTCGTGCTCGCCGACCACGCTCCGGAGGGTGGTCTGGGCGATCTGGCTGGTGGCGTAGAAGAAGTCCTCGACCGAGACGATCGCCCCCTCCGGGTCCACCACCCGGAAGTACAGAACGGCGTTCACCTTGATGGACACGTTGTCCTTGGTGATCACGTCCTGGGGGGGCACGTCCATGGTGATGACCCGGAGCGAGATCCGCACCATCTTGTCGATGACCGGGATCATGAAGAAGAGCCCGGGGCCCTTTACGCCGGCGAAGCGGCCGAGCCGGAACATCACCGCGCGCTCGTATTCCCGGAGCACCCGGATGGCGCTGGTGAGGATGAGAACCAGGATGGCGACGACGACGCCGAGTGAAACCATGACGCTGTCCTTTCCTCCGGTCAGGCGTCCCCGACCGGTTTGACGAAGACCTTGAGCCGATCCACGGAAACCACTTCCACCCGCGCTCCCTGGGGGATCGGCGCCCCGGTCGCGGAACGAGCCGTCCAGTGCTCTCCGGCCACGAAGATCTTCCCCTCGGGGTCCAGCGGGGTGCGCACCACCCCGATCGAGCCCACCAGGCCCTCGACCCCCGAGACCACCTTCCGCCGCTGGGCGCGAAGCGCCATGGTGACGGCGAAGATGAAGAAGGCGGCGGAGGCCCCCACCGCCGGGAGTATGACCTTGAGCGAGACCCGGAGATACGGGGCGGGGGCGTCGATCAAGAGGAGCGATCCCGCCAGGAGCGAGACCGTCCCGCCGATGGCGAGGACTCCGTGGCTGGTCACTTGAGTCTCCAGGAAAAAGAGGAGGACGCCGAGGGCCATGAGAAGAAGGCCGGCGTAGTTGACGCTCAGGCTCTGCAGGGCGAAGAGCCCCAGGATGAGGGAGATTCCCCCGAGGACCCCGGGGAAGATCGCCCCGGGACTGGAAAGCTCGAAGAAGAGCCCGTAGAACCCGAGCAGGAGGAGCATGTAGGCGACGTTCGGATTGTTGAGGATGGAAAGCGCCTGGTACCGGAACGACATCGGGTAGTCCCGGATCTCCGCCCCCGCGGTGTGGATCACGAAGGTGGAGTCGGTCGCGGTCTTCACCGTGAGACCGTCCATCTTCTCCAGCAGCTCCCGCGGGTCCCGGGCGATGAAGTCCACCACGCGCTCCTTCACCGCGTCCCCGGAGGGAAGGGAGACCGCCTTCCGCACCGCCTCCGCCGCCCAGGCCTCGTTCCGCCCCCGAAGCCGGGCCAGGCTCCGGATGTAGGCCTCGGCGTCGTTCGCCACCTTGTGGGCCATGGTGGAGTCCATCCCCCCGCCCAGGTTCACCGGGGTGGCCGCCCCCAGGTTGGTGCCCGGGGCCATGGCCGCCACCTGGGCGCTGTAGGCGATGTAGACCCCGGCCGAGGCGGCGCGGGCCCCGTTGGGGGCCACCCAGACGCAGACCGGGACGTCGCTGGCCAGAATCGACTTGATGATCTGGCGCATGGCGGTGTCGAGCCCGCCGGGGGTGTCCAGCTCGATCACCAGGGCGTCGGCGTTCCGCCGGTTGGCGGCGCGGATCGCGTCGGTGAGGTAGCCGGCGGTGATGGGCCCGATCACGTCGTCCAGCTGGGCCCACAGCACGAATCCGGAGCCCGCGGAAGAAGAGGCGGTATCGGGAGGGGCGGCGGCAGCCGGGGCGGCCGCCGCGGCGAGGAAGAGACCGACGAGGTACGGAAGGAGCCCAAGAAATCGGACCCGGATCCTGGCCATGTCAACCTCCGCCGTTCCGCCCGGACCAT
>CAYRIJ010000126.1:0-10168 GCA_964424285.1 uncultured bacterium
TTCTATCGTTTCCCTCAGTAGATCATACGGTTCGCTAAAACGAAATGGTGGGTGGAACAAACCTGTGCGACCATCCGTGGGAAAAATGGTCACCGGGGTTCGGAATCGGCCCCGACGGCCAAGTCCGGATTCGACACCGACATGGGCGCTTCCGCGCCGGGGAGTCGAGATGAAAGAGCAGCGCGCCGGTCTGAATTCCGACGGCCAGGGCCCGAAGGACCAGATCGCCCATGAGCACAGCGCTCTCAAGGAGAGCCTGGGGCGCATGGAGAAGACCAGCGATCTTCGGGTCCTGGTGCCGATGCTGGAGGAGTTCCGGATGCGCCTGGAGATCCACTTCACCCGCGAGGAGGCGCCGAGCGGTTTCCACGAGATCATCGGAGACACCGCGCCCCACCTGCTCGCCTACCTTCAGCGTCTCCTCGATGAGCACCGGGACCTGCTTGCCCAGGTCAACCGGGTCTCGGAAAAGGCCCGGGCGTGCCTGGACGGTCCGCTGGCCGAGGTGATGCGGGAGGTGACCGCGCTGTCCCAGCGGGTCCAGGTCCACGAGGCCCGAGAAACCTCGCTCTTGGGCGACGCCATGTACACCGATCTGGGGGAGAGCAGTTGAGGACGATGCACGCCCCATGAGGGGTCGGCCTCAGGAACGCGCCCCCGGAGACGGAGACCGACCGACTGAGGACCTGAAGCCAGAGAGGGCGGCCAGCGGCCTCGGACCCCGAAACGGCCCCAACCGCAAAGCCGGAAGCGGACATACACCCGAAATAACCCAGCTCGACGCAAGAAAAGGCAGGGAGAGCTCATGACCAAGAATGAAACAAGAGTTTTCACCACGGCGGGCGAGAGCGCCCCGGACCGGAACGGCTCCCGCACCCGCGTGGAAGAGCAGATCGTCGAGATCGTGAGCGATTCCGGCGAAGGGGCCCAGAAGGCGGGCCAGACCTTCGGGACGGTGAGCGCGAAGATGGGGAACGGGGTCTGGACGGTGGAGATCATCCCCGCCGAGATCAAGCCCCCGGCCCGCTCCCGCGCCGGCGCCAGCGGCATCCGCGTGCGATTCGGCTCCAAGTACGTCACCAACATGGGTGACGAGGCCGACCTCGTGGTCGCCTTCAACGAGCAGGTGCTCTACGGCCGGATCGAGTCGAACGCGTTCAAGAAGGGGACGGTGATCCTCCTCGAGAGCAAGTGGGCCGACGATCCCCAGGAGGAGATCCGCAAGCAGTACGCAGCGTCGGTGGCGGAGTTCCGGGAGATGGGCTTCGTGGTGCAGGAGACCCCCATCGAGGAGAAGGTCGCCGCGGTGGCGCCGGAGGCGAAGGTCGGGAAGAACATGTTCGTCCTGGGCATGCTCTGCGAGATCTACGGGCGAGACCTACAGAAGGCCATGGACGAAGTGCGGTTCGTCTTCGGGCGGAAGGGGGACAAGGTCATCGCCTTGAACCAGAAGCTGGTGGAGGCGGGCTACCGCTACGCCGAGGAGAACATCGCGCTGGCCTTCGAGGTCCCGCGATGGGAGAACGACAAGCCCCTGGTGGTGATGAACGGAAACCAGGCCGCCGGGCTCGGCATCATGGCCTCCGGGATGGAGATGGCGGCGATGTACCCCATCACCCCCGCCACCTCGGTGTCCCACTACCTGGGGGGGGCGTTCATCCGGACCGGCGGGTGCCTGCACCAGGCCGAGGACGAGATCGCGGCCATCGGCTTCGCCCTCGGAGCGAGCTACGCCGGGAAGACCGCCTGCACCATCACCTCGGGCCCGGGGATGGCTCTGAAGACCGAGTTCATCGGTTTCGCGGTCATGGCGGAGATTCCCCTGGTGCTCCTGGTGGTCCAGCGCGGCGGCCCGTCCACCGGCCTTCCCACCAAGGTGGAGCAGGGAGACCTCCTGGCCGCGATCTACGGGGCCCCCGGCGATTCCCCCAAGGTGGTGATCGCCCCGGCCACCATCGAGGAGTGCTTCCACTTCATGGTCATGGCCCGCAAGCTGGCCGAGGACTTCCGGACCCCGGTCCTGGTCCTCACCGACGCCAACCTGGCCACCGGCGTCCAGCCCTTCCCCCGCCCCGAGGTGGCCGCCGAGTGGTTCGCTCCGCCGGTCGACCAGTCGCCGTGGGAGGAGGGGGTGGCTCCCTACGAGTGGGACCCGGAGACGGGGCTCAGCCCGCGGCCGATTCCCGGCCAGCCCGGCGGCGAGTACGTGCTCACCGGGCTCGCCCACACCCGCTGGGGCAAGGTGGCCTACGACACCGTCTCCAACCAGCTCGGTTGCGACATGCGGAGCCGGAAGCTGGCCGCCCTGGGACGTTCCCTCAAGCCCCCGGAGGTCTACGGCGGCCCGGAGGGGGACCTCCTGATCGTGGGCTGGGGATCCAGCGAGGGAGCCATCCGGGAGTCGGTGGACCGCATGCGGGCCGACGGCCACCGGGTCTCATCGGTGCACCTCCGGTTCCTCTCGCCCATGGAACCGGGCCTGAAGGAGATCTTCTCGCGGTTCAAGAAGGTGCTGACCATGGAGATCAACTACAGCGACGATCCCGAGGCGCCGCTCATCGACGAATCGAACCGGCGGACCGGCCAGCTCGCGGTCCTGCTCCGGGAGCGGACGCTCATGGATATCGACTGCTGGTCGATCGTACCCGGCCACCCGATTCCGCCGTCCATGATCGTACGGGAAGCCCTGAAGCGGATGGGAAAGACCACGGGACGGGAGACGGTCAAGGCTTGACGTCCGGGCGCCGGCCGGGCCTCGACGGGCTCCGGCGGGTCATCGGGCACGACACCCACTCGGCTTCCGCCGAAGGAGAGGTCAGATGTTCGGATTGAAGACGGATTGGTCCCTCGAGGTTCCGGATCGTTACTTCACCCTCGAAAACTACGAGGGCGGGGTGGCCCGGTGGTGTCCGGCGTGCGGTGACCACGCGGTCCTGAGCGCGGTCCAGCGCATCTGCCGGGACGAACAGATTCCCCCGGAGAAGATCGCCTCGGTCTCGGGGATCGGCTGCTCCAGCCGTTTCCCCCACTACATGCACGCCTACGGGTTCCACGGCCTTCACGGCCGCGCGCTGCCGGTGGCCGAGGGGATCAAGTCCCGTCGCCCCGACATGCAGGTGTGGGTGGCCACCGGGGACGGCGACTGCTGCTCCATCGGCGCCGGGCACTGGATCCACGCCGTGCGGTACAACATGGACATGACGGTGATGCTCTTCGACAACAACGTCTACGGGCTCACCAAGAAGCAGACGTCGCCCACCACCCCGATCGGCTTCTCCACCAACACCCATCCCCGCGGAGCCTGGCTCCCGCCCCTGAACCCGCTCCAGGCCACCCTGGGATTCACCAACGTGTCGTTCGTGGCGAGGACGGTGGACTGGAATCCGCTCCACCTCTACCAGACGCTTCTCGCCGCCTACCACCACAAGGGGCTGAGCTTCGTCCACATCCTCCAGCGCTGTCCCACCTACACCGATCACATCTTCGACGCGGTGCGGGACAACCCGGACGCGATTCAACTCCTCACCCACGAGAAGGGAATCGTCGCCGATCCCCCCGTGGCCAAGATGTACAAGAACCAGCTCGAGCACGATCCCTCGGATCTGGCCAAGGCGCGGGCGCTGGCGGAGAGCGTCGATCCGCTGGCCATCGGCCTCCTCTACCGGAACCCCGACGCCCCCCGGTACGACGAGTACACCGCCCAGGGGATGGAGATGACCGCGGAGGAGAGGCTCGAGGGGATGCAGCAGGCCCTGGACCGCTTCGCCATCTGAGCGAACGGCGCGAGACCCATCCGCGGTCGGTCCGGAGGCCGAGCTACGGGTGGAAACCGGACTGGACCGCTCGCCGGAAGGCGGCGGCCGGGAGGATCCCGATGGAGACGAGGATGGCCCCTGAAGAGCAGAAAACTCCGCCGGTGACCGGGAAACCGGTCATGCCCGCGCGAACCGGAGCGGCGGTTCCCCCGGAGGGGGAGCGCGCGGCGTCGGTGGAGGCGGTGATGGATCTCCGCCGGTTCCACCTGGCCGCGACCCCGTCCGAAGGCACGGACTCGGTGACCGAGGCGGGGCTCCTGCCCGCGCTCCTCGCCCCGTTCCGCGACCCCTCCAAGGTGCGCTCGGACTATCCGCTCTATCTGCCCCCGGTGGACGATGACCCGGAGAACGCCCTCTGCGTTCCGGTGACCGAGTTCCTGGCCCGGAACGTTCCCGAGGGGGACTCGTCGCGCATTCTCCGGGACAACCTCCTTCGCCTGGAGCGGCGGGTGCGCCAGGCCGCGGCCGAGGCGACCGGCCCGCTCGACGCCCGCCGGGTTCTCGAGAACGCGATGCGGAAGCTGACCGCCGAGCTCAAGCTCCCCGCCGGCGACGCCCAGATTCTCCAGACGTCGCTCGATGCCTTCATGGACGCGGTCCCCGACGGGGCGCGCCTGCTTCCCTGGAGCGAGCACGCTCCGGTGATGCTCCTGGAGCAGGCGGCCCGGAGCCGGCTCCGGCCCCGGCGCATCGCCTTCGCCGCCGAGGTGAAGCGGCTGGCCGGCGAACTCCGCTCCCTGTTGGAGATCGACCGGCGGAAGCGCCCGGAGTCCCGGGAGGCCGAGAGCCTGGGCGGATCGATGGGAAACGCCGGTTCCCGGTTCATCGACGCCTCGGCCCTGGCCGGCACCCTGGGCGCTCCCCGGGGGAGCCTGGCCATGAGCCCCCCGCGGCGGAAGCGCGTGGAGCACGCCTTGGCCGCCCTCGAGTCCTACACCGCCGAGGCGGAGCCCCCGCTTCAGCTGGTTCACGACGGGTCCCTCGACCGGGTCCGGAGCCTGGACGGCTGGCAGGTGGTGGAGCACGCCGATCCCTGCCTGGAAGCGGCGGAGCGGTTCGACGAGCAGGCGGCCTGGCTCGCCGACACCTTGAAGGCGGTGCGCACCGCGCGGCTGGAGGTCAAGGACGGCTACGAACCCGCCCGCCACGACCCCTGGCTGGCCCAGTTCGACTGGGAAGCCATGAGCCTCGACGAGCTTCTGCTGCTCTCCCCGGTGGTGGCGATGGTCTCCGCCCGCCACGTGGCCGCCGAGGGCATGCTCTCGGTCTCGCGGCTCATCCTCTCCGGGCGTCCGGTGCAGATCCTGGTCGCGGTGAATCCGGCCGAGAACCCGGCGGCGGGGGAGCCGGTCCACCGGGACGCGCCGGCCACCCGTCTCGAGGATCCCCTCGCCGGCTACCGGTTCGAGCCGGGCTACCTTGGAATCAGCCATCGCGAAGCGCTGGTGAACGAGACCTCCGCCGCGCGCCCCCTCCACATGATGGAAGGGTTCACCCGGGCGGTGCGGGCCAGCCATCCCGCCCTCCACGTGGTGGCCCTGGGCGGGGGGCTCGGGACCGGCGAGCCGCGTCTGGGCGCCTGGCTGTACGCCGGGGCCGCCCTGGAAGGCCGCGCCCATCCCCTCTTCCGGTACGACCCCGAAGCGGGGGCGACCTGGGCCCGGCGGCTCGACTTCTCCGAGAACCCCGGTCCGGAGAGCGACTGGCCGGTCTACGAGCTGGAAGTGGCCGAGGCGGACGGGGGGGAGAGCCGGATCGCCCTTTCCTTCACCTTCGCCGATTTCGCGCTTCTGGAGCCGGCCTACGCGGTTCACTTCCGTCCCGTTCCCGATGAGGTTCCCGACGACGCCCTGGCCGCCCTGGCCGAGTGGCTGACCCTCGAGGCCGAGGAGGCCGCGTCCCGGGTCCCATTCATCTGGGCGGTGGACGCGTCCAACCGGATGACCCGCCTCGCGGTGACCCGCCGGTTGGCCCTGGCCGCCCGGGACCGGCTGGACTTCTGGCGCACCCTCCAGGAGCTGGCCGGGGTCCGGAGCGAGTACGTCGACGACGCGGTGAAGCGGGCGGGGGAGGAGGCGGCCGCCCGGACCGCGGAGCTGCTGGAGGCCCTGAAGGCCGAACACGCCGCGGAACTCGAGGCCGTCCGCCGGAGCGCGGCGGAAGAGGTGGCCGATCGACTCACCGCCGCCCTCCTGAGCGCGGACGCCTCGATGGTGCTGGGCGCGGGCGCGCCGGCGAGCCGTCCGGCCCCGGCGGCGGCTCCGGCCGAGGCCCCAGCGCAACCGGCGGCGGCGGCCGAGCCCGCCCCCGCCCCCGCGCCGGTCGAAGAGGAGCCGATGGCGCTGGAGGCCTACATCGACACCGACCTCTGCACCACCTGCAACGAGTGCACGAACCTGAACCCGCGGATGTTCGCCTACAACGCGGACAAGAAGGCCTTCATCCAGGACGTCAAGGCGGGGACCTTCTCGGACCTGGTGCGGGCGGCGGAGAAGTGTCCGGCCCGCATCATCCATCCCGGCGCGCCCCTGAACCCCGAAGAGCCCGGCCTCGAGGATCTGATTCAGCGGGCGGCGAAGTTCAACTAGGAGCGCGGCGTGAGCAACCTGGTCCAGGCGGCGATCATCATGGGCGGGCTGGGGCTGACCTTCGGGGTCATCCTCGCCGTCGCCTATCGCTTCCTCCGGGTCGAGGAGGACCCCCGGGTGGAGACGGTCGAGGGCATGCTTCCCGGCTCCAACTGCGGGGCCTGCGGGGAGCCGGGCTGCCGCGGCCTGGCCGAGAAGGTGGTGGCCGGCGCCCTGGCCCCGAGCAAGTGCACGGTGTCGAGCCCGGAGGGGATCGAGTCGATCGCCGAGTACCTCGGGGTGGACCCGGGAGCGGAGGAGAAGCGGGTGGCCCGCCTCCATTGCGCCGGCGGGATCGGCCGCGCCGCCCGGACCGCGGAGTACACGGGATACGAGAGCTGCCGGGGGGCGCACCTGGTGGGAGGCGGCGGGCTCAAGTGCTCGTGGGGGTGCCTGGGGCTCGCGGACTGCGAGGTCTCCTGCACGTTCGACGCCATCAGCATGAACGACATGCGGCTCCCGGTGGTGGACGTGGACAAGTGCACCGCCTGCGGGGACTGCGTGACCGCCTGTCCCCGCGACCTCTTCGAGATCCTTCCGGTGAGCCACCGGCTGATCGTCCAGTGCATGGCCCCGCTCGCCGCCGATGAGGCGCGCGCGGTGTGCAAGGTGGTCTGCGACGCCTGCGGTCGCTGCGCCCAGGACGCCCCTCCCGGTCTCATCCGCATGGAAAACAATCTCCCCGTCGTGGACTACGCGGCGGGCGGGCCGGCCTCTCCCGCCGCGACCTGGCGCTGCCCCACCGGCGCCATCCAGTGGGTGACGGGCCAACAGTTCACCGAGGAGGAGCCCACGGCTCCCGGTCGGAGGCTTCATGGTTGACCTCAGCGGATCCGCGCATCGTCTCTATCGCCGCCTGGTGGGGGCCGCGCCGTCCGGGGACGGGGTCCACCCCGGCGTGGCTTCGGTCACCGACGGGGCCACCGCCGCCGCCCTGACCGAGGCCGGCTCGGCCGACGCCGCCGGGCTGGGGGCCACGTTTCCCGCCGCCGCGGCGGGGAAGGCGTTCACCGCCCAGGTGACCGCGGACGGGTTGAATCTTCTCGGCCGCCCCGGCGGCACGGTGGAGGGCGCGGGGCCCCGCGGGGATCTCGCCGCCGCCCTCGGCATGGCCACCGCCGGCCTCCGGGCCACCGCGTTCCTCTCCGGCCCGGACCTCGCCGGGGCCCTCGACCTGTGGACCCAGGCTTCGATCCGCCGGCTCCCGCTGGTGGTGCACCTCGCCGCCCGGGCCGGGACCGGACCGGGTACGGCCCTGGGATCCGGTCACGAGGCCGTCCACGCCGCCGCGCGAAACGGCGCCGCGGTCCTGGTGGCGGCGAACGTCCAGGAGGTGAGCGATTTCGCCCTCATCGCCCGGCGGACCGCCGAGGAGGCCCTAACCCCGGCCCTGGTGGCCATGGACGCGGCCGAGACCGCGCTCTCGGTCCAGGAGGTGCGGCTCCCCGCCCGCGCGACCGCGCTCGGGTTCCTGGGCGACCCGCGCGAGACCATCCATCCGCCGACCGCCGCCCAGGAGGTGCTCTTCGGGAAGCACCGGCCGCGCGTTCCCCGCTGGCACGACGTCGAGCGGCCCCTGGCCGCGGGCGGTCCCGAGGGCGCCGACCGGCATGCCCTCGCCGAGGCCTCCCGCCGGGTGTACTTCGACGAGCACCTGCCGGGAATTCTGGATCACGCCTTCGAGGAATTCGCCCGGGTTACCGGCCGCCGACACGGGACGGTGAGCGCCTACCGGACCGACGACGCCAAGGTGGTTTTCGTGGCCCTGGGTTCGGCGGTGGAGACCGCCGAAGCGGTGGCCGACCATCTCCGCGCCCACGGTAAGCTCAAGGCCGGCGTGGTGGGGATCCGCGCCCTGTCGCCTTTCCCCGCGGCCCGGGTGGCCGAGCTGGTGGCCGGGAAGAAGACGGTCGTGGTGCTCGAGCGCGCCGGCGCTCCCGGCTTCGGCGACGCCCCGCTCACCGCCGCGGTCCGCTCCGCCCTGGAGCGCGCCCGTGAGAACGCGCGCCACGGAAACGGCACCCATCCCGGACTGCCCGGCCTCGCCGAGAAGGACATGCCGCGGCTCACCACCGCCTTCTACGGCCTGGGGAGCCTGCCCCTTCGCGCCGGGGATCTCGCCGCCGCGGCCCGAGAACTGGAGCGCGCCGGCCGCTCGCCGGTCTATCTGGGCGTGGATTTCGCGCCCGCCCATACCGACTACCCCAAGCGGCAGGTCCTCCATGACGCGCTTCGGCGCGCCTATCCCGAGGCCTCGGCCAGGGGGCTCCGCGCCGCGGAGGCTTCGCCCGACGTCCGGCCCGCCGGTGCGGTCACCGTGAACGTCCACCGCGCCGCGGGAAGCGGGGGCGAGGGCGTGGCCGGCGAGGCGGCGGTCCTCCTGGTCCGCTCCGCCCAGGGGCGGGTTCGCACCCGGCCCGGCCTCTCCTGGAAGCGGTTCGGCGCCGCGGTCTGCGACCGGCTCACCTACGCGCCGGACGATCTGAAGGACCCCGGGGACGACGTCGCCCCCGAAGGCGCGGTGTGGATCGGATCGGGAACCCCGGTTCCCGCGGAAGCCCTCGACGGGCTCCGGCCCGGCGCCTTCCTCCTGGTGGTGCGCGACCCGGCCTCGGGGGGGGTGCTGAAACACCTGGGGGAGGCGGTGCTCCGTTCCGCCCGCAAAGACACCTTGAAGCTCTACGCGGTCGCGGTGGCCCACGACGCCACCCGCGCCGAACGCGACGCGCGGGTGGCCGGCGCGCTCCTCGGCGTGTTGAAGGCCGAGGGGAAGGTCGATCTCAACCCGAGGAAGCTTGCCGCCGCCCGGAAGGAAACGGCGGGGGGAGAGGTGGAGGGGGATCCCTGTCTGGCCGGGTTCGAGGAGGTGGCGCTCCTGGAGGCGACGGGTTCCGACCTCCCGGCCGCCGAGGCCGCCGCCGGGAGCGAGGCGACCGCCCCCGCCGCGGTCCGCCGGCTGGGGAAGACCGACGACACCATGGACAGCCTGCCCCGATTCTGGGACCAGGTCGGGGTGCTGGCGCGCGATCACGCGGCCGAGGGCCTGGTCCCCGATCCGTACCTGGCGGTGGGCGCGGTGCCCCCCCTGGCCGCCACCTTCGCCGACCTCTCCGGCGCGCGCGCCACCCTTCCCGCCTTCGACCCCGCGCTCTGCACCGCCTGCGGCGCCTGCTGGAGCGCGTGTCCCGACGGCGCGGTGGAGCCGGCGGTCCTCTCCGCCTCCGCCCTCCTCGACTTCGGCATGGCCCGGGCCCGCGAGCGGGGCCGTAGCGCCGACGCGCTTCGCATGGCCGCCTCGAAGCTCGCCGCCCGGGTGAACCAGGACCTGGCCGCCCTGGACACCCCGGGCATGACCGCCGGCCCGCTCTTCGCGTCCGCGTTCCGGAGCCTGATGGAGAAGATGCCCCTTCCCGAGGACCGGAAGGCCGGGCTCGCCGAGGCCTTCGATGCGGTTCGCGAGGAGATCGCCGATCTTCCCGTGGCCCGCACCAAGCCCTTCTTCGAGGTCCCCGAGCGCTCGACCAAGGGGAGCGGGGACCTGTTCACCCTGGCCGTGAGCCCCGAGGCCTGCAAGGCCTGCGGGGTGTGTGTGGCGGTGTGCGAACCAGGGGCGCTCGTCGCGCTCCCCCAGACCCCCGATCGTCTGGCCGAGGCCCGGGCGCTCCACCGCCGCTTCGAAACCCTGCCCGAGATCCCGCCCGCGGCGCTCGACCTCGCCCGGTCCCG
>CAYRIJ010000127.1:0-10073 GCA_964424285.1 uncultured bacterium
CGGGCGCGAGCGCTCGGACCGTCCACCGGACGCTCCTTCGCGCTCTCCTTCGACGGCACGGGGCCCGTTCACTCGGCCGTGGCGACCACGTCGTCAGTGCCGAGCATGCCCGTTCACACCCGTCCCGTCGAAGAGGCCACTCGTCGGATCGGGGCAGGCGTCCGCTCCTCCCGAGCCGGGCGTGGGAGCGCGAACGGGGGCCTGGGAGGCCGCGCCTCGAGTTCACCCGGGTGAATGCCGCCCCGCGACCGGCGAACCGCGGGGGCCTACTTCCAGGGATCGAACGCGCGCAGCCGGAGCGAGTTGGTGAGGACGGAAACCGAGCTCATGGCCATGGCCGCCGCCGCCACCATGGGGCTGAGCTGCCAGCCCAGGACCGGGTAGAGCGCCCCCGCGGCCAGCGGGATCCCCACCACGTTGTAGGCGAAGGCCCAGAAGAGGTTCTGCTTGATGACCGCGAGGGTGGCCCGGCTCAAGCGCACCGCGGCGGGGGCGGCGCGGAGATCCTCGGAGAGGAGGGCCACCGCCGCGGTCTCGATCGCCACGTCGGTCCCGGTGCCGAGGGCGATCCCCACGTCGGCCCGGGCCAGAGCGGGGGCGTCGTTGATCCCGTCCCCCACCATGAGCACCACCCGCCCCCCGGCCTGGAGCCCGGCCACCACCTCGGCCTTCTCCCCCGGCAGCACCCCGGCCCGGACGTGCTCGATCCCGAGCTCCGCGGCCACGGTCCGGGCGGTCTCCTCGCGGTCCCCGGTCACCAGCCACACCTCGAGGCCGAGGGCGACGAACCGCGCCACCGCCTCGCGGGCTTCGGGCTTCAGGGGATCGGAAACCCCGAGGAGCCCCAGCATCCGCTTCTCGCGGGCCACCAGGAGCGGGGTCATGCCCCGCGCGGCGGCGGCCCGGGCCCTCTCCCCCCAGTCTCCGGGATCGACCTTCTCCCCGCGGAGATACGCCTCGGTCCCCACCCGCACGTCCTCGTCCCCCACCGTGGCGATCACCCCCCGGCCGGGACTGGCCTGGAAGAGCTTCGCCTCGGGGACGGCCAAGTCGCGGGCCTCTGCCTCGGCCAGCACCGCGCGGGCGATGGGGTGCTCCGATCCGCGCTCCACCGCCGCGGCCAGGGCCAGGAGTTCGTTTTCGCGGGCGCGCCCGTCGGCGGCCGGAGCCGGCCCCCCGGCGGGAACCGCCACCTCCGCCGAGGCCTCGATGAGCGTGAGAGCGGGGCGCCCCAGGGTCACGGTGCCGGTCTTGTCCAGCACCACCGTCCGCGCCCGCCCCGCCCGCTCCAGGACGTCGCCGCCCTTGAAGAGGATGCCGCGGCGCGCGCCCACTCCGGTCCCCACCATGATGGCGGCGGGAGTGGCGAGTCCCAGGGCGCAGGGGCAGGCGATGATGAGCACGGCCACGAACGGGATCAGGGCCCGGGCCACGCCGTGGCTCGGATCGAACACCATCCAGAGGGCGAAGGTCACCACCGCGGCCGCGAACACCGCGGGGACGAAGATCGAGGCCACCCGGTCGGCCAGGCGCTGGATGGGGGCCTTGGCCCCCTGGGCCTCGCGGACCATGCGGATGATCCGGGCCAGGGTGGTGTCGTCGCCGGTCCGGGTCACCTCGACCAGGACCCCGCCGGAGCCGTTCAGGGTGCCGCCGATGACCTCGTTTCCCGCCTCCTTGTCCACCGGGATCGGCTCCCCGGTGACCATCGACTCGTCCACCGAGGTGTAGCCCTCGCGGATCACCCCGTCCACGGGAACGCGCTCGCCGGGGCGGATCCGCACCCGGTCCCCGATCCGGAGCGCGGCCACCGCCACCTCTTCCTCCACCCCCTCGGTCACCCGGCGGGCGGTGTCGGGGCGAAGCCCGACCAGGGATTTCATCGCCGAGCGGGTCCGGTCCCGCTGGCCGGCCTCCATCCAGCGGCCGAGGAGGATCAGCGTGATGATGACCGCGGTGCTGTCGAAGTACACCCCGGGGACCGCGCCGTGGCGGGCGAGGAGACCGGGGGCCACGGTGGCGATCGCGCTGTAGACGTAGGCGGCGGTGGTGCCCACCGAGATCAGGGTGTTCATGTCGGCGGCGCCGTGGCGGATCCCCCGGAGCGCGGCGCGATGGAAGGGGTAGCCGGCCACCGCGTAGACCGGCGTGGCCAGGACGAAGAGCGCCCAGGACACCGGGCCCGGGGGCCAGTCGCGGGCCCCCGGAATCCACCCCCGCGCCATCTCCAGGAGAATGGGAAGGGTGAACAGGGCGGCGAAGAGGAACCGGGCCCGCCAGGGGCGCGCCTCGTCCCGGTCCGGAGCGTCGTCCGAGGCGACGGAGACCATGCGGTAGCCCGCGGCCTCGATGGCCCGGGCGACGGCGTCGTCGGTGACCACCCCGCCCAGCGCCTTCACCCGAAGCTCCTCGGCGGCCAGGTTCACCGAGGCCTCGAGCACCCCCTCGACCTTGGCCGCCTCGCCCTCCACCTTGGCCACGCAGGAGGCGCAGTGCATGCCCTCCACCCGGTAGCGGCGGATCTCGGTGTCGACGTCGTAGCCCACATCGCGGACGCGCTTCACCACCGCGTCGAGTCCGCCTTCGGGAAGCCCTCGAAGCTGCGCCTCCCGGGTGGCGAAGTTGACCGCGGCCGAGGTCACGCCGGCGAGGCCGCTCAAGCCCTTCTCCACCGTGGCCGCGCAGGCGGCGCAGGTCATCCCCTTGACCGGGATACGTACGGCTCCATTGCGCTGGCTCATGTCACAAATCGTACCATGAAGGCGCGCGGCGCCTTCCTTCGGGTCCAAGGTCCGCGTTCACTCCGGAAGGACGCGGGATCCGGGGCGAGGTGACGCGGGAAGGCGGCCGGGAGCGGAGCGCGGTGGGGACGGAAGGGGGCGGCGCGGGCGGTCAGTGAACCGCGACGCGGCTCATGTCGAGGAGGAGGATCGGCTTCTGCCCCAGGTTCAGCATGCCCCAGGTGCGGCAGGGCGCCTCGTCGGTGGCCTCCTGGGGAGGAAACACGTAGAGATCGTCCCCGGCGGTCACCTCGCGCACCGTTTCGGTGGATTCCACCGACATCCCGTAGAGGCCGGAGCCGTCGTCGAAGATGATCGCCTCGTGGTGGCGGCCGCCGGCGGGCCCGGTGGTGTAGAGGAAGTCCTCGGGGGGGAAGACCGGAACCGGCCGCCCCTCGAAGAGGGTGATGTGGGGATCGCCCCCGGCGCTCTCGGTCCGGGCGTCGGGGATGTCGTGGACCAGGCCCACGACCTGTCCCAGCTCCACTCCGTAGAGCACTCCGCCCACCCGGAAGAGAAGCACTTCCAGGACCGGGCTCTTGAGCCTGGCCACGGCCACGCGCATCACGCCACCTTCCGGCGTACCCCGCCCGTCTCTTCGGCCGCGGCGGGGCTCCCGACGCCCCCCTCGTCGATGCGGAAGATGGAGTCGAGGCGGGTGAACTCGAGAATGCGTTCGATCGGCATCGGTACCTTCTTCAAGCACACCTCGCCCCCACGGCTTCGGGCGTCCCGATAGCACCGCACCAGCACTCCCAGGCCGGAGCTGTCCACGAAGCGCACCCCGTCGAGATCGATCATGAAATGGGTGCGGCCGCTCAGGAGCTCGCGCTGGAACTGGAGATAGACCCCGGGACCGGCGTCGGTATCCAGATCGCCGTCCAGGGCAAGGACGGTCCAGGGCTCTTGGCGCTCGACTTCGATCTTCATCCCTTCCCTCCGGTGCGGTGACTACGGCCTAAGGACCGGGCTCGGACCGCCGTGTCCCGTTCGTATCGGCCCCGCGTTCGCGGGACTTAAGACGAGGACGGTCCGGAAGGGTAAAAAGCGGGGCATTTCGATCACACGGCAACGAGTGCGCGCAAACCCACGAAATGATTCGCTCCGCGGCCGGCGTCGGCAAAATAGCTAAAGTCGGAAAAGGGCTCCGGGGCGGCGATGGGCGGAGTCGAAAAAGCTAAAGTCGGGGAGGAGAAGGGCGGGGGCGTCCCGGCGCCTACTGGTGATCGATGTGTTCCGCGCGGTCCACGTTCTTGCAGTAGGACTCGATCCCGTCGGCCATGGTGCGGGCGAAGTCCCGCTGCCATTTGCCGCTCCGAAGCAGCCGGTTCTCCTGGCGGTTGGAGAGGAACGCGGCTTCCACCAGCACCGAGGGGATATCGGTGAACTTGAGCACCGCGAACCCCGCCTGCTTCACCCCCCGGTCGTAGACCGTGCCCAGCTTGAACAGGCTCTGGAGACAGGTCTCGGCCAGGATCTGACTCTTGGCCAGGACGTCGGTCTGGCGCATGTCGAAGAGGATCTGGTCCAGGTCGGGGGCCTCGGGGGCCACCCCCATCCGCTCGTCCACCTCGTTCTCGCGCTTGGCCAGTTCCTTGGCCGCCTCGTCGCTCGCCCCCTTCAGCGACAGGAAGTACACCTCGGTCCCCTTGGCCGCCGAGTTCCGGCTCGCGTTGCAGTGGAGGCTCACGAAGAGATCGGCGGAGTCCTGGTGGGCGATGGTCCGCCGCTGGTAGAGCGGGATGAAATAGTCCCCCCGCCGCACCATGTAGGCCCGGACCCCGGAGCGCCGGTTGAGCTCGTCCACGAGTTCCCGGCTGAGATCCAGGGTGATGTCCTTCTCGCTCGTGCCCAGGTAGTGGGCTCCGTGGTCGTCGCCCCCGTGCCCGGCGTCCACCGCGATCACCCAAGGCCCCTTTCGGGGGGGGGCGTGAACCGGCACCGGGACCTTCGGCGCCGCCTCCTCCGAGGCCTCGGCGGGCGCGCCCGGCGCGCCGGCGTCCTCGGAGGGCTTCGCGGAGGACGGGGCCTGATCCCGCGAATCGGCGCCCGGCTTCGCGTCGGCCGGGCCGGAGCCCGGGCCGGCGGCGGCCGGCGGGGCCGGAGCCCCGGAGTGCTTCACATCCACCACGATCCGGTCGGGACCCTTGAGCACCAGCATCGAGTAGTCGAGCGGCTTCTCCAGGTCCAGGACCACCTGGATCCTCCCGTTCCGCAGATCGTTCAGGCGCACCCGCTGGACGTACCCGTCCCCGATCGAGAACGGCGCCACCCCGGACCCGAAGCTCGAGCCGGGAAGCTCCACCACCACCCGGGGGGGATCGTCGAGGG
Source organism: uncultured bacterium (assembly GCA_964424285.1). GTDB lineage: Bacteria > Eisenbacteria > RBG-16-71-46 > JABDJR01 > JABDJR01 > CAVSKL01. The sequence continues at coordinate 5,112 of CAYRIJ010000127.1, forward strand.
GGCGGTGGGTGAACTCCGCCGCGGCGCCGAGATCCAGCACCACCCGCGTCCGCTCGCGGTTGGAGGAGTAGCGGATGTCGGTCACGGTGGCGGCGCGCAGGGGCAGCGCGCCTCCCGCGGTGAGGAGAAGCGCGACCAAGGCCAGAACGATCCGCGGCCCGGGAACGCCGGGCACGGCGGCTGACGGTCTGAACGGCTTCCGGGTCATGTCGGGAGAGACTCTAGCGCGTCGGGGGCGGGCGCTCAATCGGCGCGGAGAAAATCGGGGAGGATGTAGGGCTCGGGGTTCACCGCACGGCCGTGCACCAGGACCTCGTAGTGCAGGTGGGGAGCGCTGGCCCGTCCGGTCTGTCCCACGTAGGAGATCACCTGTCCGCGCCGCACCATCTGCCCCGGGCGCACCGCCAGCCGCGAGTTGTGGCCGTAGCGGGTGCAGATGCCGTTTCCATGGTCGATCTCAACCAGGAGACCGTAGCCGTGGTAGCGACCGGCTCGGACCACGCGGCCCTCGGCGGGGGTGTGAACCGCGGTGCCCCGGGGGGCGGCGAGGTCCAGCCCCTTGTGGAGCGCGATCCGCCCGGTGAAGGGATCGCGCCGGAAGCCGAAGTCGCTGCTCAGGCGGGCGTGAGCCACCGGACGCAGGGAGGGGATTCGAGCCCACGCCGCCCCTTGGGCCTCCATGCCGGCCAGGATCTCCTCGAAGGAGGACTTGAGCTGGCGCGCCTCCTTGAGCGTTTCCTCCACCTGGACCGCGGAGTTCAACATGGCCCCGGCCAGGCTGCTGTCGGAGAGGGCGACGAGGTTGGCCGCTCCCACCATCTCCGGGGAGCCGGTGGGCAGATCCGGCTCGGGCTGGCCGCTCAGGCCGATCAGGGACCGCGCCCTCCCGGCCACCCCGCGGGCGGCCAGAAGCTCCTGGAACACGCTGTCCAGGCTCTGGTTGAGATCGACCAGCTCCACCTGGAGGGCTTCCTTGTGGGCGGCGATCTCCTGGCGGAGGTCGTCGGTGTCGAGGGTGCGGGTGTGGGTCTTGACCGCGAAACTGCCGCTGGCCAGGGCCAGGACGCTCAGCGCCACCATGAGGTTGAGTCCGAACGCCGCGATCCGACCGATCCGCGCCGCCGACCGGGTGATCGGGACGGGATTGTGGTGCTGACCCTTCTGATGCGCCAAAGCGGCCTCCGAAGCCCGGAAGGAGTGCGGATCAAAGAAAGGGAACCGGGAAGGCATCTCCGGCTCCCTTGAAAACCGCACCAACGATACCAGCGACCCCGTCTCCTGTCAAGCCGCCGGCGCGGGCAGGGGCCGACCAACCGCTTGCGTCACAACACCTTGCTGGATCAGGGCTCCAGACGGACCGCCACGAAGGTGGTGGTCGTGCCCCGCCGGACCAGGAAGACCATGGGCTTTCCCGCGTCCCTGGCGGCGGCCAGCTCCCGGTCCAGCTCCTTCCTGGACTTCACCTCGCGGCGGTTCACCTCCAGGATGACGTCTCCCACCCGGAGCCCTCCCCGGTCGGCCGGGGTGCCGGACGTGACGTCGGTGACCACCACCCCCTTCTTGACCGAGAGCTCCAGCCGGTCCGCCAGGCCGGAGTCGATATCCTTGGTTTCCGCCCCCAGCCAGTGCCCCTCTCCGGTGGCGTCGTGGATCGGCGGCGGCTCCACGGTGTCCGGACGCTCGGCCAGGACCACGTGGATGTTCTGGTCCTTCCCGTCCCGCAGGAAATGAACCGGCACGTCCACCCCGACCCCGGCCTCGGCCACCGCCTCCCGGAAGTCGGAGACGTCGCTCACCGTCTTCCCGTTGAACTCGAGGATCACGTCCCCCACCGCGAGCCCGCCTTCCTTGGCCGGGGTGCCGTCTTCGACGCTCCCCACCAGGATGCCGCCCGTTCCCGGCATGTCCCAGGCGTCGCGGATGTCCTGGGTCACCTCCTGGGGCACGATCCCCAGGTAGCCGCGGCGGACGGTGCCGGTCCGGATCAGCTCGATCCCCACCTTGCGGGCCATGTTGATGGGGATGGCGAATCCGAGGCCCTGGGCGGTGGGGTTGATGGCGGAGTTGATCCCGATCGCCTCGCCCCGCGCGTTCATGAGCGGTCCGCCGGAGTTCCCGAAGTTGATCGAGGCGTCGGTCTGGATGAAGTCCTGGTAGGCGGGCCCGCCGCCGGCGATGCGGAGGTCCTTGCGGCCCTTGGCGCTGATCACCCCCACGGTGAGGGTCCCCTCCAGCTCGCCCAGGGGATTCCCGATGGCGATGGCCCAGTCGCCGACCCCCACCTCGTCGGAATCGCCCAGGGGAAGGGTCGGAAGCGGCGGATCCCCCTCCGCCGGATCCACCTTGAGAATGGCCACGTCGGTCCCCGGATCCGTTCCCACCAGCCAGGCGTCGTAGGTGCGCCCGTCGGCCAGGTGCACGGTGAGCCTGTCCGAGCCCGAGACCACGTGGTCGTTGGTGAAGATGTAGCCCGCGTCATCGATGATGAACCCGGAGCCCGAGGAGGGAACCTCGATCTGGTCGTCCCCCCCGTCCTTGCCGTCCCCCCCCCGATCGGGGAAGAGCCGCCGGAAGAGATCGGCCTGGGGGCCGGTCATGTGGGGATGGCTCATCATCTTTCGGCTCTCCACCGAAACCACCGCGGGCACCACGCGCTTGGCCAGCCCGGTGAACGGGCTGGTGAGCGGGGCTTCGGCGTCCTCGGGATGGGAGGTGAGCGCCCCCGGAACGGAAAGCCTGCGCGCGTCCGGCCGGTCGGGGGCCGCTTCGGCCCGGGCCGGAGGCGGCACCGCGGCCGGCGAGGCCAGGATCTCCGTGGTCTCGGGCCGGCCCAGGGGAAGCGTGGTGGAGAGAAGAAGGCCCGACACCACCCCCACCGAAATCAAGGTGAGGCCGATCAGGAGGAGCTTGATCGACCTGAGCATGTCATTGAGGTCCCGCATGATGTTCTCCGGACGAGGGGTGGGGGTACATGGGTTCAGTTCCGGTCGGGGTCTGCGGCGTTCGGCTCGTCCTCACCGGAGGGGGGTGCGTCGGCCGCCGGGCGGCCCGGCCCCTCGGCGAAGGCGGCATCCTCCCGGAGGGGTTCGGTCGGCTCGGTCGGAAGGGTCGAGGCCTCGGAGGAATCGCCTTCGGCCGGGGCGGGCTTGCCCTCGCGCATCCGGCGGATCTCCGACTCCCGCTCCTCCAGGCGCTCTTCCAGCTCCTCGAGGCGCCGGAGGTGGTGGAGCACGGTGGGGTCGTCGGGGATGTCCCCGGCCTGATCGCGGCGGAGCAGCTGATAGACCCGGCCCCCCAGTCCGGTGAACTCCCGCGAGAGGTCGCGGCGGAGAGAGACCACGTCGAGGTGCTTCACCCCCAGGTTCACCCCCTCCACCGTCCGCTCGGACGCGGTGGAGTAGATGTCGCTGGCCGTCTTCTTGACCCGTTCCCAGAGATCGCTCATGAAGTCGCTTTCCGGCCCGGAGATCCCGGGCCTTCCAAAGCCCCACCGCCGTGCTTCCGCCGCCGTCCGGTGTCTATCATACGGGGGCGGTCACGCGGCGTTCCAGAAAGTTCCCTCGCCGGGCCCTTCGACGGCTCCCCGGGGGGCGGGCCGGGCCGTTCCGCGCCCGGACGCCCTCCGCGGCCACTCCGGGGGACCCGGACCGTGTCGCGGCGGATCGGGCCGGCGTCCATTGCCCGGGCCGCCGGGGCCCCATTCGTGATAGCCTCCCGCCCGGAGAACATGATGACCCCTCCTTCCCCACCCACGCTCCAGGAATCGCGCCCCGTCCTCTATTTCGTGAGCGACGTCCATCTGGGGGGCTCTCCCCCCGACCGGGAGGCCGTGAAGCGCGAGCGCTTCGCCGCGCTCCTTTCCCGGGTGGAGCGCGAGGGCGCCGCGCTGTTCATCCTCGGCGATCTCTTCGATTTCTGGTTCGAGTATCGCACGGTCATCCCCCGGGCGGCCTTCGCCACCCTGGCGCGGCTGGAATCCCTGGCCCGAGGCGATCTCCCCGTCCGCTACCTGGGGGGAAACCACGACTTCTGGATGTGCGACTTTCTCCGGCGGGAGACCGGGATCGAGGTCCTGGCCGACGGGACCCTGCTCCTGGCCCAGGGCCGGCGGGCCCGCTTGTTTCACGGGGACGGACTCGGTCCGGGTGACGTGGGATACAAGATCCTGAAGCGGGTGCTCCGAAACCCCCTGGCCATCCGGGCCTTTCGCTGGATCCATCCCGACCTGGGGATTCCCCTGGGACTACGAAGCTCGGACGTGAGCCGGGGGCACACCGGGGACCGGGAGGTGGACGTGGAGGGACTCTACAAGTCGGTGGCGGCGCCCCAGCTCGTCGCCGGGGCCGATGCCGTCCTCATGGGCCACCACCACGTCCCGATCCACTGGGAGCGCGACCTGGGGGAGTTCCTGATCCTCGGGGACTGGTTCCGGAACTTCACCTGTGTCCGCCTGCGGGAGGGACGGTTCCGGCTTCTGACCTGGCCCCTGGAGGACTAGGACGCGCGGATTAACTTGCATTTATACGCAAACATTGATGCTAAATCGCAAGGAGGATTGTCATTCTCTTATTCGCATTAATGGTACAGTGTTGAACGATAACGGATTATGGACCAACCAAGGGGCACCCTACCGTAGCACCACGAGCTTCCGGACTTCCTGGAGACGTCCCTCGGGGTTCTCGATCCGCAGGAAATAGAGCCCGGGGGCGGTATCGGTCATCGGCCGGCGGTCCAGGCCGCTTCCCGGCCGCCAGGTCCACCCCCGGCGTCCGCTCACGTCCAGAAGCTCCAACCGGGTCCCCGGGTCCGCGTTCTCCACCGTCAGCTCCGCGCCCGCCCGCACCGGGTTCGGATAGACCGCGAACCCCACCAGAAACCGGCGCTCCTGCCCCGGCCCCACCGCCGTCGCGGCCAGGCAATCCGGCGCGAAAGCCAGGGTGTAGGTCCCCGGAGCCAGGGGGG
>CAYRIJ010000128.1:0-4380 GCA_964424285.1 uncultured bacterium
CGCTCCTCGGCCTCCCGGGCGTCCCGCACCGCCTGCATGCGATCGGCGAGGGTGGGAACGGCGCCCTCCAAGGTGATCACCGAGTCCGCCACGGTGACGGTGGCGCCGGCCTCGATTCCGTGCTTCAAGAGCTGGCGCCGGATGGCGGTGACGAGTTCGCGGTCGGAGGGGGGCCGGTCCTCGGCCCGGGCCGGAACCGTCCCGCCGGCCAGGAGCGCCGAGACCAGGATAAATGTCCACGATTTGATGCAAAACAAGCGTGCCATGATTTGCTTCCTTCGAGACCCCGCGATCGCGGCCGGTGGGTTCGCGAAGTCGATTGTTTCGGGTGCGGCACCGAACCGGTGGGGTTGCCGCCGGTACCCCGGACGAGAATGCGATCGGATAAGAAGCGCCGGGCGTCGGCCGGCCACGATGGTGATACCGCCGGAGCCCCCGGTTCAGTCCTCCAACCTTAACGTCACGGCCGGAAAGCCGCCAGCCGGGGCCGGGGCGGGGTCGCCGCATCCCGCCCCCCGGCGCCCGGAGGCGATCAGTCCCCCGGAACCGCCACGTCCAGGGCCACCGTCCAACCGTGGGCGGAGCCGGAATCGGCCCTGAAGATCCGAAGATAGCTTCCTTCCGGGCCCGCCTCTCCCGGGGCGCTCGGAGCCCGGGTGGTCCGCCCGTAGGTGTAGCCGAAATCACCGGACGCGGCGATCCCGCCCCCTTCCGGGTCGTAGCCGATCTTCTCGTCGAGGGCGGTGAGGGCGGCCAGCGCATCCTCCCGGCCGAGGGCGGGAAGACGATCGTTCCGGTAGATCTGGAGATCGGCGGCGCCCAGGGGTTCCAGGGCGGTCGCGGTCCCGCGGCTGTACGCGGTGGAGGAGATCCGCCGGTCCAGGGCGTGGAGCGCCTCGAGCGAGGCCTCGGAAGGGGGGACCGAAGCGCGGCGGGACGGCCCGATGACGTCCACGCTGTCCGGCATCGCCCCACCCGCCGGACCCGAGGTGCCGATATCCGCGGCCAGGCGCCAGACCCCGTCTTCCCCGCGGGTCCACACCGAGATGTAGCGGCCGGTGGCCAGCACCTCGCCCTCGGTCCCGCCGCGGCGGAACTCCCAGGGGCCGGTGGTGTAGCCGAGATCGCCGGCGTTCGAAGCCTCCGCCCGTTCCGGAGCCCAGATCAACAGCCCGTCGGGATCCTCCCGGTCCCGGTAGAACTCCTTCCCGTTCACCGCGTAGGGCCGGAAGACCACCCCGTCGTCGGCCAGGGCGTTCATGAACGCGGCCTGCATGCCGAGGGCGACCGCGTTCCGGGCGAACCCCCGCTCGGCGTCGACCAGGCTCTGGACGTTGTGGGCCACCGGGTCCTCCTTCCCGCATCCCGCCAGCACCAGGACGAGGATACCGGCCGCCAGGATCCGTTTCATGATTCGCCTCCCCGCGAACGCGCGGCGCGCCCGATCAGCCCCCGTGGAAGAACATTCCGTACAGGGTCACCAGGATCTCCACCACGATGAGGATCACGATGTACCACTCCACCCGGAGCGTCCGGTTGTTCTGGAGCAGCTCGAGCACGGTCTGGGCGGTGCGGGAGATGAGTTCGAGCTTCCGGACCAGCACCTGGTGCCGCTCGCGGATCTCGAACTCCTTCTCCAGCCGCGCGTAGAGACCCTCCAGGTCCGGCCGGGACCAGAGGATCTCCGGCTTGTCGCCCACCTCCACCCGCCCCACCATTCTCTCCTCGCTCAAGAGCGCCCCGCCCAGCATCCGGAGCAGGGCCTTCCCCTGGCGGGCGCCGCTTCCCTTGCGCTCCAGGCTCTGGGCGAAGGGCTCGATGCGGTCGAAGGAGCGGCTGACCTTGGTCTCGTAGTAGGCGAGGATCACGCTCTTGCCCAGCACGTCGGCCACTACCTGGAGCCGGGGCACCTCCGCGTCCAGGAGGGCGACGGCGTTCCCCTTGATCCCCTCCTCCGCCGAGGGGTCGATCCGGATCTCCAGGGATTCGGTCTCGGGCCGTTCCAGGACCTCGCCCACCAGGGGCTTGAGCCCGTTCAGGAAAGCGGCTTCCTCCATGGGTGCCACGTCGAAGAACGTGATGACGCCGTAGCGGAAGAGGACGGCCACCCCGCCCCCGCTCACCGCCACGGTGAGGGGGGAGGCGGACAGCCGCTCGGTGGCTTCGAGAGCACGAAGGTCGATGTGCTCCCCGATGAGGAGCGCCCGTACCTTGAACTCCGGTTTTTGAAGATGTGTTTCGGTGCCCACCGCGTCCCACCCTCCTGAATTCCTGTCCCCGGGGGAGGATACACCATCCCCGGCCCGATTCCCTCCGGCGGGAGCGCGCGGCGGGGCGGGATCAGGGACCGGCGACCGCGGTCAGGTCGAGAAGGATCTCCTGCCGGTTGCTGAGCTTCAGCAGCAGGAACTGGGGCCGGTCGATCCCGTAGTCGGAGAGGGCGAGGGGAAAGGAGGTCGCGACGTGAAGGACGTCCTTGCCGTCCACCGTGTCCCGGGAGATCCGGACCGGGACCTCCACCGGTCGGGTGACCCCGTGCACGGTGAGGCTCCCGGCCAGGGCGAAGGTCACCGCCGTCCCGGCGCCGAGGGCTTCCGCGGAGGGCTCGAGGATCCGTCCCCCCTCAAAAACCGCCTTGGGGTACCGGTCGGTCTCGAGGTGGTTTTCCCGCATATGGCGGTTCCGAAGCTCGATCCCGGTGTCGAGGCTGGCCAGGTCCACCTCGACGTGGACCCGGGCGCTGTCGGCGAGGGCGGCCGGATCGAACTCCACCGTCCCGGTGACCTGGTCGGTATGCCCGTCGAAGGTCTCCATGGTGGCCTTGGAGACGAAGGTCACCCGGTTCTTCCCGCCGGGAGTGATCTGGTACCGGGCGGCGGAGGCGCTTCCCGCTCCGAGAACGGCGGCGGCCAGGATCGAGGCCAGCAGGGTCGCGGCTTTCATCGTGCGTTCCTTTCCGGGCCCCGGCCCCCCACCCTCCCGGCTCCGCGAGGACGCCGGGCCGGGTCGACGCGGGCTCAATAGAAGAAATGAACCTGGAGCTCCCCCTGGGTATAGTCGTTCTTGTCCATCCCCGCCGCCGGCTTGCTCCGCCAGAAGTTCACCATCCCGGTCACCTTCACGAAGGGATACGGCATCACCTCGGCCCCGATTCCGTACCGCGAGTAGGTGGGGAGGTCCTGGTCGGTGTCGGGGTCCAGGTAGTCGAAGGTCCCCCGGAGATCCGCCCCCTGGATGAAGTCCCAGGTCAGCTCGTGCGTGGTGAACCAGTAGGTGCGCGCGCTGTCGGCCGGGCTCGGGAAGGTGTTCCGGGACAGGTCCGCCTCCCCCACCCAGGTGACGGGGCCGACGCTCAGGTACCCGAACCCGCCTCCCGCGGTCCGGTCGGTGCCGCCCACCCCCAACTGGTACCGGGTGTTCAGGAAATCCCTCCGGTTGCGGTAGAACGAGCCCCCCAGCGCGGCCTGGGCCGCCCCCATCGTCCAGCGGTAGGAGGCGCGGCCCACCACGGCCAGGTTCTTGTCGCCGTCCTGGATGGACCCCCGGGCGCCGTTCAGGAGGGCCAGGCTCACCGCCCCCCGCCCGGGATGAACCCCCACCTCCATCCCCACGTCGGTATGGGTGGGAGGGAAGAATCCCATCAGCTCCCGGACGAAGGAGGTGTGGTCGGCGAACCGCCAGCCGTAGGCGGGCATGAACCGCCCCACCTTGACGTAGCCGTTCAAGGGCAGGATGTAGCCCATGCCGAAGACCTCGTACTCCCCCGACATCCCGCGGGACATGTAGGCGGAGAACCGGTCGTCGAGCTGGAGGTGGAGGTAGAGGTTTCCCTGCATCTGCATGAAGTTCTGCGGGTTCTGAGCTACCTTCTCGCTGTTCGACCGGAAGAAGAACGTGCGGAGATCCACCCCGGCGGTGATGGTGCGGCTGAGCTGCGGATCGATCTTCTTCCGCGCCTCCTCGTCGAGCTTCACCACCGCCATCTCCTCGGGAACGAGGTACTGGCTGGCGTAGAGCGAGCGCTCGCCCCCCCCGGTGGGGTTCATGTGGCAAAGGCTGCACTCCTGCCCGTAGCGGGCGGAATAGCGGGGGATGGTGTAGGCGTTTCGCGCGACCAGCGCCGAGGCGACGAGAACCGCCGTCACCACCGCGGTTCTGAAGGCGTTCCTGGGCATGGGCCCTCCCCGACCCGAAGGTCTCCGTGCATGGTCCGGCGGGATGCGAGGGGCCGGCGCGGGGCGCCGGAGCGAACCCCCGGGCCCCCATCCCCCCCGGCCCGGCCCGCGCGCGGCCGGCGGGAACCGGGCCGTCCCGATTCGATCGCGGCGAGGCTACACCATTCGCCTCCGGGCTGCACCGGGTAGCCGGCCCGGCCGGCGG
>CAYRIJ010000128.1:4480-10019 GCA_964424285.1 uncultured bacterium
GGCCCGGCCGGCGGGAGCCGGCGCTCGACCCGGGCGGGACCGAACCCGGGAAAAACGCGGGGCGGGTGCAGGCGGGCTCTTGTCCTTCGCGTCGGCCGGCCGGACAATCCACCCATGGGTACCCCCGTCCGTTTTCCGGAGGAGAACCGCGAAGTCCTGGGCTGGCTCGAGGCGGAGCAGGTCTTCCTGAACCTCCACGGCGACTACGACTACCTCACCGCCGGCTACTACGTCTCCCAGGATCTGGAGGCGATGGGGCTCCCGGTGGCCCCCACCACCATGGAGATCCTGGACGGGTACGTCGTCCCCCTCTTCCTGGAGAAGGCCCGCCTGGCCGGGCTCCCCGTTCCCACCTCCTATCTCACCAACGGATTCTTCGAGCCTCCGGTGATCGTGGACCCGGTGAACCCCTTCATGTCCGGCCAGAGCATCGTGCTCAAGTCCGGCCAGAAGGACCGGGTGGCCAAGTCCATGACGCGAAACTACACCTACGCCATCTCCTGCCAGGAAATCCCCGACGGGGCCAAGGTGAAGACCTTCCGCGCCGTGCTCGGGGAGTGCGCCGACCAGCGCTACCGGGAGCTGGCCGCCGGGATCTGGCGCACGTTCCGGATCCCCCTGGCCGTGGTGCGGGTGGTGGTGCCGCCGGGGGGCGAGCCCCTCCTGAGCGCCCTCCACCCCATGAAGAGGCTCAAGCCCCGCGAACGGGGCCTGCTGAACCGGAAGGTGACATGGCCCGCATAGGCGTCTACATCGAGCGTTATACCGTGAGCCGTTCCGAGGAGATGGAGGCGCTCATGCGGCTGGGGTGGGAGGCGCGCCAGCTCGGGCACCGGATGGAGTTCATCTTCCGCCCCGACATGTTCAAGATCGCGGAGTTCGACGCCCTCTTCATCCGCGCGCTCACCGATCCGCTCAACTCGTCCTACGTGGCCTCGCGGATGGCCCAGATCCACGGGATCCGGGTGGTGGACGACCCCGACTCCATCGTCATCTGCTGCGACAAGATCAACATGTACCGCCACCTGATGAACGCGGGGGTGCCCATGCCGGAGACCGTCTTCCTGGCCAAGCAGGACGTCTCCCCGGAGAAGGGCGCGGAGCTTCTGGCCAGCCTGGGCTCTCCGCTGGTGCTGAAGGCCCCCAACTCCAGCTTCTCGCTCTACGTCGACCGGGTATCCACCCCCAAGGATTTCGCGCGGGTGGGGAAACGCTATCTCCGGCGTTCCGATCGCATCCTGGCCCAGCGCTACGTGGGCTCGGAGTTCGATTGGCGGGTCGGGGTCCTGGCCGGAGAGATCCTCTACGTCTGCCAGTACCAGATCCCCAAGCGCCGCTGGAAGATCCTGAGCTACACCGAGAGCGGCCGGGTCATCTCCGGGCCGGTCAAGGCCTTCGATCCGGCCCAGGTGGATCCGCGGCTTCTCGACACCGCGCTGGCGGCGGCGGCGGCCATCGGGAAGGGCCTCTACGGCGTCGATCTCAAGCAGCGGGGCGACGAGTTCACGGTGATCGAGGTGAACGACAACCCGACCATCGCCGAAGGGGAGGAGGACAAGTCGGCTCCCGACCTCTACAAGCGGATGGTGCGCTATCTGGCCGGGGAATGGGGTTAGCCGGCCGGCGGGCCGCCGCCGGTCGCGCCGGCCGGACCCGGCCACCGGATCGCCGGGGGGCTGATAGGATGGGTTCATGATCCGTATTCGCCGCGCGACCGAGGAGGACGTCCCCCAGCTCTTGGAGCTGGAGAAGGTCTTTCCCTCCGACCGGATGGACCGCGACCAGCTTCGCTACCTCCTGACCCGGGCCAACTCCACCGCGCTGGTCCTGGAAGAGGACGGGGCGCGGATCCTCGGGGGGGCGGTCCTCCTCTGGCGGCGGAACGCGGGGAACGGCCGCCTCTACTCCATCGTGGTCGACCCCCGCCGCCAGGGGGAGGGGCTGGGGGGAAAGCTCCTGGCCGAGGCCGAGGCGGCGGCGGTGCGACGCGGCCTCACCCGGATGAGCCTGGAGGTGCGGACGGACAACACCGGGGGGGTGGCGTTCTACGAGCGGCACGGGTACCGGGTGACCAAGGCGCTTCCCGGCTACTACGAGGACGGCGGGGCGGGGGTGCGAATGGCTCGGGCCCTCGTTACTCCCGGGTCCGGCCGGATCCGGCTCGACGTCCCCTACCACGCCCAGAGCCAGGAGTTCACCTGCGGTCCTGCGTGCCTCATGATGGCCATGAAACGGGAGGACCCCGACCTTGCCCTCACCCGCACCCTGGAGCTCATCCTGTGGAAGGAGGCCACCCTGGTCTTCATGACCTCGGGGCTGGGGGGCTGCGGGCCGATGGGGCTGGCGGTGGCCGCCCGCCGCCGGGGCTTCGAGGTGGAGGTCATCCTCTCCGACCACCGCACCCCGTTCCTCTCCACCGTGCGCACCCGGGCCAAGAAGGACGTGATCACCCTCATGCACCGCGCGCTCAGGCGGGAAGCCGTGGCCCGCGGAGTGAAGGTCGACGCGTTCAACTTCGGGTTCCGGAGCCTGGCCCAGGCCATGCGTCGCGGCATGGTGCCGATCGTGCTCATCAGCACCTTCCGCCAGCACCGGGTCCGGGCCCCCCACTGGGTGGTGGTCACCGGCTTCGACGGGGAACACGTCTCGTTCCACGACCCCTACGAGGCGTTCTACGTCAACGACGTCCGGCGGGGGCGGAACGTGATGGTGCCGGTGGCCGAGTTCGACCGCATGGCCGCCTACGGAAAACGGCTCACCCGGAGCGCGGTCCTCATCGGCCCCCGCCTCGCGGTGGAGGCCCAGGAACGCATGGAGCGGGAGTTCCGGCGGGCGGAGCGGGCGCAGGCGGAACTGGAACGGGGCCCGCGCAAGCGCAGCTGAGCGGGGGGGGGCGAGCGCCCGCAAGGGAGACACCGTGGCGGCCGGTCGGGAAGGGGAAGAAAGAAAACGGGCGGCCGCCGGGCCGCCCGAAAAAATGGAGCGGAAGACGGGACTCGAACCCGCGACAACCACCTTGGCAAGGTGGAGCTCTACCAGCTGAGCTACTTCCGCTCGAAAGCCGTTCCCCATAGGGGAGCGAAAAGACTATAGCCCGGGGGCGCGCCCGTCAACGGATTTTTGACCTCCGAGCCGGCCAACCCTATACTCCGTTGGGTGTTCCAGGCCCCCGGCGAACGGGGCGGCCGATTCGGGCGGAGGGAGGCGCGCGTGCTGGTGGTCCAGAAATACGGCGGGACCTCGGTGGGCACCCCCAAGCGGATCCAGCGGGTGGCCGACCGCATCGCCGCCCGTCACCGGGCCGGGGATCGCGTCGTCGTGGTCGTCTCGGCGATGGGACGCACCACCGACCGGCTCCTCAGCCTGGCCGCCGGCATCACCGACCGGCCGAGCCGCCGCGAGATGGACATGCTCCTGACCGCGGGGGAGCGCATCTCCATGGCCCTCCTCTCCATGGCGCTCGAGACCCGCGGGGTGGCGGCGATTTCCTTCACCGGGAGCCAGAGCGGCATCATCACCGACACCGCCCACACCCGGGCGCGCATCCTCGAGATTCGCCCCATCCGGATCGGTCCCGAGCTGGACCGCGGCCGGGTGGTGATCGTGGCCGGCTTCCAGGGGGTGAGCCGCGAGAAGGAGGTGACGACCCTGGGCCGGGGCGGAAGCGACACCAGCGCGGTGGCCCTGGCGGTGGGCCTCGGCGCCGATCTCTGCGAGATCTACACCGACGTGGCGGGGGTGATGACCGCGGATCCGCGAACGGTTCCCGCGGGGCGGCTCCTTCGCCGGGTGAGCTGGGATACCATGCTGGAGCTGGCCTGCCACGGGGCGGGGGTCATGCACGCGCGGGCGGTGGAGCTGGCCCGGCGACGGCGGCTCCCCTTCCAGGTGCGCTCGACGTTCAGAAAGGGGGCGGGAACCTTGGTGGAAGGACAACCGATCGAGGCGGGGCCCGAGGTGGCGGCGGTGACCGGGCGGGAACGGGTGGCCGAGGTCCGCATGCAGGACCTGGAGTTCACCGGAGACTCCCGCATCGCGTTCTTCGACGCCCTGGACACGCTCCTGGAGGAGGCGGTGGCGCTCCACCAGTACGGGGACGCCGCGCGCACTCACCTGGCCTTCCACATGCCGGTCCGGCCGGAGCTGGAGGATCTGCTGGCCAGGCTCCAGGAGCTTGCCGGGCGCCACGGAGGCCGGATGACCGTCGGCCGGGAGCACGCCTCGGTGTCGGTGGTGGGGACCGGGGTGCTGGACGCTCCCGCGGTGGCGGCCCGGGCCCAGCGCGCACTGGCCGGAGCGGGGATCGTGCCCTCGGCGTTCGACACCGGGAACCTGAGCCTCACCTTCCTGGTTCCCCGGGCCTCCTTCGAGGCCGCGCAGCAGGCGCTCCACCGGGAGTTCCTGGGGCCCGGCCGAGGAACCTGACCCGCGCAAGATCCGCTCAGGAATCCGGACGCACCAGGTAAGCCGACGCCGACGGCTGCGTGTGTTCGTCGTAGCCACCGAGCAGCAGGACATCGCCGCCGGGGAGGAGGGTAGCGGTGGCGAACATCATCGGCCCCCCCAGGACTCCCCGTACCGGAACGAAGCTCGGCCGTCCGGGATCGTAGATTTCGGGAACCTCCGCCCCCCCGGCCACCAGCACCGCGCCGCCAGGGAGGACGGCCAGCGCGTCCCGCAGCTTGTGACGGGCCCGTTGCAGGTCCGGGCCGGGCGAGAATGCGCCGGTTTCGGGGTCGTAGATCTCGGTGGCCGCCATGCGGCCCGGGTATCCGTGCCCGTCCGACCCCCCGAGCACGAGAACCCTTCCGTCGGGAAGGAGGGCGGCCCCCTGCTTCACGCGGGCCGTCGCCATGTCTCCGGTCGCGTGAAAGGTCCCGGTGTCCGGATCGAAGATCTCCGCGGAACGAAGTATCCCGCCGTCGGGACCTTGGCCGCCGGTCACGAGCACCCGGCCGTCGGCGAGCCGGGTGGCCAGGTAGTGGTTGGCGTGCATGGGGGTTACCGTCGAAAACGTGGAGGTGCGGGGATCGAAGACCTCGGCGGTGGCCAGGGTTCCCAACCTTCCGTCCCCTCCTCCGACGATCAGGACCCGCCCGTCGAGGAGCCGCACCGCGATGAGGCTGGCCCGCGCCTCGGCCATGTCCCCCACCGGGGTCCACGCGCCGGTCGCGGGATCGTACGTCTCGGCGCTCGAGACCGCTCGCTCCCCGTTCCAGCCTCCACAGACCAGGACCCGGCCGTCGGGTAGAAGGGTGGCGGCGTGACTGGCCCGCGGGATGCTCATGGGGGACGCGGCTCGGAAGGTCCGGCGGGCGGGATCGTAAAGCTCGACCGAGGCAAGCACGCGGCCACAGTGGTCGCCGGAGCAGCCGCCGGTGATCAATACCGCCCCCGACGGCAGGACGGTGGCCTGGTGCGCCGCCCGCGGCGCCGCCATCCCGGCGATCCTGACCAGCCGGGCGGCGGGTGGACCACCGGACGAACCGGGCTTCCGGGCGACACAGGCCGGGGCCGTGGCCAAGAACCCGGCCACGGC
>CAYRIJ010000129.1:0-2538 GCA_964424285.1 uncultured bacterium
GTCGGGCCGGACCCCCCCCGGGACGGGGGCCTAGACTAGCATCGCCCGCGCGTCCGGCCAACCGACCGCCGTTCGGACGAGCCTTTCGGACGAGACGGCTTCCTTTTTGACACGGCGCACCGCCGCTGATAAACTTTAATACTCAACTTTGGACCGCTGATTCCGCACCAGGGCCTTCGCTTCGAGTTCCGGAGTTCAAGGGAGCCGATGCCTGGGGACCGGGATGGAACCGCACCCAGGGTCGGCTCTTCGCGTCATAGCAGCAACTGAGGTCCCCCTCGCTCCTTTTCCCAAGGAGGCCGCCTCGATGCACCCTACCCCCAGGGTCATCCTCTGGATTCTGTTTGCCTCGCTCCTGCTCTCTCTGGCGCCCATGGCGCCCCGCGCTTCCGAGACCATCCTCCACGTCGACCGCAGCTACGAGGCGGGGCGGCTCAGGGTGGGGGCGGCGGACGGCGGGGTGAGCGCCTCCCTGGAGGGGCTCGGAAACCTCGCGGAGCCGGGCCGTCCCGCCCTCCCCGTGGACCGGGTGACCGTCGAGGCTCCTCCCGGCATGCGCCTGGCCGATCTCGGGGTCCGGGTGTCCGGGGAGTCGCGGGTGCCCATCGCCGCCGCCCCCGCGGCTTTCCGGGCCGACGCCGGTCCGGGGCGGGCCCCGGTGGGGGCCGATCCCTCGATCTACGGCGGCACGGCCCCGTTTCCAACCCGGACGGCGGAGATCCTCCCCGGCGGCTACTTCCGTGGACGGCGCATGGAGACGGTGGAGATCCACCCTGTGCGGTGGCTCCCGGCGGCGGGGTGCCTGGCGGTGGCGGGGCGCGTGGAACTGGAGCTTCGATTCGAGCCGGACGATTCGCCGAATCGCCTCCGGCCGCGGGACGTGGCCTGGGAGCCCGAGGATCGGTTCGCCGAGGCCGCGCATGCCCTCGAGTCGGTCCCGAACCCGGATGTGTCGCTCGACCGTCACCGCCGGCTGAGCCCGCTGGTGAACGGGGGGGAACCGTTCTCCCCCCGCTTCCTCCCCTCGGAGGACGGGTCTCCGGTCCGGTACCTCATCCTCACCACCGACGCCATGGCCTCCTCCTTCCAGGATCTGGCCGACTGGAAGACCGCGCTCGGATTTCCCACCGTGGTGAGGACGACCTCCTGGATCTACGCCAACTATCCCCGGGGAGTCGATCACGCCGAGGACGTGAGGAACTTCATCCGCGAGGCGGTGGAGAAGTGGGGCGTGGAGTACGTGCTCCTGGCCGGGGACCTCGGGCAGGTTCCGGTGCGCTACGGAAAGTCGTACTACTACACCGGCGACCTCATACCCACCGATCTCTACTTCATGTGTCTGGACGGCAACTGGGACGGAAACGGCGACGACCTGTTCGGTCAGGCCTACGTCAACGCCAACGTCAAGGGCGACGGCGCCGATCTCTACCCCGACGTGTGGGAGGGGCGGCTTCCGGTGCGAAGCGCCCTCGAAGCCAGCCAGTACGTCACCAAGGTCAAGCGGTACGAGACGAAGGCCGCTCTGGGGCCGGGATTCGGCGACGAAGCGCTTCTCCTGGGCGAAATGGTCGTCCCCCAGAACTGGAGCCAGGGGGACACCGTGCTCTTCGACGGGGCCGAGCTTTGTGAAAGCGCCGACAGCCGTATGGCCCCCGGGATCGCCAGCTACCGCATGTACGAGAACTACACCCAGTACCCGGGGTCCTACTGGGAGGTCAAACCGGACGTGCTTGCCCGGATCAACCACGGATACAACCTGATCCTCCACGTGGGTCACGGGTACCGAAACACCATGTCGGTGGGCTACGGCAGCCAGAGCCTGGCCAACGGCGACGTGGACGCCTTCTACAACGGGGATCGCCAGGGTCTGCTCTACGCCATCAACTGCACGTCCTCGGCCTTCGACTTCGATTGCATCGCCGACCACTTCATCCGGAACCCGACCGGGGGCGTGGTGGCCTCGGTCGGGTCCACCCGGTACGATTTTCCATTCACCGGCCGCTACTATCAGGACGAGTTCTTCCACCAGGTCTACGAGCTGGGGGTCACCCGACTGGGCGAAGCCGCCGCCCTGCAGAAGGTGCCTTTCATTTCCCAGTCCTCCAAGGACGGCGAGTACCGGTGGACCCAGTTCAACCTCATCCTCATGGGAGACCCCACCCTCGACCTGTACACCGGTCCGGTGGACACCCTGACCGCGACCCTGTTGAGCCCGCTGGCGCTGGGGCAAAGCGCCTATACCGTCCAGGTATCCGCTTCCTCGGGGCCGGTGGAAGGAGCCACGGTCTGCCTGAACAAGGCCGGGGACTCCTACGGCTATGCGGTGACCGACGCCTCGGGGCAGGCGGTGATCCAGTTCGATCCGGACCTCCCCGGAGCGGCCACGCTGGGGGCGCGGGCCCACAACTTCCGGTCCCGGGTGGACACGATCCAGGTCGCGGCCCCCGCGGGGCCCCATCTCTTCGCCGGTGACGTGGTGATCGACGATGCCGCGGGAGGGGACGGGGACGGGACCCTGGAAGCGGGGGAGACCGCCTT
>CAYRIJ010000129.1:2638-5014 GCA_964424285.1 uncultured bacterium
AGCGCATGGCGCGACACCGTGGGGAACGGGAACGGCGACGGGATCGTTCAGGCCGGCGAGGACCAGTTCTTCCGGGTGACCCTCGAGAACCTGGGACTCGGGGTGGCCACCGGGCTCACCGCCTCCCTCACCAGCGCGGACCCCGCGGTCCAGATCAGCGACGGGACCTCCGTGTACGGCAACCTGGAGCCGGATTCATCGGCGGCCGGGGACGGTTTCCTGTTCCGGTTCACCGATTCCGATCCCACCCACGCGATGCGGCTCACGGTCACCGCCCAGGGAGGCGTCCTCCTGGACCGGGACGTGAACATCGTTCCCCCGGCCGCCCCCGTGGGGCTCACCGCCCAGGGCGGGGCGGAGGACATCGGGCTCCGCTGGTACCCGGTCACCAGCTCCGATTTGAGCGGGTACAACATCTATCGCGCTTTCCAGTCCGCCGGACCCTTCGCCCGGGTCAATGCGACCCCCATCGGACGCATCTCCTACTACCGGGATGAGGATCTCCCCCCGCTCACGCGTTTCTACTACAAGGTCGCCTCGGTGGACTCCTCGGGGAACGAAGGCGGGACCTCCGGAATCGCCCAGGCCACCACGAGCCTGCCGGCGGATCCGGGCTTCCCCCTGGCGCTGGGAGGGGCCACGTCGTCCTCCCCCTGCCTGGCCTACCTGAGCGGTGACACCCGGGCCGAGGTGGTGACCGGCGCGGAGGAAATTTACGCCGTCCAGTACGACGGGAAGGAGCTCATCGACGGGGACCACGACAGCCGCACCTACGGCGTCTTCTCCTCCACGGGGTTCGGACCTTTCTGGAGCCCGCCCGCGGTCGGGGACCTGGATCACGACGGGGTGGAGGAGATCGTCAGCGCGGGGTGGAGCAGCGGGTACCTCTACGTCTGGGAATCCCACGGTGAGATCCGTCAGGGATGGCCCCGCCAGATCAACATCGCCGGTAGCGCCGCCCCTTCCATCTGGGGAGCGCCGGTGCTGGCCGACCTGGACGGGGACGGTCACATGGAGATCATCATCAACGCCGGCCTTTACACGTTTGCCTTCCGCGATGACGGCACCGAGTTCGCCGACGGCGACAACGACCCGTCCACCTACGGAGTCCTCATCCGCATGGGGTCGGCGGCCAACTACAGCACCCCGGCGGTGGCGGACCTGAACCAGGACACCATTCCCGAGATCATCGTGGGATCCCGGGACGGAAAACTGTACGTGGTGGAGCCGGACGGCACCCCGTTGCCCGGCTTCCCCTTCGTTTCCGGAGGGGACATCAGCAGTTCCCCGGCGATCGGAGACCTCGACAACGACGGCCTCCCCGAGATCGTGTTCGCCAACGGCAACCTTCAGGCGTTCGCCCTCAACGTCAACCTGCAGCAGCCTCCGGGCTGGCCCCAGGGGGCGAACATGAACCGGGACTATGATTCCTCGCCCGCCCTGGCCGACATGGACGGCGACGGCTACCTCGACGTGATCATCTGCGCGGGGAACGGAACCCCCTTCATGTGGCACGGCCAGAACGGGCAGATGTTCCCGGGATGGGGATTCGTGCTCTACGACAACGAGGGAAACAAGCTGGGGCTGTCCAGCTCGCCCGCGGTGGGGAACCTGGACGACGATCCCGAGCTGGAGGTCTGCTTCGGGGCCAACGACGGCAATCTCTACGCCTACAACGTGGACGCCACCCTGGTGCCGGGATTCCCGATCGGCACCGCCAATCGGATCGAGGGGGGCCCGCTCCTCTGGGACATCGACAACGACGGGTACACCGAGGTGGTGGTGCACGACCTCGACCAGAACCTCTACGTCTGGAAGTCTCCCGGAGCCTTCGATCCCCAGAATCAACCCTGGCCCATGTTCCATCACGACAGCCATCGGACCGGCGCGGCCACCAGCCCGATCTGGGTGGTCACCGGGGTGCCGGCGGAGAAGCCGGCCCCGAGCCGTCCCGTCCTGGCTCCGAACTATCCCAACCCGTTCTCCTCGGCCACCCGCATCGAGTATCGGATCCCCGAGGGCGCGCCCGCCGGGGCGAACGTGGATCTCTCGATCTACGATATCTCGGGCCGGGAGATCCGCACCCTGGCCCAGGGGCGCCAGCCCGCGGGGACCCACGTCGCGCGCTGGGACGGCACCGACGGGAACGGTCGGAGGGTGACCGCCGGGATCTACTTCTACCGCCTGCGGGTGGGATCCGAGAGCCTGACCCGGAAGCTCGTGCTCATTCCCTGATCGGGCGGCGGTGCGTGCACCCTGGCCGCGCCGTGTCACTCCTGCTACCCTCTCCCGTCGGTCCGCTCCGTCGGTCTCCCGGACGGCGCCAGGACCGGGGGATCCGCCGTCCATCAGGAACTCGAGATGACCGCTCGCGCC
>CAYRIJ010000129.1:5114-9971 GCA_964424285.1 uncultured bacterium
CGCCAGGACCGGGGGATCCGCCGTCCATCAGGAACTCGAGATGACCGCTCGCGCCACCCAATTGATGCTCGCGATCGCCGCCGTGGCATTCGTCGCGGTCCCCGCGAACCTGCCCGCCGCCCGTTCCACCGACGCCGTGGACATCCGGATCGATCCCCGCGGCCTGACCTGGGAGGGGTCCGGGAGCGGGGTCGGGGCGCGGCTCGATGGCGCGGCTCCGGCGAATGCGCCGGGAGCGTTCGACCTACCCCTGCTCCCGGTCACCGTGGTACCTCCGCCCGGGTCCCGTCTGGCCGGGATCGAGGTGCTCGACCTCGAGACCGCGGTCGTCGCCCCACCGGCGCCGGTGCGACGGGTGCCCGGGGAGACGCGGGGGAATGCGCCGGTCGTCGATCTCGCCGCCGGACAGCTGGCGATCCGGGCTCCGGGAGGGTACCTGCGGGGCCAGCGACTGGATGCCGTCGTGCTCTCCCCGGTGCGGCGCGAGGCGGACGGTTCCTGGAGGCTGGTGACCCGCATCCGCCTGGGGCTTCGCTTCGAGGCGGACTCCGAGGATGAGGTGGCCCGTCCCCTGCGCGGACCGGTCGGAATTCCTCCCGGGCATCTTCCCGGCCGGGTGATCGATCTGTCGGGACAGGCTCACGGGGCCATCCAGGGCCGAAGCGCTCTCTCGGAAGCCTCGACGGAGGCGGGCGGCGAGCCCTACGACCCTCGCTTCAGCCCATCGTTGGACGGGAGCCCGGTCGCCTACGTCATCATCACCAACCAGGCCATGGCCGGAGAGTTTCAGCGCCTGGCCGATTGGCACACCCGGGAAGGGAAACCCGCGGTGGTGCGCACCGTCGAGTGGATCGCCGGTGCCTATACCGGAGTGGATCTCCAGCAGAAGATCCGGGCGTTCATCCGCGACGCCGTGGTCCACTGGGGGACGGAGTGGGTGGTGTTGGGGGGCGACACCCCGGTCATTCCCGTCCGCTACGGGTTCACCACCTACGTGTACCGGGCGGGCTCGGAAATTCCCACCGATCTCTACTACCAGTGCCTGGACGGCAACTGGAACGCGAACGGAAACGTCGAGTACGGCGAGGCGGACGTCACCCGGCCCAACCGGATGGACGGCGCCGACCTGCTCCCGGACGTGTGGTTGGCCCGCATGTCCGCCTCCGGTCCCGAGGAGGCGCGGGTCCTGGTTGACAAGGCGCTTCACTACCAGATTCACCCCCCGGTGGCCGCGGACTACCCGGCCTCGGTCCTCCTTCTGGGGGAGGTGCTCTTTCCGTCGAGCTGGAGCCGCGGGGACACCGTGGTCTACGACGGCGCTAGCCTGGCCGAGGACGTGGTGCAGGAGCTGCCGGCCTCGATGGTCCTGAAGAGGTTGTATGAAAACTACACCAAGTATCCGGGGTCGGAGCCCGAGTCCCTCGCCGCGGTCCAGCAGGAGATCAACCGGGGCTACGGGATCGTTCACCACGTGGGTCACGGCTACGTCAACAACATGTCGGTGGGGATCGACGGGCACTCCCTGGTTTACGGCGACGCGGACGGGGCGGCGAACGGGGACCGCACCTTCGTTCTCTACGCCATCAACTGCGCCTCCGCCGCCGTGGACTACGCCTGCATCGACGAGCACTTCCTGCGAAACCCCCACGGTGGGGCGGTGGCGGCGGTCGGGGCGACGCGCTCGCTCTACCCGGGCACCAACCACTTCTACGATTTGAAGTTCTACCAGCTCGTCTTCGGCGACCTCCCGGAGGAGGGGGACGACTCCGATCGCCTCGGGAAGGGAACCGCGGTGGCCAAGGCGGCCTACAGCTCCCTGGCCGCCTACGACAACTCCCACCGATGGACCCAGTTCACCCTTACCTGCCTGGGAGATCCGGCGCTCCGGATCTGGACCGCTTCCCCCGAGTCGCTCGAGGTCTCCCATCCCGCGGAAGTCGCCGCCGGCGAGCGGACGGTCACCGTGAAGGTGCAAACCGCCGGCGCGCCGGAGCCCGGGGCGCGGGTCACGCTGTTCAAGGACGGGGAGACCTACGCCATCGCAACCACCGACGACGCGGGGGAGGCCCGGCTGGTCACGCGCCCCCGAACCGAAGGAAACCTGGCTCTCACCGTCACCGCCCGGAACCGGCTTCCCGTTCTGGAGGACATCCCGGTGAGCAGCGCCGACGGACCCCTGCCCGCCCTGGCCGCGACGACGGTGGACGATCCGGCGGCGGGCGGAGGGAACGGCGACGGATCCCTCGAGGCGGGGGAATCGGCCCGTCTCGTCTTCACGCTCCGGAACCTGGGTACGGCCGCGCTCACCGGCATCGCGGTGTCCGCGCCGCCGGCGGCCGGACCGGTGAGCTTCGGTCCGCCCTCCGGGGGCCCCGGCGTCCTGGACCCCGGAGCCTCCGGCGAGTACGCGTTCATGGTGAGCGTGGACGGCCAGGCGGAGGATCTCACCACCGCGCCCCTCGTTCTCACCGCCCGGGCGGATCAGGGAACCTGGACCCTTCCCACGGCCCTGCGGGTCGGCGCCCCCGCCCTGGCCATCTACAACCTGAAGGTGACGGAGATCTCGGGGGACATGGACGGCGTTCCCGAAGCGGGGGAGACGGTGGATGTGGAGCCGGCGGTCCTGAATCAGGGGGGGGGAGCCGGTTTCGCGATGCGCGGCGTTCTCACCCTGGAGGCCGGGTCGGCCAGGATCGCGGTGGGGGAGACGGACTACCCGGTCGCCTCCTCCGGAGAGGTCGTGGTGCCGGCGGTTCCCTTCCGGGTGGCTCTCCAGGATCCGGCCGCCTCCCTGAGGTTCCGGCTGGTCCTCTCCGACGGCGTGGGGGCCCGGCTCGATGCGCCCCTCGACCTGGTTCCCCCCGCCCCGCCGATCGGGGCGGAAGCGCGGGGAGCCGCCTCGGCCATCACCGTGAGCTGGGCGGCCAGTCCCGATACCGACGTCGTGCGTTACGTGGTCAGCCGTTCCGAGGACGCCGCCGGGCCGTCCCCCTTCCTCCGAATCAACGGGTTCGATACCCAGGGATTCCTGTATCACACCGACCCGGAGTACCAGGGATTCGCCGTCCGCTACTACGAGGTCCGCGCCCAGGACTCGAGCGGGAACCTGTCCGCGCCCACCCCTCCGGTACGCGGCACCACCAGCCTCGAGATCCTGCCCTCCTTCCCGATGGAGGCCGAGGTGGGGACCCAGGCGTCCCCCACCGTGGCCGACGTGGACGGCGACGGGGTTCTCGACATCTTCACCGGCCGGGAGGAGGTCTACGGTTTCCATGCCGACGGCTCCGAGCTTCGGGACGGGGACGGCCAGGCCCGCACGCTCGGCGTGTGGTCGAACGCCTCGCTCCAGGACTTCCCGCGCTGGGGTTTCATGGCGTCTCCCTCCATCGGCGATCTCGACGGGGACGGCCGCCTGGAGGTGGTGGACGAAAGCTTCACCAGCGGGACGCTCTACGTGTGGGATTCCCTCGGCCGGGTCCGTCCGGGTTGGCCGCGCGAGCTGGTCGCGGGGAGCGCGGCGGCCATCGCCAGCCCCGTCCTGGCCGACGTCACCGGCGACGGACGGCTGGAGATCCTGGTCCAGGCGGGACGGGCCCTGTATGCCTTCGAGCCCGACGGGAGCGAGGTGGCCGACGGGGATCACGACCCCTCCACCATCGGGGTTCTCTACCCCCACGGGCTGTCCGCGTCCTACGGCACCCCCGCCGTCGCGGATCTGGACGGGGACGGCAAGGCGGAGATCGTGCTGCCGGTGCGGGGGTTGAGCGGCCAGTCCCCGAGCTTCGGCCGGGTGGTCGTTCTCCACGGCGACGGAACCGTGCTTCCCGGCTGGCCGGTGATCTTCAACGGGGCGATCAGCTCCTCCCCGGCCCTGGCCGACCTCGACGGGAACGGGAGCATCGACATCATCGTCTCCACGGGTTCGGATTCCCTCGAGGTCCTCGACGTGAGCGGACACCGCCTGCCCGGGTGGCCCCGGTACGTCCTGATGGACCAGGACATCATGTCCTCCCCCGGGGTGGCCGACGTGGACAACGACGGTTCCCTCGACGTGGCGGTGGTGGGAGGGGACGGGACCGCCTACCTCTGGCACGCCGACGGCACCGTCTTTCCCGGCTACCCCTACCGGTTCGGCGACGCGCTGGGAAACCGCATCTCCGCTCGCGGCAGCCCCACTCTCGCCAACCTGGACGGCGACGCCGATCTCGAGTTGGTCTTCGGCAACAATCAGGGGTGGGTCGTGGGTTTGAATCCGGACGGGACCTTCGTCGAGGGGTTCCCGATCAAGGTGGACGCCGAGATGAGCGGCGGCGTTCTGGTCGACGACCTGGACGGGGACGGGGTGAACGAGCTTTGTTTTTCGGGATACGATCCCAAGATTTTCCTCTATAAGACGGGCGGCCACGTCACCGCCAACCCGGGGTGGACGATGTTCCACCACGATCCCCGGCACACCGGCTACGTGGGAACGCCCACGGTGGAGGGGCGGGAGCCGCGTCTCACCCTGGCCCTGCTTCAGACTCCCCAGGCCCCGGAGACCGCGGTCGCGTACCTGGTCTCCACCCGGGCCCTCGACGGGCTCCCCGCGGTGAGCCTGGACGGCGTCCCGCTCGGCGTCGCTGAACCGGACCCCCCGCGCCGGCTCTATCGCGCCGCGGTGTCCCTCACCGCGGGCTCCCACCGCCTGGCCGCCTCCGCCGTCACGGTGGACGGAGTCGCCGGGAGCGCGGAGCGGGACTTCGACGTGGTGGTGGCTCCGGCCCCGGGGGTCTGGGTCGACGCCCCGGGTTCGGGGGTCTCCATCCGGACCGGGGGAGCGGTGAGCGCCCCCCTGGCGTTCCTGCGCCTGGAGCCGGG
>CAYRIJ010000130.1:0-9963 GCA_964424285.1 uncultured bacterium
GCCCATCCTGAGGGGGCGGCCCGGTCCACCGGTGGAGATCAGCGAACCAGGGTACTCGCCGGGGGATCGCCTGGCGAGCCGTTTCGAGGGGGTCCACAAGGACTCCCGGCTCCCCATCGGAAGCCGCCGGGAGGGCCGCCGGGCCCCTATCTCACCGGGTTTCATGCGGTTGGATCATCGAATCAAATTTATCATTTTTGTCTTGTGACCCCGTATTGGGGGCGCTAGTGTGGGTCTGATTCGACATGACTCCCATGTGAGCACTGGAAAACCCTCCGTCCCCTTTCCCGTGGAGGAACCCCATGCGACTCCTGGCAGCTCTCCGCGCGGACGTTCCGGCGCTCGGATCGCGTCGCCGAACACGCCGCGCTCCCGGCGTCCTGCTTCTCGCGCTCCTCGCCTCCGGTCTCGCCTCGGTGTCCGCGTCCGCGGCGCCGCCCCTCTACCCCCCGGACTTCAGCGTCACCGCCTATGCCGGAGGCGTATCTCCCGCCTATTCCATCCGGCTGGTGACCATCGATCCCGCCGGCAACGGCACCTTCTGCCGGACGGATCCGATCGACCGCGATACGGGGGCCTGCAGCCTCGTCTCGAGCTTCAACCTCACCGTGGACGACATGAACACGTTGTGGAACTCGATCCAATCCAACGGATTTTCCCTGCTTTCCCCGTATTACCTCGATCCGGGGATCGCCGACGGCACCTTCGCCGAGCTCACCGTCACCGCCAACAGCAGCACCCAGCAGGTGATCACCCAGAACACGGCGGTGACGTCGTTCGACGCCATCATGGTGACCCTGAACTCGCTGTTGCCGCCGAGCGCCGTTCTCAAATACAACGCGATCGCGCCATGAGAGGAGGAACCGCCATGAAGACCCTGCGTTGGTTGGCGCCGGCCGTTCTCTCCGCGGTGATGCTCGCGGCCTCGCCGGGCACGAGCCCGGCCAAGGTCACCGTCGCCAAGGACGGCAACTGCAAGATGAAGATCACCTTCAACCTGGAGTTCTACGGCCCGGGCGGGGACAGCGCCTTCGCCCAGGCGGCCAAGACCGAGATCGAGACCTGCTGGTCCGGGAAGAAGATCGGCTGCTGCCCGGTGAGCGTGGTCGTGAACTTCAAGATCGGTAGCGGCGGCCGCACCGCCGGCTACGACTCGATCTACGTGTACGACGACAGCGGGGGAGGGGAGGACGATCACATCTCGAGCTGTCACCTGGGAACGGTGAACGGCGGGGACAGCGACGGGACCTGGGACAACAACGAACCCAACAACACCTTCGCCCACGAAGTCGGACACCTGGCCGGGCTCCCCGACACCTACAAGGAAGGCAAGAATCCGGACGGGAGCCGGAAGACCACGCCCTGCGCCGGTCACGCCAACGACAAGATGGCCCAGCTGGGCGGGGGGATCACCCAGGCCGCGATCCAGTCCCTCGTGACCAAGGCCGGGCTGACCTGCCCCAAGAACTGCTGGCCCACGACCACCCCGGGGGGAGCCACCACCGGAGGCGGCGATACCGGCGGCCCGGTGAAGCGTCCCAGCGAGGGGACCAGCAACGCCCACATCAACATCTCCCCCAGCGGAGGCCTCTTCCTCTTCTACCCGGCCGTCGATACCGGGGCGGACAGCGCCTTCGTTCCGGGAGTGGGGGGCTTCATCGACGTCTACCTGGACACCATCCCCGAGCCGGAGCTGAACCCCACCTACGATCCCCAGTTCGCCGGTCTCACCTTCCAGACCTTCCACCTGGACAT
The DNA here is from genome assembly GCA_964424285.1 of uncultured bacterium. Taxonomy (GTDB): domain Bacteria; phylum Eisenbacteria; class RBG-16-71-46; order JABDJR01; family JABDJR01; genus CAVSKL01. The sequence continues at coordinate 1,756 of CAYRIJ010000130.1, forward strand.
CCCGTCCTTCGAGTGGTCTCCGGGGGTCTTCACCGGCCCCAACCAGCTCGACCTGACCGGGATGGATCCGGAGGCCCCCAACGTGGGGATGATCGACGACGTCACGGGGGAATTCGCCGGAACCCTCCAGCTGGTTCTCACCAACAACCTCTTCCCCCCCACCGATCCGCGGTTCATCACCACGCCCATCCACGGCCAGATCTTCTACCAGGACGGGTTCGTGCAGTTCATGCTGCCGGTGAGCCCGTTCACCCTGGCCGGGGGGGCGACGGGGTTCCCGGGAAATCCCGGGGGCGACGTGCCGCGGCCGACCCTGGCCCAGAACTTCCCCAACCCGTTCCGGAGCACCACGGTGATCCGGTTCGAGCTGCCCCGGCCGGAAATGGTGTCGGTCCGGGTGTACGACCCGGCGGGACGTCTGGTGCGGACGCTCCTCGACGGGCCGAGGGACGGCGGGCTCACCACCCTGACCTGGGATCGGCGGGACGCGTTCGGGCGGGAGGCCGTGCCCGGAGTCTACTTCTACACCTTGAGCACGAGCGATCGGCGGTTCTCGCGGAGGATGATCCTCCTCCCCTGATCCCCCGGCTCATCCGTTCGATGCACCGGCGCCCGGCGCGCTCACCCCGAGCGCGTCGGGCGCTGCCTCGTTGCCCGCTCCGCGCCCTGATCCCGGGAGGCGACCGGGACCGGGCCCTGCCGGGAGAACGGCGAGTAGATCTTGTAGGCTCGGCCCACCATGTCCCTGACCGGCACGAATCCAAAGTACCGGCTGTCGTCGGAGTTGTCCCGGGAGTCCCCCAGGACGAACACGTGGCCCTCGGGAACCCGGATGGGCCCGTAGTTGTCCCGGTTGCCGGCCCCCGGCGGGTAGATCCGGGGGTTGAGGTAGCTTCGCGGGCGCGGACGTTGATTGCTGAGCGTCACGTACGGCTCGTCGAGGCGGCGGTCGTCGACGTAGACCACCCGGTCGCGGATCTCGATCCGCTCGCCGGGAAGTCCGATCGCCCGCTTCAGGAAAGCCCGTCTCGGGTCCCGCGGGTGGCGAAAGACCACGAGCGCACCCGCCGGCGGGAGGCTCCCCGGGGTACGGGTAGCCAGCAGCAAGTCCCCCACCTCGAACGTCGGTTCCATGCTGGTGGTGGGGATGCGGAACGCCTGGACCCGACTCCGGAGGCCGATCTCCACCCCCGTCTGGCCCAGGGCCAGGAGGACCACCACCAGGCTCAGGGTCGCCACCGGCCGGGAAGAGGCCTCTCGTCGCATCGGGGCCGCGCGATAGGCTTGCCATCCGGCCAGCGCCGAGACCACCGAGAGCAGGACGTAGAGGTACCGGCTGGTATCCGGATCAACCAGGCCCAGGACCACGATCATGGCCAGCGTGCCGAGGACCCACAGGGCCGCTCCCACCCACTTTCCGAGGTAGGCGTGACCCAGGCCGGGCAGGATACGGTTCAGGAGATACCCCAGCCAGGGGTCCTTGGTCCGCCGCCGGTCGGCCTCGAATGCCGGATCCCCGCCTCGCCGCACGACGCGATGCGCGTCGAAAAGAGCCACCAATCCGAGCACGCCGGTACTCAGGAGAAGGGCGATGCCCATCCGGACATCGCCGCGGGGAAGCAGGAAGAGCAACGCGCCGCCGATGAGGGATCCCGCGTAGAGTCCGATGAACACGATACCGCGGAACCGCCTCCCGGCGAGGAGCTGTCCCAGGCCGGGGATGCCGAACGACCAGTTCACCGCCAGCCAGGGCTCTCTCGCCGATGCACGTCCGACCATCACGCACCTCCCTTGACCGAATGCGACCGCCCCGGTCTCACTCCCCGATGATCTTGATCAGGATCCGCTTGGGACGCCGCCCGTCGAACTCGCCGTAGAAGATCCGCTCCCAGGGGCCGAAGTCGAGCTTCCCCCCGGTGATCGCCACCACCACCTCCCGGCCCATGACCTGGCGCTTGTGATGGGCGTCGCCGTTGTCCTCGCCGGTCCGGTTGTGGTGGTAGCGCTCGGGGCTGGGATCGAAGGGGGCCAGGGCCTCGAGCCACCGCTTGTAGTCCTCGTGGAGGCCCGGCTCGTCGTCGTTGATGAACACGCTGGCCGTGATGTGCATGGCGTTCACCAGACAGAGCCCTTCGCGGACCCCGCTCTTCCCCACCGCGCTCTCCACCTCCGGGGTGATGTTCACGAAGTCCATCCGCTCCGGCACGTTCATGGTGAGGGTTTCCCGATGCGATTTCATGAGGTTGCTCCTTGATTTGGCGTCCGTCTCAGCGGGGCAGGAGGACGAGCTTGCTCCGAAGTGCGACCCCCGGGGCGCTGAGCCTCAGGAAGTACACCCCGGCGGCGGCGGGCCGGCCCCGGAGGCGCCCGTCCCACCAGAGATCGTTCCGGCCGGCCACGAGCCGGCGGCGCTGTGGCCCGTGGACCACCCGCCCGGCCACGTCGAGCACCTCGAAGGTTGCATCCAACGGCCCCGCCAGGTCCACCCGCCACTGGGCTCCGAGACGGCTCGGGTTGGGAAAGGGTGCGTAGGCCACGTCGCGGACCGCCGCGGGGCGGGTACCGAGCCGTAACTCGCAGAGTACCTCGGCTCCCGCGCGGACCTGGGCGTAGAGCGCCCGGTCCCCCGCGGGTATCGGCCAGAGGAAGGTGCTTTCGTTCTCGGGGTCACGGCGCAACGCCTCCCCGCTCGTCGTCCAGGGCCCCTCCGAGGCCTCGGCGAGATCGATCGCCACCGCCGCGGGATCGACGGGGTCGTCGAAGGCGAGCACGAGGTTTCCCCCCTCCACGCGGACCCCGGCCAGGCCCGGCCGGCCGGCGTCCAACGCCGTCACGCCGGCCCACGGGGAGTACTGGATCGATCCGGCACTCCCCCGGAACTCGACCCGTCCAAACTCGAACCCCGGGGGCACGGTGAAGCGGGCGTAGGTGAGGTCGCCGGGTCCGGCCCAGAGGCTCTCCGCCGCGGCCACGGGTTCGTAGTCGTTGTCGGTGATGGCGGCGGCGACCGGTTCCTCATCCGGCCCCAGGGCGGAAAGGCGCCGGTGAAGCGCCGCGGTCACCGTGCCGCCGGGGCGCGGACGGTACGGGGACCAGGAGATCGCGCCGCGCGGTGAGCCGGAGTCGACCGGCAGCACCACCAGGCGAGGTAGCGGCGTCGTGACCGAGACCGTCCCCAGGACACGTCCAAGACCCGTGAACGTGATGCTCCCCGCTCCGGGAGAGGCCTCCGCGATGCACCCCCCCGGCACGCGCTCGACGATCGTCCCGTTCACCGCGAGGTCCGGCACGTCGACCGGGTCCCCGTCCCCGTCCACCAGGACCGCGGCCACCCCGGTCCAGACGTCGTCGTGCAGCGCCTCCGGGTGGACCTCCAGGATCCAGGAGGTCGCGGTGAGGGTCGTCCCGTCGTCCCGGGGTTCGGTCTGGTCCACCCGCCAGGCTCCGAGCGAGAGGTCCGGCACCAGGACCAGGCGCTCCGGCCGGGCGCGCTCGCCGTGGACGCCGGTGTAGACCGGAAGCCCGATCACCGGTTCGGGCGTTACACGATAGCCCTGCCGCGAGAAGTGGAGGACCCCCAGCCGCTCCGGGTTCACCGGAGCCCACGGATGAACGATGCCGAGGAAGGTTCCGTCCCCCACCGACGGAGAGACCACCGAGCGGCTCTGCATCCAGCGGCTGGGGGGGAGCCCGCCGTCCACCGGGGTGCGAAAGACCCGGTCCACGACCCGGAACATGGTCTCCTCGCCGGTCCCGCCGCCCTCCCGCAGGGCGGCGGTGAGCCGGGCCATGGGATGGTCCCGTCCGGCCGCGATCTCGGCCAGGCACGGGATGAGGAAGGTGTTCCGGGATGCGGCGTAGCCGCGCTGGACATCTCCCCGGTCGACCAGGCGATCGTTTCCCCCCAGGATCGGCGCCCCCAGGCGGTCCACCAGGTCGTCGGAGCCGAGCGACACGTCGAAGCGCGTGCCCCGGATGTCGCGTTCCATCCGGGCGGCAAGCCGGTCCGCGGCCAGGACCATGGCGGCCTCGGCCATCCCCTCCTCGAACCAGGAGGGATACCGGCCGCAGATGAGGTCGTCCTGGAAGGCGTGGGCCAGCTCGTGAACGAAGAGCTGGTCCCAGGTCCGGGAGTTGGCGGGGTCCTCGTCGACCCGTCCGTCTCCGTCGTTGTCCACGCCGTCGAAGGGATCCTCGTCGATCCACCCGTCCCGGTCGTCGTCGTACCCCGGACCGTCGTAGATCGGGTCGATGGTGATGCGCCGGCCGTAGCAGGAGTAGGTACCGCCGTAGTGGTTCGGCTCCAGGTTCACGGTAAGCCGGCTCCGGCTCACCGGCGGCCCCAGAACCTCGACCATGTCGGGAAGGACGGCCCGCATCAGCTCCACCACGTAGGCGGAGTCTTCCGGGGTGGTGCTTCGGTCCATGACCAGGGTGAGGACCCCGAGGTCCACCTCGAAGGGGTCGGCCAGGGGTGCCCGGGCAACGCGCTCCCGGCTCACCCCGCCGCACGGCGGCGCGGGCTCCGAGGCCTCGGCGCGGGCGGACACCGCCGCGGCAAGCAGAAGGAGGACCGTGGCCAAGCGCATGGCTACCACTCCCGTAAACGGCCGGCCCGCGACGCGCGCGAACCGCCGGTCCGCCCGTCGCCGCCCGGGGGGATCAGGTCGGCAGGAACACGTATCGGGCGATGAACAACAGCCCCAGGATCCTCACCAGCCACGACGCCTCGCGCGCCCGCCCCGAGGCGATCTTGAGCAGAGGATACGCGATGAACCCCGCGGCGATCCCGTCGGCGATGGACCAGGTGAACGGCATCATCACGATGACCAGGAACGCCGGGATGGCCTCGGTGAGGTCGTCCCAGGCGATCCGGGGGATGCCCTGGGCCATGAGCACCCCCACCAGGATCAACGCCGGGGCGGTGATGGGGCTGAACACGTGGCCGCCGGCCGGAACCGGCGCCGCCACCGCGGCGGCGATGGGGCTGAAGAAGAGCGTGACCAGGAAGAGCCCCCCGGTCACCAGGTTGGCGAACCCGGTCCGCCCGCCGGCCTGGACCCCCGCCGCGCTCTCGATGTAGGCCCCGGTGGTGGAGGTGCCGAGGAGCGCCCCCACCGTGGTGGCGCCGGCGTCGGCCAGCAGAGCCCGCGTCGCGCGGGGGAGCTTTCCCTCCGGGGTCAGGAACCCCGCCCGGTCGGCGATCCCCACAAGGGTCCCGATGGCGTCGAAGACCGCCATGTAGAGGAAGATCAGCACCACCGGAAGCAGCGACCAGTTGAGAACGGCGGCCAGGTCCAGGCGGAGAAAGGTGGGGGCGAGGCTCGGCGGGGCGGCGAACACGCTCCGGAAGTGGACGTAGCCCAGGGCCCAGCCGCCGAGCGCGGTGGCCACGAGGCCGATCAGGATGGCTCCGCGGGTCTTTCGGACCAGGAGGACCGCGGTGAGGAACGTCCCGGCCAGGGCGAGGAGCGGCGGGCCGGAGGCGAGGTCCCCCAGCCGTACCGGGACCAGGGACGGGTCCTCGGGCCCGCGGCGCATCACCACCCCGGAGTTGACCAGCCCGATGAACACGATGAAGAGCCCGATCCCCGAGGCGATCCCGTGCTTGAGGCTCGCCGGCACCGCGTCGATGATCATCTCGCGGATCCGGAACAGGGTGAGCGCCAGGAACATGACCCCGGAGATGAAGACCGCGGCCAGGGCGGCCTCCCAGCTCACCCGGACCCCCGCGATCCCCGCCACCACCACCGTGGCGAAGAACGCGTTCTCCCCCATGAGCGGCGCCAGGGCGATCGGGTAGCCGGCGAGAAAGCCCATGAGGAGGGTACCGAGAGCGGCGGCGAGGCAGGTCGCGGTGAAGACCGCGCCGAAGTCCATCCCCGCCGAGGCGAGGATCCCCGGGTTCACGAACACGATGTAGGCCATGGTGAGAAACGTAGTGGCGCCGGCCAGCACCTCCCGCCGCACCGTGCTCCCCCGGGCCTGGATCCCGAAGAGCCGCTCGATCATGCCGGATTCTTGGAGGATGGGCCGGGAACGGTCAACCCCCGGCGATCTTCAGGAGTTCCTCCTCGAGCATGCCCCGGAAGAGCGGCACCTTGTAGCCGTTTCGGGCCAGGGGGTCGGCGCCGGCCACCGCCCGGGCCGCGGCGCCCGAAGCGGCGGCCGCGTCCAGGACCTTCCCGGTGAGCGCGGCCTCCGCGTCGCGGGAGCGCCACGGAACCGGGGCCGCCCCCGAGAGAACCACCCGGGCCCGGGTGACCCGCCCGCCCCGGAACGCCAGGGCCAGGGCCGCCCCGGCCAGGGCGAAGTCCCAGGCCTGGCGCGCCCGGACCTTCCGATAGGAGCTTCGAAGCCCCGGCTCCGGCGGCGGGATCAGGACGTCGGTCACGATCTCGCCCGGTTCCAGAACCGTTTCCCGTCGGGGATCGACCTCCGGCGGCACGTGAAAGGTCTCCACCGGAACCTCGCGCTTTCCCTTGGGCCCCTCGATCCGAACCGTGGCCGAAAGCGCCACCAGGGCCGGCGCGGTGTCGGAGGGATGCACGATGAAGCACGGCCCGCCGCCGAGGATCGCGTGGTACTGGCTCTCGCCCTGGACGGCGTAGCAGAGGTCGCCCCCCTTCCGCAGGCAGTCGAACTCCCCCCGGTAGTACCAGCAGCGCGGTTTCTGGCAGAGGTTCCCCCCGATCGTTCCCTGGTTCCGGAGCTGGGGGCTCGCCACCGCCCCCGCGGCCTGGGAGAGCGCGCGATAGCGCTTGGCCACGATCGGGTCGGCGGCCACCGCGGCGATCGAGGTGAGCGCCCCGATCCGAAGCCCTCCCTCGGGGGTTTCCGCGATCCCGCGCAGCGCGTCGATCCGGCTCAGGCTCACCACCGTCTCCGCGCCGAACACCCCGTCCCGGAGACAGCCCAGGAGGTCGGTGCCGCCGGCGTGGACCCGGGCCCCCTCGGCATCGAGATGCGTCAGGGCTTCCCGGAGGTTCCGCGCCCGCAGGTAGGCGAAGTTCGCGGTCATCGCTCCTCCTTTCGCGCGCCGGCCAGAAGCGCCACCAACCGCATGGGATCGGCGGGGCTCTCGGTCACCCGCACCCCGGTCGCGTGATGAACGGCGTTGGCCACCGCGGGCGCGGTGGGAATGGTGGCCGGCTCGCCGAGCCCCTTGGCCCCGGTGGTGTTGGCCTCGGTGTCCCCGGGCTCGACCGGCAGACAGACGTTGTCCGGCGCGGTGTCGAGCATGGTGGGAACCTTGTAGTCGTGCCAGTTCCGGTTCACCATCTTTCCGGTGCCGTCCCTGTCCAGGATCCGCGCCTCGGTCATGCCCAGGCCGATCCCCATGGTGATCCCGCCGAACACCTGGTTCCGGTAGGTGAGCCGGTTCATGACCCGGCCGCTATCGTGGGCGGCCAGGAAGCGCAGGATGCGGGTCTCCCCGGTCCGGACGTTCACCTCCACCTCGCAGAACTGGGCGGCGAAGGGATTCACCGCCTTCCCCGCGGGATTCGGACCGCGGTAGCCGATCCCCACCACCACGCCGCGCCGTTCGAGCCCCTTCAGGTCGGTGATGGCCACGCCCTTGGCGCGGTCCGCGCGGGCCACGATGCGGTCTCCCTCCAGGGTCAGCGCGTCGGGATCGAGTTCCAGCTCCTCCCCCGCCATCTTCAGCAGCTCGCGCTTCACCTCCACCGCCGCCGCCCGGACCGCCGGGGACTCGGTGGGCACGGTCTTGCTGCCGCCGCTCGGGGTGGCGTACTGGGTGGTCCCGGTGTCGGCGTGCTCGATCTGGATGAGTTCCGGTTTGATGCCCAGCTCCTCCGAGACCACCATCGCCATCACCGTCTTGGTCCCGGTCCCGATGTCGCTCGCCCCCAGGTTCAAATTCATGCTGCCGTCGGAGAAGAGCTTCAAGATCACAGTGGATGGGGGGCCGCCGCCGCCGACGACCCACAGGCCGCCGGCCATCCCCACGCCCCGCTTCAGGTGTCCCTTCGAGGCCCCGGCGGCGCGCTTCCGGGCTTCCGCCCACCCGAACGCCTCGGCGCCCTTCCGCAAACACTCCGCGAATCCGGTGGTGGTGTAGGGGACTCCCCCCCGCCCCTGGCTCACCGCGGGCACGTTCCTGAGCCGGAACTCCACCGGGTCCATGTCGATGGCCCCGGCCAGGGCGTCCATCATCTGCTCCAGGGCCCAGGCGCAGGGGGGATG
>CAYRIJ010000131.1:0-9882 GCA_964424285.1 uncultured bacterium
CTCAAGAACCTGAACGAGGTGTACACGTTCAAGGGCCTGGTGATCAGGGACACCACCGCCGACGGCAAGGTGACCTGGCTCCCCGATACCACGGTGTACAAGGACGAGAACGCCACCAAGCTGGTGCAGAACTACGCCGCCGCCTTCAGCCGGGTGGGGGTCTCCCTGTTCGAGCAGAAGAAGACCCAGGAGGCCCTGGACGAGATGCACAAGGCCCGGGCGGTCTCGCCGGACTTTCCGGGGATCGGCGTGGCCGAGGGCGTCTTCCTGGAGCAGCTCGGCCGGATCGACGAGGCCGAGGCTCATTACAAACGCATGATCCGGGACTACCCGGGCGACTGGCAGATCTATCAGCGCCTGGCCCAGCTCCTCCTCGACCACGACAAGGTCGAGCAGTCGATCCAGTACTTCGAGGAAGCGTCGAGAGCGGCCCCCGACGAGTACTACCCCTACCAGGGCCTGGTGAGCGCGTATTACAAGCTGGGCCGGTACCAGGACGCGCTGACCGCGCTCCAGCGCCTGGCCGACCAGCACCCCGAGGACAAGAGCATCGTGCAGTACATCGGCGAACTCCGGGAATCGATCCGGAGCGGGAAGCTCCTGCCCGGAATGGCCGCCGACTCCAGCGCCGCGGAAGACACCACGGGCGGGGGCGCGGCGCCTTCGGCGGGATCCGATGGAAACTGAAGCGCTGGTCACCGGGGTGGCGGGCTTTTTGGGCTCCCACCTGGCCGGGGCGCTTCTCGAGCGGGGCCACGCCGTTCGCGGCGTGGACTGCTTCACCCCGTACTACGGCCGGTCGCTCAAGGAGGCGAACCTGGCCGGGTTGCGATCCCACCCGGCCTTCCGCTTCCACGAAATCGATCTGAGGACCGCGGACCTGACCCCGGCGATCGAGGGGGTGGATTGGGTGTTCCACCAGGCCGCCCAACCCGGGGTGCGGGCCTCGTGGGACGAGGGCTTCGCCGACTACGTGGGGCACAACCTCCTGGGCACCCAACGCCTCCTCGAGGCCTGTCGCCGGGCGGGAACCTCGCGGCTGGTGTTCGCCTCGTCCTCCTCGGTCTACGGAAACGTGGCCGAGGGCGAAGTGGGGGAGGACGCGCCGCTTCGCCCCATGTCCCCCTACGGCGTGACCAAGCTGGCCTCGGAACGGCTGGTGGACGTCTATCACCGCGAGTTCGGCCTTCACGCGGTGAGCCTCCGCTACTTCACGGTCTGCGGGCCCCGCCAGCGCCCGGACATGGCGTTTCACAAGATACTGCGGGCGCTCCACCTCGAGCAGGAATTTCCCCAGTACGGCGACGGCTCCCAACTCCGCGACTTCACTTACGTGGGGGACGTGGTCGATGCCAATCTCCTGGCCGCGGAGCGCGGGCGGGCGGGGGCGGTGTACAACATCGGTGGGGGGAACCCGATCTCCCTGGCCGTCGCGATCCGCACCCTGGAGCGGGTGACCGGCCGCCGGGCCAAGCTGCGGGTCCTCCCCCGGGCCGAGGGGGACCCCGACCGCACCGCGGCGTCGCTGGAGCGGGCGCGGCGCGACCTGGGCTACGAACCGAAGGTCCCGGTGGACGAGGCCCTGCGGCGGGAGGCGGAGTGGTTCGCCGGTCCCGACGGACCGCTGGCCCTGGAGGCGGGGAGAGGAACGTGAGCGTGGACGTGAGCGTGGTGGTGCCCGCCTTCAACGAGGCGGAGAGCCTGCCGGAGCTGGCGGAACGCGTGCGGGACGTGCTCGCGGGCATGGACAAGAGCTGGGAACTGCTGGTGGTGGACGACGGCAGCACCGACGACACCCGCGAGGTCCTGAAACGGATTGCCGCCGGCATCCCCGAGTTCCGGTACCGCTCCTTTCTCCGGAACTACGGCAAGGCCGCCGCGCTGGACGTGGCCTTCCGCGAGGCGCGGGGGAACGCCATCATCACCATGGACGCCGATCTCCAGGACGATCCCGGGGAGATCCCCGGCCTCCTGGCCGAGCTCGACCGGGGCTTCGACCTGGTCTCGGGTTGGAAGCGCGTGCGCCACGATCCCATCTCCAAGACCCTCCCCTCCAAGCTCTTCAACGCCACGGTGAGCGCCTTCGCCGGGGTGCGTCTCCACGACTTCAACTGCGGTCTCAAGGCCTATCGCGCCGACACCGCCCGAAGCCTTCCGGTCTACGGGGAGCTTCACCGGTTCCTTCCCGCCCTGGCTCACTGGCGGGGGTACAAGGTCACCGAGGTCCCGGTGCTCCACCACGCCCGCATCCACGGCCGGAGCAAGTACGGCCCCAGCCGCTTCGTGAACGGGTTCCTGGATCTGTTGACCGTGACCTTCGTCTACTCGGGGAAGCACAGCCCCCTCCACTTCTTCGGCCGCATCGGCCTGTTCCTGGGAGTGGTCGGGGGGGGCATCTTCACCGCCTTCGTGATTTCATGGGGGCTGGGCCATCCGGTTCGCATGCGGCCCATCTTCTTCATCGGGCTCATCCTGATCATCCTGGCCATCCAGTTCATCTCCCTGGGACTCCTGGGCGAGCTGGTGGTCAAGGGGCAGACTCGGACCCCCTACCAGTTTCGGGAGGACGCATGACCGACGTCGCCATGCCCCGCGCGGCGCTTCTGGCCGGGGGGTTGGGGACCCGCATCCGGGCCGTGGCCGGGAGCACCCCCAAGGTGCTCCTCCCGGTGGAGGGCCGTCCGTTCATCGCCCACCTCCTGGAGTATCTCGGCCGCCAGGGGGTGACCGAGGCGGTGCTCTGCCTGGGCCACGCCGCCGACCAGGTCCTGGACGCCGCCCTCTCGGCGGCTCCTCCCGCCATGAAGCTCATCGCCTCCCGCGAGAAGACGCCCCTGGGGACGGGAGGCGCCCTCCGGCTGGCCGTCGAACACCTCGGCGACACCTTCTTCGTGGTGAACGGAGACACGTACCTGGAGGCTCCGCTCGCCCCGTTGCTCCGGCTTCACCGGAGCTCCAAGGCCCGGATCACCCTCTCCCTGGTGCGCTCGGAGCAGGCGGCGGAGAAGGGGACGGTGCGGGTGGACCCCTCGGGGCGGGTGCTCGACTTCGTGGAGAAGGCGGCCGACGGCACCGGCCTCATCAACGGCGGGGTCTACGTCGCCCAGGCCTCGGCGTTCGAGCACTGCGTTCCGGGTGAGCCCTGCTCCCTGGAGCGGGAGGTGATCCCCGGGGCGCTCCGCCGGGGGGAGATCGTCATGGCCCGCCGCACCGAGGCCCCCTTCGTGGACATCGGGCTCCCCGAGGACTACCTCCGGGTACGGGACCGGCTCCCCCGGAAGGAGGGCCGCCGGTGAAGGTCTACCGGGCCAAGGCCCCGCTTCGTATCTCCTTCTGCGGCGGCGGCACCGACGTTTCGCCCTATCCCGAAGAGCGGGGCGGGGTGGTGCTCTCCAGCACGGTGGACAAGTTCGCCTACGCCACCCTTCGCCCCCGCAAGGACGACCGTCTCCGCATCCGCTCCCTGGACTACGACATCGTGGCCAACTACGACCGCTCCAAGCTGGAGTACGACGGGGAGCTGGACCTGGTGAAGGCGGTGGCCCGGTACTTCGAGCTTCCTTCGGGGGCCGACCTCTTCATTCACTCCGACGCCCCTCCCGGAAGCGGGCTGGGTTCCTCCTCCACCATGTGCGTGGCCCTGGTGGGGGTGTTCATGGAGTGGCTGGGCATCCCGCTCACCAGCTACGAGATCGCCGAGATCACCTACCAGATCGAACGGGAGGAGCTTCGGATCGCCGGCGGCCGCCAGGACCAGTACGCCGCCACCTTCGGCGGGTTCAACTACATCGAGTTCCTCGAGAACGTGACCGTGGTGAACCCGCTCCGGATCCGGCCCGACCTCCGGGCCGAGCTGGAGTACAACCTCCTCCTCTGCTACACCGGCCAGACCCGGCTCTCCGCCAACATCGTGGCCAGTCAGACCCGGGCCTACCAGGCCAAGAAGTTGCCGGTGGTGAAGGCGCTGGACCGGATGAAGGAGCTGACCCAGGAGATGAAGACCGCGCTCCTGATCGGCGACCTCCCCACCTTCGGGAAGCTCCTGCACGTGGCCTGGTCCGAGAAGAAACAGCTCGACGACAAGATCAGCTCCTCCCGCATCGACAACCTCTACACCCTGGCCCGGCGCTACGGCACGCTGGGGGGGAAGATCCTGGGCGCGGGCGGGGGGGGGTATCTCCTCCTGTACGTGCCCTTCACCCGCAAGCACAACGTGGCCCGGGTCCTGGAGGAGGCGGACGCGAAGGTGGTGCCGTTCGCGTTCACCGAGGGGGGGCTGGCCACCTGGAGCGTCGCCGGGTGAGGTTCGTCCTCGTAGGAACCGCCTATCCCCAGCGGGGAGGCATCGCCCACTACATCGCGCTCCTCTCCCGGGCCCTCGAGGCCGCCGGCCACGAGGTCAAGGTGGTCTCCTTCACCCGCCAGTACCCCGGGCTGTTCTTTCCCGGCCGGTCCCAGGACGAAGCCGGCCCCGAGACCATCCGGGTGGACTCCGAGCGGTTGATCGACTCCGTCGGTCCCCTCTCCTGGTTCCGGGCCGCCCGCCGGATCCGCGCGATCGCCCCCGATCTGGTGGTGTTCAAGTACTGGATGCCCTTCTTCGCTCCCGCCTACGGGACGATGGCTCGAAGGCTCGGAAAGGCGGGGATCCGGACCTGCTTCCTCCTCGACAACGTCATCCCCCACGAACGGCGTCCCGGCGACATCGCCCTCACCCGGTACGCGCTGGCCCCGGTGGACTGCTTCGTGGCCCAGTCGAAATCGGTGGCCGCCGAGCTCCGCCGGTTCCGGCCCCATGCCCCGCTCCGGGAGGTGGCTCACCCGGTCTACGACATCTTCGGGGAGAACTCGGACCGCGAGGCGGCGCGGCGGCGCCTCGGGGTGCGAGCCGAAGAGGTGGCGCTCTTCTTCGGCTTCATCCGGGGGTACAAGGGGCTCCTGAACCTGTTTCGCGCGGTGGCCCGGATCCCCCGCGAGCGGAGCTTCCAGCTCCTGGTGGGAGGGGAGTTCTACGAGGACCCCGGGCCCTACCGCGACCTGATCGCCGAGCTGGGGATCGCCGACCGGGTGGTCCTCCACGACCGCTACATCCCCAACCAGGAGGTCGCCGACTTCTTCGCCGCGGCCAACGTGGTGGTGCTGCCCTATCAGAGCGCCACCCAGAGCGGGATCATCCAGATCGCCTTCAACTTCAACCGCCCGGTGATCACCACCGACGTGGGGGGGCTTCCCGAGGTGGTCCGGGCGGGGGAGCTGGGGGAGGTGGTCCCTCCCGAGGATCCCGACGCCCTGGCCGCGGCGATCGTGGACTACTTCGACGCGGGGAAGGAGGCGCTCTACACCCCCCAGGTGGCCGAGGAGAAGAAGCGCTATTCGTGGGGGAAGCTGGTCGAGGCGCTGGCGGCTCTCGCCGGCGGGGAAGGCGGGACGGAGGGCGAAAGCGCCGGCGCGTCCAAGGGGGCCTCCGCGTGACCCGCCGCCGCGTGCTCATCGTGGCCTACTACTTTCCCCCCTCCGGAGGGCCCGGGGTCCAGCGGGTGCTCAAGTTCGCGCGTTACCTTCCCGACTTCGGGTGGGACCCGGCGGTGCTCACGGTGTCGGGGGCGGACTACCCGGCCCGGGACGAGTCGCTCCTGGCCGAGATCCCGGACACCGTCCCCGTGGTCCGCACCCCGATCCCCGAGCCCTACGATCTCTACCGCACGCTCACCGGGAAGAAGAAGGGGACGCCGGTCGACGTGAACGTGAACTACGCCGCCGGACGCAAGGTCACGGTGAAGGAGCGGGCCGCCCAGTGGGTGCGGGGGATGTTCTTCATCCCCGACGCCCGCGCGGGCTGGCTCCTCACCGGGATCCGGCCGGGGGTCGACCTGGCCCGGCGCTTCGGGGCCGATCTGGTCTATTCCTCGTCCCCGCCCTATACCTGCGCGCTTCTCGGCCGGGCGGTGGCCCGCCGGGCCGGCATTCCCTGGGTGCCCGAGTTCCGCGACCCGTGGACGGGCTTCCTGAGCGCGCCCCGCCGGCCGGAGCCGGCCCGGAGCTTCGAGCGCCGGCTGGAGCGGGGGGTCTACCGCGACGCGCCCCGGATCGCGGTGGCCTGGCGGGGGATCGCCGACGACTTCACCGGCAAGTACCCGCGCGAGGACGCCTCGAAGTTCCGTCTCGTCCCCAACGGGTATGATCCGGAGGACCTGGAGGGGATCTCCCCCCGGGCCAACCCGCGGTTCACCGTGGTCTACACCGGGTCCATGTACGGGGTGCGCAACCCCGACGCCTTTCTTCGGGCGGCGGAGACGCTCCTGGCCTCGGGACGGATGGACCCCGACCGGGTGCGGCTCCGTTTCGTGGGGCGGTTCGGCGACGAGGTGCGGGCCATGTTCCGCCGCCCCGCGGTCGCGGCGGTGGTGGAGGAGGTTCCCTACGTTCCCCACGCCGAGAGCGTGGCGGAGATCCTCGGCGCCCACGCCCTCCTCCTGGTGGTGGACGACGTGGCCGGATCCGAGGGGATTGTTCCGGGAAAGGTGTTCGAATACATTGGCGCCCGCCGCCCGCTCCTGGCCCTGGCCCCGGACGGGGCGGTGGCGGAGCTGGTGCGGCGGACCGCGGCGGGCCGGGTGCTGGCCCGGGACGACGTGGGCGGGATCGCCGAGGCCCTGGCCGCCCTCTACCGGGAGTGGCTCCGAACCGGGACCACGGCCTTCGAGGGGCGCGAGGACGAGGTGAAGCGGTTGAGCCGCCGGGAACGCACCCGGGACCTGGCCGCCCTCTTCGACGAGGTACTGGAGGAAGTGCATGGCGCGTAAGGAAACGAAGAAGGCGTCGAAGGCCCGGCCCGCTCCGCGGCGGACCGAGGACCCCGAACCCCGCCCCCTGGAGCGCCACGCCTTCTGGTGGGCGCTGGGAGGGCTGGCGCTCCTCCTGGTCCTCTTCTTCCACCAGATCTTCCTCGGGGGAAAGACCTTCCAGCCCCCGGACACCCTGGCCAGCATGGCCTTCCAGCCCTTCGTGAAGGAGGCCTTCCACGGCCCGGGATCCCTCCTGGACCGCTATCCCCTCTGGTCGCCCTATATCTTCTCCGGCATGCCGTCCTACGGGAGCATGATCTCCGCGCCCTACGTGAACGTGCTGAGCCTTCTCCTCTTCCTGGTCTCCGGGTCGGTGAAGATCATCGCCTACTATCTCCTGACCGGCGTCTTCACCTGGCTCCTCCTCCGCCGCAAGGGCGCGGGGACCCTTCCCGCCCTCCTGGGGGCGGCGGGGTTCGTGTTCTGCACCCACGTCATCACCTGGATCATGTTCGGACACAACACCAAGGTGGGGACGGCGGTCTTCCTCCCCCTGGTGCTCCTGGCCACCGACGCCCTCTGGGAACGACCGAGCCTGCGCTGGACCTCGGTGCTGGCCCTGGCGGTGGGGATGATGATGCTCTCCTTCCACCTCCAGATCGCCTACTACACCCTCCTGGCCGCCGGGCTCTACATGGTCACGGTCACGGTGATGGGGATCCGCGGGAAGCAGGGGGCGGCCCCGATCGCCGGGCGCTGGGCCCTGTGGGGCGCGGCGGTGGCGGTGGGGCTGGTGGCCAGCTCGGTGCTCTTCCTCTCGGTGCACGAGTACGCCGCCCACTCCATCCGGGGCGGATCGGCCGGCGGGCTGAGCTACGGCTACGCCACCAACTGGAGCCTCCATCCCCTGGAGATCACCACCTTCCTCGTGCCCTCGTTCCTGGGCTACGGCGGGGCCACCTACTGGGGGTGGATGCCCTTCACCGACTTCCCCCACTACATGGGGATCCTCCCCCTGTTCCTGGCCGTATTGACCCTGACGCTCTGGCCCCGGGAGCGGCTCCACGTGTTCTTCCTGCTCCTCGCCGGCTTCTCCCTCCTGGTGGCGTTCGGGAAGCACCTGCCGGCGGTGTACAACCTCCTCTTCGACTATCTCCCGTACTTCAACAAGTTCCGCGTGCCGAGCATGATCCTGGTGCTGGTGCAGTTCTCGGTGGCGGTTCTGGCCGCGCTGGGGCTGGAACGCCTGGCCCGGAGCGCGCCTCCCGAGGAGACCGCGCGCCGGTTCCGGCGGTTCTGGATGGTGTCGGGGATCTTCGTGGGGCTGGTGGTCCTGATCGGCCTCTACACCGCGAGCGGCCTGGAAGGGACCGCGGCGCGGCGGATCGCCCAGCGCGCCCCCGGGATGGGGGTTCCCGCCGGCCAGGCCGCGGCCTTCGGGGCCCGGGAGGCCGGGCAGGTGGTGGGGATGGCCGGGCGCGACGTGTTCCTGGCCCTCCTCTTCCTGGCCGCGGGGCTGGGGCTGGTCTGGGCCCGGCTCAAGCGCCGGATCCCCGCGGCCGCGCTCACCGCCGGCATCCTCGTCCTCACCGTGATCGACCTCTGGCGGGTGGACGTGAAGCCCGCCACCTACCACGCGCGGAACCAGGCCCCCGCGGTCTTCTCGGCCAGCGGCGCGGTGGAGTACCTGAAGAAGGACCCCGAGCCCTACCGGATCCTCCCCCTGAGCGGAGGCGGCCAGGCCAACAACAGCTTCGCCTACTTCCTGATCCCCAGCATCCTGGGCTACCACCCGGCCAAGCTCCAGATCTACCAGGACCTGATCGACGACAACGGGCCGGTGGGGATGTACAAGACGCTCCGGCAGGGGAACCTCAACATCCTCGACATGCTGAACACCAAGTACGTGGTGAGCGATCAGGAGATCCCGCTCGCGCCGCTCCAGACGGTGTATCGCGGGGACCAGGTCGTGATGCGGAACCCGGAGGCGCTCCCCCGCATGTGGTTCGTGGACCGGGCCCGGGTGATCGCGGACCCGAAGGAACATCTCCAGGCCCTGGCCGACCCCGGCTGGAAGCCGGCCGAGGAGGCGCTGGTGTTCGACGATCCCGGCCCCCTCGATCCGGGGACCGGCGGCACCGCCACCGTCACCGAGTATCGCGACCGGGAGATCCACGCCGACCTGAACTCCCCCGGAAACTCCCTCCTGGTGATGAGCGAGATCTACTACGAGCCCGGGTGGAACGCGAGCCTGGACGGCAACCCGGTGGACATCCGGCGGGCGGACTACGTGCTGCGCGCGATCAAGGTGCCTCCTGGAAGGCATCAGCTGGTCATGCGGTTCGATCCGCCGTCCTTCCGGCGGGGGGTGATCCTGAGCGCCGGCGCCTTCGCCCTCATCCTGCTCTCCCTGGCCGCCTCCCTGGTCTTCGAGCGGGGGAGGAAGCGCGGCGGACCCGCGGCCCCGACCGCGGCCGGCGAGGCGTAGGCCCTTGTGCGGCATCGCGGGAGCGTTCCATTTCGGCCGGGAGACCGGGGTGGAGGACGGGGTGCTGCGCGCCATGGCCTCGGCGATCGCGCACCGGGGCCCGGACGACGAGGGGTTCTACCGGGAACGCGACGGCCGCCTCGGGTTCGCCTTCCGGCGGCTCTCCATCATCGACCTCTCCGGGGGCCGTCAGCCCATGGAGAGCGAGGACGGGCGCCACCACCTGGTCTTCAACGGGGAGATCTACAACCACGCCGCCATCCGGGGGGAGCTGGAGGGGAAGGGCCGGCGTTTCCGCACCCGCTCCGACACCGAGGTCATCCTCCAGGCCTACGCCGAGTACGGCGCGGACTGCGTCACCCGCTTCCAGGGCATGTTCGCCTTCGCGATCTGGGACCGGGAGCGCCGGACGCTGTTTCTGGCCCGGGACCGGGTGGGGATCAAGCCGCTCTACTGGGCCTCGGTCGGCGGCGCGTTCGTCTTCGGGAGCGAGATCAAGGCGCTGTTCGCCCATCCCGATCTCTCCCCCCGGCTCGACCGGGACGAGCTGGCCCGCTACTTCACCTTTCTCTGCGTCCCCCCCCCGAACACCCTCTTCGAGGGGGTGCG
>CAYRIJ010000132.1:0-9846 GCA_964424285.1 uncultured bacterium
ACCCGCATGGGACTCGAGAAGGAAGTGCTGAGTCGAATCTTGACTACAAGACTCGATTTTGCCCTGAAGTGGGCCCGAAAGAACTCGGTCTGGCCCATGCCCATGGGCATTTCCTGCTGCGCCATCGAGATGATGGCGGTGGCGGCGAGCCGTTACGACATGGCGCGGTTCGGTTCGGAGGTTCTCCGGTTCTCGCCGCGCCAGGCCGACCTCATGCTCACCGCGGGCACCCTGGTCCACAAGATGGCCCCGGTGGTCAAGAAGGTCTACGAGCAGATGCCCGAGCCCAAGTGGGTGATCGCCATGGGCACCTGCCTCTGCACCGGCGGCATGTTCCATTCGTACTCCACCGTGCAGGGGCTGGACCAGGTGATCCCGGTGGACGTGTACGTGCCCGGTTGTCCGCCGCGTCCGGAAAACCTGATGTCCGCCCTCCAGCACATCCAGGACCTGATCGGTTCCGACGAGCCCCCCAACAAGGCGCGGGCCGCCCACGAGGGGCAGTGGCAGTTGAGCAAGGTCTTCTACGACAAGCTTTCCGCGGTGCGCGCGAGCCGGCCGGGCCGGGTGATGAAGAGCCCGGGCCGTAGCCTGGAGCTGGCCGAGACCCTGGACGAGACCGGGAACCGGATCCCTCTGGCGAACCCCATGGGGATTCCCGAGGCCGCGGTCAAGGGCGGATCGGTGGACCTGGCCTCGAGCCGGTTCCAGCGGCGCCAGGTGGCCGAGATCCTGAAGCAGGGCGGGTAGACGCGGGCGCGGACCCCGCGGCGACGGAGGGGTTTCGTTCGAGGCTCCGCGGTTTTGCCGGCGGGTTCGAAGGGGAAGATCGGAGGACAGGCAAGGTGAGCGTCACGGATTTGAGGACCGAGCAGGGGCCGGGGGCGGGCGGCGGCGGTCTCCGCACCAAGACCTTCACCCTCAACATGGGACCCCAGCACCCCAGCACCCACGGGGTGCTCCGGTTGGTGCTGGAACTCGACGGGGAAGAGGTGGTGCGCTGCACCCCCCACTGCGGGTACCTCCATCGGGCCATGGAGAAGCTGGCCGAGGAGAAGACCTTCCACCAGTTCGTTCCCTACACCGACCGCCTGGACTACCTCTCCCAGCTCTCCAACAACACCGCGTTCATGTTGGCGGTGGAGAAGCTCCTGGGGATCGAGGCTCCCCCCCGGGCCCAGTACGTGCGCACCATCGCGGTGGAGCTGGCCCGGATCGGTTCCCATCTGGTGGGGCTCGGCACCTGGGCCCTGGACGTGGGGGCGATGACCGTCTTCTTCCTCATGTTCCGCGAGCGCGAGATCCTCTACAACGTCTTCGAGATGCTCACCGGGGCCAGGATGATGACCTCCTACACCCGGGTGGGCGGGGTCGCCTTCGATATGACCCCGGAGATCGCCACCGCCATCCGGAACTTCCTGGCCTACATGCCGGACAAGATCGACGACTACGAGAGCCTGCTCACCACCAATCGCATCTGGGTGAACCGCACCAAGGGGATCGGCGCCCTCACCGCGAGCCAGGCCATGGACCTCTCGCTCACCGGGCCGAATCTCCGGGCCAGCGGGGTGGCCTGGGACCTTCGGAAGACCATGCCCTACCTGGTCTACGACAAGCTCGATTTCGACATGGCCCTGGGCCAGAACGGCGACATCTACGACCGCTACCTGGTTCGGATCGAGGAGATGCGCCAGAGCCTCAAGATCATCCGGCAGGCCCTGGACGGCCTGCCCGAGGGCCCCTACCAGATTCAGGATCCCAAGATCTCCCTCCCCCCCAAGGACAAGGTCTACGGGTCCATGGAGGAGCTCATCCACCACTTCAAGATCACCTGCGAAGGGGTGGCCGCTCCTCCCGGCGAGGTGTACTTCGCCGCCGAGAACCCGAAGGGTGAACTCGGTTTCTACATCGTGGGGGACGGCACCAGCCATCCCTACCGTTGCCACATCCGATCCCCTTCGTTCATCCACCTGAGGGCGCTTCCCCCGATGGTGGAGGGCCGTCTGCTCTCCGACATCGTGGCCGCCATCGGTTCCATCGACATCGTGCTGGGTGAGGTAGACCGCTAGCCGACGCGGCGGGAGGCCCGGGAGTTCCATGCCAAAGGTCAAGATCGACGGACGCGAAATCGAGGTTCCCGCGGGAACCACCATCCTCCAGGCCGCGGAGCGGCTGGGGTTGGAGGTGCCGCAGATGTGCTACCACCCGGGGCTCCGGGTGGTGGGGGTCTGCCGGGTCTGCCTGTGCCAGGTGAAGGGGATGCCCAAGATGACCCCGGCCTGCGCCACCGAGATCCGCGACGGGATGGAGGTCGGTCTCTACACCCCCGAGGCGGAAAAGGCCCGGAAGTCGGTGATCGAGTTCTGGCTCCTGAATCACCCCCTGGACTGCCCGGTCTGCGATCAGGGCGGGGAATGCCCGCTCCAGGACATCGCCTTCGACCACGGCCCCGGGGTGAGCCGCCTCCTGGACGCCAAGGTGAAGAAGCAGAAGCGCGTCGAGCTGGGCCCCCACGTGGTCCTCGACGAGGAGCGATGCATCCTCTGCTGGCGCTGCACCCGCTTCACCCAGGAGGTCTCCGGCTCCAACGGGATCATGCTCTCCGACCGGGGGGTCTACACCACGGTGGGCGCCCCGCCCGGCCAGGTCTTCGACGATCCCTTCAGCGGCAACGTGGTCGACCTCTGTCCGGTGGGCGCGCTCACCAGCAAGGACTTCCGGTTCAAGAGCCGGATCTGGGAGATGGCTTCGACCGAGGGGATCTGCACGTCCTGCTCGGTGGGGTGCGACACCTACGTCTGGTCCAAGAAGGGGAGCGTGGAGCGTCTCACCGCCCGTCCCAATCCCCGGGTGAACGACTACTGGCTCTGCGATCGCGGGCGCTACGAGGTGGACTTCGTCAACGACGCGAAGCGGCTCACCCTTCCGCGGGTGCGCGTGGGCGACAAGCTGGTGGAGGTGGAGTGGCCGGTGGCGGTCAAGGCCCTGGCCGACGGGCTCAAGTCCGTGGTCGCGCGGGGACAGAACCAGGCGGGGGCGCTCTTCACCCGCCACCTGGCCAACGAGGAGTACTGGGCCTTCCAGAAGTTCGTGCGGACCGCGCTCGGGAGCAACCACCTGGCCGCGGGGCGGCAGGAGACGATGACCCCGGCCCGGGTGGATCTCGGCCGTCGGGGACGGCTCCTGGACTCGGTCACCCGGCTGGAGGAGATGGACGCGGTTCTGGTCCTGGGCGGAAACCTCGATCGGACCCACCCCGTGTACTCCCTCCGGATGCGGAAAGCGGTGCGCGAGAAGGGGGTGACGCTGTTCCTGGCCACCCCGGAAGCGGGCGGGCTCGACGCCGAGGCCGCTCACGCCGTGCGGGTGCCTCCCACCCGCGCCGCCATGTGGCTGGCCGAGCTGGCCCAGAACCTCGTGGACGGGAAGACCGACGGCATGGCCGGCCGGTTGGCGGGGGTGAAGAAGTTGGCGCTCGTGGTGAACGCCGGCATCCACACCGTCGAGGTGGCGGAGGTCGTCGAGTCCTTCCTGGGCGCCGGTCCCAAGAACTCGGCCTGGAAGGCGTTCCTGCTCGACGACGGGGGGAACGTGGCCGGGGCCGCGGAGCTGGGTGTGAGCCCGCACTACTTCCCGGGCCTGAAGGCGATCGGCCCCGACGCGGCCCAGGTGTTGAAGACGAAGTGGGGGGGGCGGGTCTCCGGCGAACCGGGGCTCGAGTGGCGGGAGATGCTGGAGGCGGCGGCGGAAAGCAGGATCCGGGCGCTCATCCTGGTCAACTCGGGCCGCCCGGCGAAGTGGAGGTTCTCTCCGGAAGAACGGGCGCTCCTGGCCCGAACCCCCTTCGTGGCCGCGTTCGACCTCTTCGCCGACGAGATCGAGGAGTTCGCCCACGTGGTGCTTCCCACCCCGTCGTTCGCGGAGATCGACGCCACCTACACCACCGCCGACGGCCTGGTGCAGCTGGCGCGGAGGAACATCGTTCCCCGGACCCCGACCAGCCTCCAGACCCTGCACCGCGTCGCCTCCGCCCTGGGAGTGAAGCTCAAGGGACCGCAGCCGATGGACGTGTTCCGGGAGCTGGCCCGGGACGTGCCGGCGTATGGCGGGCTGGACTACGGCAAGGTGGCCCGGCAGGGGGCCCGTGGAGAGTCGTCGAAGAGCCCGACCATGGTGGGGGTGCGCTGAGCCGGCGGCCGGAGCCGGCCCCGGCCGGAGGAACCCCGAGTCCACACCGAATTTCAAGGAGCGAGGTCGAAACGTGGTAGCCAACAAGGAGCGGAAGAAGACCCTGGGGGAGAAGCTCATCCTTCCCGAGCTGGTGAAGGGCTACGCGGTCACCCTGAAGACCCTGATGTCCAAGCCCTCCACCATGCAGTACCCGGAGGAGCGCTGGAAGATGGCCCGGCGTTACCGCGGCTACCCCAAGCTGGTCATGGACGAAGCCGGGGAGCCCAAGTGCGTGGCCTGCGGCCTCTGCGCGGTGGTTTGCCCTCCCAACGCCATCGAGCTCCAGGCCGGCGAGACCGACCGGGTCAAGGAGCGGTTCCCGGTGGACTTCAAGATCCACATGGGCCGCTGCATCAACTGCGGCTACTGCGAGGAGGCCTGCCCCAAGTTCGCCATCGAGATGAGCAAGATGTACGAGCTCAACACCACCTCCCTGGACGAGATGATCTATACCAAGGAGGTCCTGCTCCAGGACTATTGATTCCGGGCCGCGGGCGCGGTCCCGTGGAGCGACTCCAATGGGCGGCCTTCCCGGAGCGGGAGGCCGCCTTCGCGTAACCGGTGGGGGCTCGGGGGCGGCGGAGGGACCGAGTCGTCGTGGGACCGGGGCGACGAGGGTCCGGCGCCGGACACCAGGAGATCGGCATGGAGGACGGAGACGGTCGGGGCGCCCGCGCCCACCGGGCCGAGGCGGCGCTCCTCGCCACCACCCTGGCCTGGGGGCTCACCTTCCCCATGATCAAGGGGGCCCTGGCCGACGCCCCCCCCTTCGCGTTTCTGGCCCTCCGGTTTCCCCTCGCCCTTCCCCTCCTCTGGCTCCTGATGCGCTTCCGGCGCCCGTCGCGGCAGGCGGTGGTCCCCGGGCTCGTCCTGGGGTTGGCCCTGACCGTTTCGTTCTACGCCCAGACCCTGGGGCTCACCAGCACCACCCCGACCCGGAGCGCGTTCATCACCGGGCTGAGCGTCATCCTGGTGCCGCTCCTGTACCCGGTCTTCACCCGGAGGCTCCCCGGCCGGTGGCCCGCCGCCGGGGCCGCGGTGGCCGCCGCCGGCCTCTACCTCCTGACCGATCCCGGGGGGGGAGGCGTCAATCGCGGGGACTGGATCACCCTGGTCTGCGCCGCGGGCTACGCGCTCTACATCATTCTTCTCGAGATCTACTCCCGGCGACTTCCCTACCGGGATCTCCTCCTGATCCAGCTCCTGTTGGCCTCGGTGATCTTCATTCCCCCCGCGCTCATCCAGGGGGGGACGGTCCACGTCGGCCCCGGGCTCCTGTGGGGTCTTCTCACCACCGGGCCCATCCTCGCCCTGACCCTCTACCTCCAGAACCGATTCCAGAAGGACACCACCGCCACCCGGGCCGCGGTCATCTTCTCGGGAGAGCCGGTCTTCGCCTCGATCTTCTCGTACCTCATCTACGGGGAGACCCTGGGCCCGGTGCAGTGGGGGGGCGCGGCGCTCATCCTGATCGGGATCCTGGTGGCGGAACGGCGCTGACCGGTCAGGGGAAGCGGAGCACCCGGGCCGCGCCACGGGTTTTCCGTCCCGGTTGACACCGCCCTCGGCGGGCTTCTAGCCTGAGTCGAAGGACGCCTCTCGATCGTCCGGCCGAAACCCAATCAGGAGACGGTGATGAAGCTCTTCAGCGAAAGCGTCAAGGACGGGGAGTTCATCCCCGCCCGCTACGCCATGGGAAGAATCGATCCGAACGTCCACGCCGCGCCGTCGGAGAACGTGAGCCCCCACCTGGCCTGGGACGACCTCCCGGCGGGAACCCGCACGCTGGCGCTCGTGGTCTGCGACGTGGACGCGCCGGCGGACAAGGCCGACGCCAACCAGGAGGGGAAGATCATCCACGAGGACTTCCCGCGCACCGATTTCTATCACTGGGTCCTGGTCGACCTCGCGCCGGACGGCTCGCCGCTCCGGGAGGGGGAGTTCTCGAAGGGGATCACCGCCAAGGGCAAACCGGGACCGGCCGGCCCGCGGGGAACCCGGCAGGGTCTCAACAACTACACCCAGTGGTTCGAGGGCGATGCCGGCATGGAAGGGGAGTACTACGGCTACGACGGTCCCTGGCCCCCGTTCAACGACGAACGGGTCCATCACTACCGGTTCACTCTCTACGCGGTCGATCTCGAGAAGGTGCCGGTGGGGGCGAAGTTCACCGGCCCCGACGTGCTGAAGGCGATCGCCGGGCACGTGCTCGCCGAGGCGACCCTGACCGGGCGATACGCCCTGAACCCCGAAAAGGCGCGATGAGCCCGGGGCGGCGGAAAGAGGCCGCGCCTCGGGAAGGCGATTGTTGAACTCCGGTCCGGCGACGTAAGCTCCCCGGCATGCTCGGACGCCGGATCGCCCACTACGAGATCCTGGAGAAGCTCGGCGCCGGAGGGATGGGCGTGGTCTACAAGGCGCGGGACACGCGCCTCGATCGTCTGGTGGCGATCAAGTTCGTCTCCGCCCGGTGGGGGGACGACGCCGAGACCCACGCCCGGTTCCTCCGCGAGGCGCGCGCCGCCTCCGCCCTCGACCACCCCAACATCTGTGCGGTCCATGCCATCGAAGAGACCCCCGAGGGGGAGGTCTACATGGTCATGGCGTACTACGAGGGGGCGTCGCTCGACCGGCTCATGGCCGCGGGTCCGCTGCCCCTGGGGCGGGCGGTGGGGATCGTGACCCAGGTGGCGGCGGGCCTGGCGCGGGCGCATCGGACGGGGGTGGCCCACCGCGACGTGAAGCCCTCCAACATCGTCCTCACCCCGGACGGCACGGCCAAGATCCTCGACTTCGGCCTGGCCAAGATCGCCGGGGCCGAGGCCCTCACCCTGAGCGGGACCTCCCTCGGCACCCCCTCCTATATGTCCCCGGAGCAGGCGGCGGGAAAGCCCAGCGACCGCCGGGCCGACGTGTGGGCCCTGGGCGTTCTTCTCCACGCCATGCTCGCCGGCGTTCCCCCCTTCACCGGCGAGAGCCTGCAGTCGATCCTCTACGCCGTCCTCACCGCGGAGCCGCCGCCCATCCGCGCCGCGGGCATCGGGTCGCTTCCGCTGCTGGAGGAGATCCTGGGCCGTTGCCTGGCCAAGGACCCCGCCCGGCGCTATCCCGATGCGGGAGCCGTCCACGACGATCTTCGCCGTCTATCGGCCGAGGTCGACCGGATGGGGCTGGCCGGTGAGGTCCCGGGGGACCTCCTGAGCGCCGCGGGCACCGTGGTTCTCGACCGCTCCGTCCCGTCGACGGCGACTCGCCCGGGCCGGGGGCGCTGGATCGCGGGGGCGGCGGCCCTGCTGGTGATCGGCGCCCTGGGCTGGGCGGGTCTCCGCATCGCCCACCGAGGCCCCCCCGAAGCGCTTCGGGTGGCGGTGCCGCTCCCCGCGGTTTCGTCCGATCCCGCCGACCCCGACACCGCCGCGGTGGCCCAGAGCGTCCGGCTCGCCCTCACCCGGGGGCTCCTTTCCCTGAAGGGCGTGATCCCCATCGATCCCTCGTCCTACCGGGATCCCGGCACCACCCCGATCGAGATCGCCCGCACCGTGGGGGCCGCCGAGGTTCTGGCCGCCGCGGTGACCGGCTCCGCCCGGGAGTGGCGGGTGGCGCTCCGGCGCATCGACGGAGCGACCGGCGGCGACGCCTGGGCCCGGGAATTCACCGTGCCCAAGGACGCCTCGCCGCTTCAGCTCCCCAACGTCATCCTGGCCCAGCTCCGAAACGGCTACCCGAAGCTCGAACCCAAGCCGGGAACCACGGTCCTCGACGTGCGTCCGGAGGACTACAACGCCTTCCTTCGGCTCAAAGCCTCCTTTCGCAGCGCCGGGGGTTCGGGGGAGGATCCCGCGAAGATCCTCGACCAGGTGGTGGCCCTCGAGCGGACGTCGCCCCGGTTCCTGGAGGCGTACATCCTGGAAGCCGATGTCGCGCGCTACCTCTACGATCTCAACAAGAACCCGGAACGGCTGGATGGGGGCGTCCGGGCCGCCCGGGAGGCGGCACGGCTTTCCCCCCAGGATCCGCGCCCGCAGGGCCTGTTGTTCGACTTCGCCCTTCGCCGCTCCGATCTCGACGAGGCGGCGCGGCTCCTGGACGCGATGGAGCGTCTCGATCCCGGGAACCCGGAGATCCTGGTCAAGCGCTCGGCGCTTGCCGAGCGCCAGGGCCGTCCCGACCGGGCCCTGGTCCTCATGCACCAGGTCACCGCCCGCGCTCCCTACCGGGGCTACTACGAGGCCCAGGCCGATCTGGAGGCCCGCCTGGGGAATGTCGACGAGGCCCGGGCCGACCTGGAGCGGGTGGTGAGCATGGCTCCGGGATATCTCTACGCCGAATCCAAGCTCGCCCAGATCGAGCTGCTCTACGGAAACCCCAAGCGGGCGGAGGACCTCTATGCCGACCTGGTGGAACGCTCCCCCGGGAACGCCGCGCGCCATATCAACCTCGGGCTGGCCCGGGAGCTTCTGGGCGACTACGAGGCCGCGGCGGGGGACTTCCGGGCCGCCCTGGAGCTGGCCCCGCAGGACCCCACCGTCATGCTCAACCTGGCCGACTCCCAGGCCATCCTGCGCCGCGACCGCGCCGCCGACTCCCTCTACACCCGGGTTCTCACGCGGATCTCCGGGGACCCGGACTCGAGCAGCGCCGACAATCTCCTCGTCCGGGCCCAGTGCCTGGCCCACCTGGGTCGCAGCGAACAGGCGGTGGCCGCGGTCCAGGAGGCGTTGCGGACCGCGGCCGACGACTCCGAGGCCCTCTACATCGCCTCCCTGGTCTACGCGGTGGTGGGGGACCGGGCCTCGGCCCTGGTGAACGCGCGGAGCGCGATCGAGAAGGGGGTCCAGCCCCGCTGGTTCGGGCTGCCCTTCTTCGATCCCATCCGATCGGATCCCGGGTTCCAGTCGCTGCTCCGGACCGGCCCTTCAGACGGTTCCTGAACCCGACCGCCTACTTGACCCCGGTACCCGGAGACGGGTCGTTCTTGATCTTGGGATCCCCCAGGTACGGGGCGCCGTTGTAGTGCACCTGGATGTTGTAGGTGTACTCCTGGGCCGGGGCTCCCTTGGGGATGTGGTTGTGATCGTGCACGATCAGGTCCCCTTGAGTGAGGTGATGATCGAACAGCCCCTGGGGAGGCGGGGTGTTGAAGCTGATGTCGGAGAGGCTCGCGCCGGAGGCGCTGTCGTCGGTGAGCTTGAAGGTGATCCTGGCGGCCTTCCCCGGGGGTTGGGAGGCGATCTGGACGTCGCCGCCGTCGGGACCGGGGAAGCTCACCGTGCCCCGGCCGTCGGCATAGGTGAACTTGACCTTGACCGTGGCCTCGTTGACGCCCCTTCCGAGGGGTCCGGCACCTTCACGTTTGGCCCGGGGCTTCTGTGGGTTCGCCATGGGGATCTCCTTTCACGGGAAGCAACGGATGGACGGGGATTGGCACGTGGGGGAACCGATCTCGATTATAATATCACTGAATTGATCCGGAAGCGCGATTGTATTCGGCCGCCGAAGAAACGGCCCCGCCCCCGCACGACGCGGAGACGGGGCCCGGAACCCTCTACCGGCCGGAACGTTACATCCGGTCGATGATGGCCTGCCCGAACTCCGACGACTTGAGCTCCCGCACGT
>CAYRIJ010000133.1:0-3421 GCA_964424285.1 uncultured bacterium
CGGCCCAACTCGAGGCCGCGCCGGCGCCTTCCCCCCGCCCCCCCCGGTTCCGGACTTGACCCGCCCCCGCCCCGCCCCTATCATTGTGAACCCTTGTTCATGGAATGAACCCCTATTCACAGGAGTCCGGTTGAGCCCCACCACCGCCAGGAAACACGTCGGATCCCGCCGGGCCGAGGCGCGGGAGCGCGAGGGTCAGGAGATCCTGGACGCGGCCCTCGCGATCTTCGCCGAGCGTGGTTTCGGGGCGACCTCGGTCCACGACGTGGCCGCCGCGGCCCGGGTGAGCGTGGGGCACATCTACAACCTGATCGGGAACAAGCGGACCCTCTACGAGGCGGTGATCGACCGGGAGGGGAAGGAAATGGAGCGCGCGGTGGACGCCACCCTGACCGCCCTGGCCTCGCGCCCGCCGCGGGAGCGTCTGGACGGCCTCATCGACACCGCGCTGGCCTTCGTGGACGGGCACCGCCGGTTCTTCCAGATCTACCTGAACGAGACCGAGGGGGTGAGCGTCCGGATCGAGGCCCGGTTCTCGAAACGAAGCCTGCGGTTCAAGCGATCGTTGGATCAGAAGACCCGGGCGCTCTTCGTGGAGGGGATTCGCGGGGGCGACCTGGTGGATCTCGACCCCGAGGATCTCCTGACCGCGTTCCGGGACCTGGTGAACGGCTTCATCGCGCGGTGGGTGGTGTCCGGGTTCCGGGGAGACGTGCGAAAGCGGGCTCCGGTGATCCGGAGAATCCTTTGGAACGGCATCGCGGCGGATACCGCCTCGCGGAGGCGCAAACAGTGAAACGATTCCGAATCGAACTCATGACGGTCCTGGTGGGGACGCTCCTCGGCGCCGGGGCGGCCGGGGCCCAATCCAGCGCGGGATCCACCCCCGCCCCCGGCGCCATGGAGGGCGCCGCCCGCGCGGACACCCTCCGCCTTTCGGTGGACGACGCGGTGCGCTACGCGCTTCGCCAGGGCGAGACCGCGGCCCTGGCCCGCGAGGACGTGAAGATCGCCCAGGCCCAGAAGGGCGTGGTCCTCTCCAACGCCCTCCCCAAGCTCAACTTCGACGCCTCCTACAACCGGAACCTCAAGAAGCCGGTGATCTTCTTCCCCGACTCGAGCGGAGCGTCGCAGTCGATCACCATCGGCGAGGACAACGCGTACTCGGCCACCCTGTCGCTGCGCCAGCCCCTCTACAGCTCGGGCCGGGTGGGGGCGGCGTACCAGGCCTCCAAGGACCGGGCGGCCGCCGCGCGGTACTCGGGAGACGCCGTGGCCTCGGACGTGAATCTCCAGGTGCGCGGGGCCTACTACGGCGCGCTCCTCGCCAAGGCCCAGGTGGGGATCACCGAGGAGTCCCTGGCCCAGGCCGAGCGCCGGCGGGACGAGATCCAGGCCCGGGTGGAGAAGGGGGTGTCCCCCCGGTTCGATCTCCTCCGGGCCCAGGTCGAGGTGGCGAGCCGCCAGCCGGCGGTGACCCGCGCGCGGAACCAGGCGGCCATCGCCCTGGAAAACCTGAAGCGCTCCGCCGGGCTTCCCCTGGACCGGCCGGTGGCCCTGAGCGACACCCTGCGCTACGTCCCCTTCAGCGTGACCCGGGAGCAGGCGGTGGACGAGGCGCTGGACCGGCGCGACGCCCTGGCCGCGGCGCGGATGGAGGCCAACGCGGCCGGGCACCAGGCCGACGCCCAGGGGGCCAACGACCTGCCGCTCCTCTACCTGGACGGGAACTACACCTGGCAGGGGCAAAGCTCCCAGGGGCTCATCCCGGGGGACAAGGAGACCGCGCAATCGGCGGCGGTCGGCCTCACCCTCACCTGGCCGATCGTGGACGGCTGGCAGAACCGGGCGCTCACCCACCAGGCGCGGGCATCGGCGGAGAAGGCCCGGATCACCGTGCACCAGCTCGAGGAGTCGATCCGCCTGGAGGCGCGGAGCCGGTGGGCGGATCTCCGCGCCGCCGAGGAGGAGATCCCGGCGGTGCGCCAGGGGGTGAAGCTGGCCGAGGAGGCCTACGCGATCGCCCAGGTGCGCTATTCCAGCGGGCTCTCGACCCAGCTCGAGGTCCTGGATGCGGACCTGGCTCTCACCCAGGCCCGCCTCTCCGAGAAGGAAACCCTGTATCGCTACGAGGTGGCGTTGGCCGAGCTCGAACATACCCTGGGCCGGGGCCCGACCCTGGAGCCCGAGGGAGGTGACCGATGAAGAAGCTGGTGATCGGGTTGGCGGTGGTGGCCGCCCTGGCGGTGGTGGTGGCGGTGGCGCTTCGGATCGCCTCCCGGGGGGAGAAGCAACCGGTCCGGGGGATCGAGGAGATCCAGGCCGAGGACGGGGTCCCGGTGGACGCGGTCACCGTTCGCCTCGACACCCTGACCGTGACCCGCGAGGTGAGCGGCGAGGTGGAGGGCTGGGAGCAGACCAACGTCGCCGCCCGGGCCGACCACAAGGTGAAGAGCATCTACGTCCGCGAGGGGCAGCGCGTCTCCCGCGGCGACCGGCTCCTGGACTACGACGTCCACACCGCCCCCGACCTGGCGGCGCGCCTCCAGCAGAGCCAGGCCTCCTTCGACAACGCCAAGCGGCAGGTGGACCGCCTGGAGCCGCTCTTCGAAAAGGGAGCGGTCTCGGAGAGCGATCTCGACAACGCCCGGACCCAGCTCCAGGTGGCCGAAGCCAACCTGCGCGACGCCCGGCTCCAGGTGGAAGAGCGCTCGCCCATCGACGGCGTGGTGACCCTGGTCGGCGTGACTCCGGGGCAGTCGGTGGTCACCGGCCAGACCGTGGCCCAGGTGGCCGCCCTGGACTCGGTGCGCGTCGTCGCCGAGGTCTCGTCGGACGCGGCCCGGGACATCGCCAAGGGATCCCGGGCCCGGGCGAACCTCGACCTGGGCCCCGGCTTCGCCCCCGGAACCGACCCGCTCACCTCTCCCGACGTGACGGTGGGGGAGGGGCGGATCCGGCGGGTGGCGCTGGGCGCGGACCCGGCCAGCCGGCTCTACGAGGTGGAGGCGGTGCTGGCCAACCGGAACCTGGTGCTCCGGCCCGGACAGTTCGTGACCCTGTCGGTGGCCACCCGCCGCCTGAACGACGCCCTCACCGTGCCGCGGGCCGCGCTCCTCGGGGAGCAGGAGGTGGTGCCGGGGAGCGATCAGGAGGTCTTCGCGGTGGTGGACGGGAAGGCCCAGCGCCGGAGCATCCGCCTGGGCGCGATCGCCGAGGACCGGGCCCAGGTGACCGACGGGCTCCAGGCCGGCGAGGTGGTGGTGGTGTTCGGGGCCAACCGGCTCCGCGAGGGGGTCAAGGTGCGTTTTCACAAGCTGGACGGGAAGCTCATGACCGGCCCGGCTTCGACCACCCCGGCTCCGACCGTCCCCGCGAGTGAGGAGACGACCCGGTGATCCTCTCCCGCATGGCGGTCCGC
>CAYRIJ010000133.1:3521-9802 GCA_964424285.1 uncultured bacterium
CCGTCCCCGCGAGTGAGGAGACGACCCGGTGATCCTCTCCCGCATGGCGGTCCGCCGCCCCGTCCTCACCACGGTGATCGTCCTCATCTTCCTGGTGCTCGGGATCTTCGCCTACCTGCGCCTGGTGGTGGACCTCTTCCCCAACGTGGAGTTCCCCTTCGTCACCGTGACCACCATCTATCCGGGGGCGGGGCCGGAGGAGGTCGAGAGCCAGGTTTCGAAGAAGATCGAGGACGCGGTCTCGACCCTGGCCAACATCAAACGGCTCGACTCCATCAACCGCGAGGGGCTCTCGCTGCTCCTGATCGAGTTCCAGATCGGGACGGACGTGGACCTCGCGGCGATCGACGTCAAGGAGAAGGTCGACGCGGTGGTGAACGACCTTCCCACCGACGCCAAGAAACCCGCGGTGGTGAAGTTCGACGTCAACACGCTTCCCATCATGAACCTGGCCCTGACCGGGCCCCAGTCCGGGCGCGAGCTCTACCGGGTGGCGGACAAGCAGCTCAAGGACCAGCTCTCCCAGGCCCCCGGGGTGGCCTCGGTGAGCATCGTGGGCGGGAACGAACGGGAGATCCACGTGGACGTGGATCCGGAGAAGCTGGCCGCCTACGGGCTGGATGCGAGCCGGGTCACCTCCACCATCGCCCGGGAGAACCTGAGCGTCCCCGCCGGGCTGGTGGAGCGGCCGAACCAGGAGTACACGCTCCGGGTGCTCGGCGAGTTCTCCGACCTGAACCAGCTCCGCCGGCTCCCGGTGAACATGCCCGGCTCCCCCAAGACGGTCCGGGTGGAGGACGTGGCCCGGGTGGTGGACGGCTCGGTGGAGCCTCGCGACCTGGCCGAGGCGGACGGCCGGAACGCGGTGGCGCTCTCCATCCAGAAGCGGACCGACGCCAACACGGTGGAGACCGCGGACGCGGTGCGGTCCCGGGTGGCCGCGCTCAACCGGCAGCTCCCGGAGGGCATGAAGGTCGAGATCATCCGCGACAACTCGACCTTCATCCGCCAGGCGGTCCACGACGTCCTGGTGAACATCCTGATCGGGATCCTCCTCACCACCATCATCCTCTATCTCTTCCTCCACAACCTCCGGACCACCCTGGTGGCGGCGGTGGCCATGCCCACCTCGATCATCGCCACCTTCCTGCTCCTGGACTTCGCGCACTTCACCATCAACATCATGACCCTGTTGGCGCTGGGGATCTCCATCGGCGTCCTGGTCACCAACGCCATCGTGGTGCTGGAGAGCATCCAGAGCCACATCGACGACCTGGGGGAGGATCCGCCCACCGCGGCCCAGAGAGGGACCGACGAGATCGCCATCGCGGTGGCCGCCACCGCCATGACCAACATCGTGGTGTTCACCCCCATCGCCTTCATGGGCGGGATCATCGGCCAGTTCTTCGTCCAGTTCGGCCTCACCGTGGTGTTCGCCACCGTGTTCTCGCTCTTCGTGAGCTTCTCGTTGACCCCGATGCTGGCGGCCAAGGTTCTCAAGTCGAAGGAGGAGCAGGCGAAGCGGGTGGCCGGGCACCGCCGGGGCCTGGCCGTCCTGGAGGCCCCGTTCCTCCGGTTGGCCCGGGCCTGGGACGCGGGCTACCGGAGGGTGGAGGCGGGCTACCGGCGCAGCGTGATCTGGTCGCTGGGGCATCGGACCCGCACGCTCATCCTGGTCAGCGTGGTGTTCGTGGGAAGCCTGACGCTCTTCAAGTGGGTGGGCGGGGAGTTTCTTCCCCAATCCGACGCCGGGTTCGTCCAGGTGGCGGTGACCCTGCCCGCGGGGAGCACCCTGGACCAGACCCACGACGTGCTGTCGGAGATCCAGGACATCGCCCGGAAGCGCATTCCAGAGATCGATGCGGTGCTCCTCACCGTGGGGGGAGACAACCAGGGGGTGGAGGTCGGCGACCTCACCATCCGCCTGACCCCGGCCGCGGAGCGAAAGCGCGGTATCCAGGAGATCATGAACGATCTCCGGACCGGGTTGGCCGGCCTCCCCGCCGCCGACATCCAGGTGCAGGTCGCCTCGGAGTTCGGGGGGAACCAGCAGGACATCGTGGTGGAGGTGCTCGGACCCGAGCTCGACACCATCCGCGCCATCGCCGACAGCCTGAACGACGCCATGGCCTCGATTCCCGGGCTGGTGGACGTCAACGTCAGCGCCAAGCCCGGCAAGCCGGAGATCGTCTTCCGTCCGGACCGGCAGGAGATGGCGGACCGCATGCTGGCCCTGGCCGGGGTGGGCGGCGAGCTCCGGACGCTGTACGAGGGGACGGTGGCCTCGAAATACCGCGAGGCGGGGGAGGAGTACGACATCCGCGTGCGCATGACCCCCTCCGAACGCGGGCAACTGACCACCCTCCCCCGGGTGCGGTTCTCCGGCGCGACCGGGCCGGTTCCGCTGGACGCCCTGGGGGACCTGGGGCGGCGGCGCGGCCTAGCCGAGATCACCCGCAAGAACAAGGAGCGCATGGTCAGCGTGAGCGCCAACATCGGGTCCGGGACCCTGGTGGAGAAGGTGAACGCCATCCAGGCCAAGGTGGCGGCGATGGACATCCCCGCCGGCTACCACGTGGAGTACTCGGGCCAGTTCGAGAACCTCGGGGAGTCGTTCACCCAGATCTTCCGGGCCCTGATCCTGGCCATCGTGCTCACCTACCTGATCCTGGCCGCCATCCTGGAGTCGTTCATCCACCCGTTCACCATCATGTTCACCCTTCCCCTGGGCCTGGTCGGGGTGGCGTGGTCCCTGTTCCTCACCGGAGCCACCATCAACATCTTCTCGCTCATGGCGGTGGTGATGCTGGTGGGGATCGTGGTGAACAACGCGATCCTGATCCTGGATCTGGCGAGCCAGCTCCGGGCCAAGGGGAAGAACGCGTCCGAGGCGATCGCCGAGGCCTCGCCGGGGCGCTTGCGCCCGATCGTGATGACCACCCTGGCCATCCTGGCCGGCATCTTCCCCCAGGCGGTGGGCGGCGCGGGCGCGGCCTATACCGTGGCCATGGCGGTGGTGACCATGGGCGGGATCCTGGCCTCGGGGGCGCTGTCCCTCTACCTGATCCCGGTGCTCTACACCCTGTTCGACCGGTTCACCGTCCAGGGGCGGCGGGACCGGCGGGAGGCCAAAGCGGCGGAGGCGTGATCCCCACCGGGCGCCGGGGCGGTGGTATTCTTGCTCCATCATGAACGTTCAGGCAAATCGAGAGATCGACCGGTCCCCGGCCCCGCCGCGCGGCGACGGGGTGGACGTGAGCCTGATCCGCTGGATGCTCTCCCTCACCCCCGCGGAGCGGTTGGACGCGCTCCAACGGAACGCCCGCGCGATCATGGAACTCCGCCGTGCCAGACGTCGCCCCTGACTTCGTCGGCGCCCTGCGCGTGCTCCACGCCCGCGAAGTGGAGTTCATCGTGATCGGAGGAGTGTCGGCCGTTCTCCACGGGGCGCCGATATCGACGTTCGACCTGGATATCGTGCATGCGCGATCGGTCGATAATTGCCGTCGACTTGCCGATGCGCTGTCCGAGCTCGACGCGCGCTACCGGGAACGCCCGGACCTCTCCCTTCGTCCCGATGCGAAGCGCCTCACGTCGCCGGGGCACCATCTCCTGATCACCAGGGCGGGGCCCCTCGATGTGCTGGGGAGGGTCAAGGACGGTCGGGGATTCGAAGAGCTTCTGCCCCGATCCGTGATACTGGAGATCGATGACGGCGTGTCCATCCACGTCGTGGATCTGCCGACCCTCATCGAACTCAAGGAGAGCATGGGGACCGAACGCGACTTGGCGGTCTTGCCGATCTTGCGCCGTACCCTGGAGGAACAGCGCGGCAAGGGATAGGTCCCTGCCGGCTCGTGAACCGGATCACCCCCGGGGCGCCGGGGCGAGGCTAGTTCCCCGGCTTCGCCGCCACCTCGTCGCACTCCAGGATCCGGTCCAGCCGGAAGTCCCGGTCCTCCTGGCGGAGGTGGCAGTAGGCGCGCATGCTCATTCCCCGGATGTCCTTGGGGGTGACGCGGCGGCGGGTCTGGCCTCCGGAGCCCCGGTAGGCGATCTCCAGGTCGGCGTGGGCGGCGATGGCCCGGCGGATGCTCTCCACCACCGTCTGGAAGCTGTTGCCCTCGCCGTGTCCCGGCCCTCCGAGGGTGAACTGATAGGAGGTGCGATAACCGGGGATCCGGGTGATGTCGTCGTGGCCGCGCTTGTGGTACTCGTCGAGGTACTTGAGGAGGACCTGGCCGGCCATGCGCGCGTCGTCCAGGGCGCGATGGGCGTGCGGCCCTTCGATCCCCAGCCGGTTGGCCAGGATTCCCAGGGTGAAGGGGCCGGGATCGTCCTGGGCCCGGGCCAGCTCCAGGGTGTCCATGACCGGGTTCGGGAGCTGGGTGCGCCCCATCTTCTCCAGCTTGTACTGGAGGAACGCCATGTCGAACTCGGCGTTGTGGGCCACGATGATCGCCCCGTCGAGAAGGGCCAGGAACCCGTCGGCCACCTCCTCGAAGCGGGGCTTTCCCGCCAGCATCTCCGCGGTGATCCCGCTCACCTGGGCCGCGGCGGGATCCATCTCCCGTCCGGGATCCACCAGCTGGGAGAACTCCTTCACGAACTCCCCGTTCTCCACCCGGGTCAGGCCGATCTCCACGATCTCGTCACCCACCGCCGGGTAGAGCCCGGTGGTCTCGAAGTCGATCACCGCGAAGGGCTTGGCCAGAAGCGGGTTGGGAAGGCCGCTGAAGAGATCGAACGCCATGGAACTTCCTTTGGGTTGCCGGACGGGTTGCGGTTGGAAGGAACCATTCTAGCCGACCCCCCGGGGGGGGGAAACCCTCTCCGCCGAGGCCTCGGCGAGGCGCGCACCGCGTCCGGAACCCAGCCGGGCGGTGAGGAAGAACGACACCGCCACGGCCAGAAAATAATACGGCCCGTGCTTGTCGGCGCCGCCGGCGAAGAGCAGCGCCCAGAACAGGGCGGAGGCGATCCACGCGCCCCGCGTGCGCCAGGGCGGGACGAGCCAGAGACCGAGGGTGGCGAGGACGGCGGGCGGGACCAGGAAGAGCAGATGGTGGCGCTCGGACATGGGCGAGAGGAGGAGGATGGCCAGGAGGTACAGGTTGAAGTTCCAGGCGGAGGCGGCGGGACGCTCGGGGTCCCGGTCCAGGAGGAGGACCGCCACCACCACGACGAAGGCGGACAGGGCGGACACCCAGAGGCGGCCGGCCAGGTCCGGAACGAGGGCGGTGAGGAACCCCGCGGGCGTGAAGTAGACCGAGGACGAAGTCGCCCCCGCCGCCCGTTCCAGGAGGAACGCGTGGACGTAGCTCCGGTACCAGGGGAAGAGGCGGCCTCCCGCCGCCGCCGCCGGAAGGACGCAGAAGAACACGGTCCAGAGGAGGGCGAGCCCGAAGGCCCGGAAATCCCGGCGAACGAGCAGGAACAGGAGAAAGACCAGGGGCACCAGCTTGATCGCGGCGGCCAGCCCCAGGAACGCGGCGGCCGCGAGCCGGGATCCGCGGAGGTAGGCCCGGAGGAAGAGCGCGCAGAGAAGCAGCACCACCGGGTTCACCTGCCCGTTCAGGAGGTTGTTCTGGATCGGGGCGAGAAGAAGCAGGAAGAGAAGGACCAGCGGCGCGGACAACGCCCCCAACCGGCGAACCCCGAGCCGCGGGGCGTTCGCCTCCAGAACGAGCCATACCGCCCAGGCCACCGCGCCCAGGTTCAGGGCGAACCAGATCCCGTCGGCGAGCCGGGGCGGGATCAGGGTGAGGGGCCCGAGGGCGAAGGCGAGGGTCAGGGGATAGATGTAGGGGAAGGGCGTGTCGGTGAGGTAGGGGTTCTCGCCGTGCCAGAGCGCCCGCGCCGACGCGAGGTAGCTGGTGAAGTCGTAGCCGCCGGGACGGGAGGCCTTGTGGAGGGTCTGGACCAGGAGCACCGCCGCGACCAGGCCGAA
This sequence comes from uncultured bacterium, assembly GCA_964424285.1. Lineage (GTDB taxonomy): Bacteria > Eisenbacteria > RBG-16-71-46 > JABDJR01 > JABDJR01 > CAVSKL01. The sequence continues at coordinate 9,472 of CAYRIJ010000133.1, forward strand.
AATCGCGAGCGCGATCCCGCGCGCGGTTCGGGTCCCGAGCCGGCCCGGAAGCGCGCGCTCTGGCGGGGATGTGCTCACCATGGGCTCTCCTCGGGGGTACGGACGCCGAGTCTCGCCGCGGGGAGGAAGGGTGTCAACGGGGGCCCCGCGGGGGCCGGCCCACCCGGCCCGCTCCGGCCCGCTCCGGCCGGCGGCGGGGGGGCGCGGGGCGCTCGCGGCGGCGTGGCGACGTGCCGGCCGTGAAGGATGGTATACTGCGACCCCCCGGTCGGGAGGCGGCGGCCCGGCGGTCCCGGGTCCCGCCCCTGGAATTTCCATTCGTTCCGGAACC
>CAYRIJ010000134.1:0-1177 GCA_964424285.1 uncultured bacterium
CCCCGGTCAAACCAGACCGCGGGAAGCGAGTGATAGGGGATCCGGTCGTGGACCAGGAACCGGAGCCCCTCCCGCCACGCGGCGGGATCGGCGGGGGCGAAGGCGAGGCGCGAGTGGATCACCACCGGCGCCACCAGGACCAGCAGCACCAGGGAAGGCCCGAGGACCGAGGAGGTCCTACGGGTCCCGGCCGCGGTGACCAGGGTGAAAGCCAGGATGAGAGAGGCGGCGGGAAGCAGATAGGCGGGGTGAAAGAGCGCGGCCACCGCCAGGGCGAGGGCCGCGGGCATCCGGCGTCCCTCGAGGAAGAGCCGGACGGCGAGGAGGAGGAAGACCCCGAAGACGCACGGCTGGAGAACCCTTCCCAGCATGTACTGGTGGGCCACTCCCTCGCGAAAGAGGAGGGGGAGGTCGCCGAGCCCCCACACCGCGGCGAGGTGAAGCACCAGGCGCGAGTGGATGACCAGGATCGCGGCCAGGAAGAGGGCGGACCGGGGACGGGACCGGCGGAGCCCCACCGTCCGGTCGGCGATTCCGAAGAGCGAGTACAGGTAGATCCCGGCCAGGACGGCGTAGAAGACGTAGAACGAGGCCTCGGGGAGGAAGCGATAGGTGAGCCGGACCAGGGTGGTGAAGACGGGGAGAGGATCAACGGCCCCGGCCAGCCAGTCGCGCGCCAGCTCTCCGCGGCCCGCCCGGGCCAGGCCGGCCAGGAACTTGGTGGTCTGGTTCCCGGCGTAGAGGGGGGCCTGGGTGTGGCTCACCATGAGGGCCAACCCGGCCGCCGACCAGAACCCGAGGGTCCGAAGCCGCCGGATCACCGGCCGGGTCCCGGTCGCCCTTCGGGGGACTCGCCGCGGCCGCCGGCCTGTGCCAGGATGTCCGCTCGCCGGGAGCGGGGGAAGGCGCCGCCGTCCCCGCTTCCCGTCGGAGGAATCCGCGTTTGGGGGTGCATGCTCACTATGGCGTCCGGGTCGTCGGTTTCGTCGGCGGGGATGCGGTCCGGGGGAATCCTGGCCCTGGCCGCGATCGCCGCTCTCTCCCTGTGGTTGAACCTATGGAACCACGAATTTCCGCTGGGCTATCACCGGGACGAGCCCAAGAAGGCGCGCTTCATCCTGGAGGGAACCCAGGATTTTCACCACCCTCTTTTGATGCTCCAGATCGTGCGCGCGGC
>CAYRIJ010000134.1:1277-3033 GCA_964424285.1 uncultured bacterium
CTGGCCGGGGCGAGCCACTACAAGGCGGCGCTCCTGGTCCCGGTGATCCTGGCCGCGCTCCTCGTCGACCCCCGGTGCGGTCTTCGTCGCTCGGTGGCGGGGATGGCGATCTCGGGGGCGGTGGCGGCGGCGGTGTTCGCCGCGGTGAACTACCCGGCGCTCCTCCACCCCCGGAGTTCGGGGTTCCTCTCCGGGGTGTTCCACGATCTCGACAAGGTGCGGGAGGGGAACAAGGTGCGCGTCCCCGCGCTCTCCCAGGCCTTCACCTTCCATCTCCGGCGAAGCCTGATCCCGGGAATGACCCCGGCGGCGGCGGCGGCCGCGGTGGCGGCGGCGGCGTGGGCCCTGGTTCGCTGGCCCCGCCTGGATACGCGCGAGCGGGTCCTCCTGTTCGCCTCGGGGCTCTTCTACGCGACCATCGAGGCCTCGCCGTCCAAGCCCTTTCCGGACTTCATGCGCTACGCCGCCCCGATCGTCCCCCTGCTCCTCCTGGTGCTCTTCCGGGAGGCGGACCGGCTGACCTTCCGGGCGCCGTCCAGGGCCCGGCTCCTGGTCCGGGGCTGGCTGGCGGTGGCGGTAGTGGTGGTCCCCCTGGTGGTTTCCCTGCGCCTCGACCGGCAGCTGACCCGCGACACCCGGGCCCGGGCCGAAGCCTGGGCCGCTCGCCCCGGGGTGCGGGCCTGGTTCGGAAACTACGCGGACCTCGATTCCCGCGCCGAGATCACCGACGCCGACCCCGATTCCCTTCGCCGGGCGGGGGTTACCCACCTGGTGGTGTCCAGCTTCGACTACGATCGCTATCTCCTGGCCGGCCGGCTGGGGGGGCAGAGTCCCGAGGTGATGCGGCGGGTGCATGCCTACCGGGCGCTGTTCCGACGGCCGTACCGGGAGATCGCCCCCGCCTACCGGTCCTTCGGGTTCAGCAACCCGACGCTTCGCATTTTCGACCTGGATCCGAAAAATCCCCTCCGCTCGACGCGGGACGGTGACCGCCGGGGAGATCGATGATAGAATCCTTCGGCTCGAGTACCGATTGGTCGCGGCCGCATCCGCCATCCCGGACGGATTCCGTGCGACCCGCAGTGGGCGGGGCCCCCCCAACCCCGCCGGGGGAAGCATCCATGAAAAAGGCAACCATGTTCCTGGGGTCTCTCGGCGTTCTCCTTCTCTTCGGGCCGGCCCTCCCGGCGCGCGCCGATACGTTCACCGTGTGCGACACCATTCCGAGGGTGAGCTTCCGCGACGTCAGCTTCGACGTGACCATTCCCGCGTTCCCGTACCCCGACTGTTATCTCATCAGCGCCGATGCGGTGTTGAACGTTTCGATCGACGGACAGTTCTTCGGCGAGAACACCGGGAACTGCATCGCCCCCGGGTGCGCGTGGTACGACTCGATCTATGCCTCGGTCTCGCTCAACGATCTGGACGGCTCGCCCCTGGCGGACGATTTCTCCTTCACCGACGGCGGCCTCCTCCAGTCCTACGACGGGACCTTCGACTTCGCCGGCCCGTCGGGCTACACCTCCCCCTTCGCCTGGGCGCCGTTCAACGATTTTCACATGACCTTTGCCGACCTCTCCATCTTCGCCAACCCGGTGATCGTTCCCATCCAGGCCCATGCCTTCACCAGCCTGACCAGCCCCGGAAACGGATCGTTCAACGTGTCCACGTTCATCCAGGGCACCCTGTGCGTCACCTACGAATACGCCTGTCCCACCGCGGTGGAGCCGGTGAGCTGGGGGACGATCAAGGCGCT
>CAYRIJ010000134.1:3133-9789 GCA_964424285.1 uncultured bacterium
ATCGCCCCGGGGCGTTTCCGGGGCCAGGGAGGCCCGGCCGAACCCGATGAACCAGCATCATCGGACCATGAGCCTCACGGGTCCCGCCTCCGGGCCGGGCCGGTCTCCCGCACCCTGACCGTGGAGAAGCCGAAGGAGCGGGACCGCACCCAGGACGTCCTCTATTCCATGGTCAAGACCATGGCCCGCCACTCCGCGGTCTACGGGGTCTTCGACTTCCTGGGCCGCGCCGGCGCCTTCCTCCTGGTTCCTCTCTATGCCCGGGTGATGACTCCGGCCGAGTTCGGCGCCCTGGAGATCTTCACCGTGAGCTGGGCGCTCCTCCTCACCGTCCTCGTCCTGGGGTTCAACTCCGCCCTCGTACGCTACTACGTGCCGGAGCCGGACCCCGCGGTCCGCACCGAGTACTTCCGCACCGCCTTCACCGCGGTCCTCCTGGTGGCGGGGGCGGCCGCCGCGGCGCTGTTCGCCGCCGCCCCGGCGGTGAGCCGGCTGATGTTCCGGGACTCGAGCCAGACCGGGCTCTGGCGGCTCCTGTTCGGATGGGTGTTCCTGGACGCCGCGGGCATGATGCTCCTCTCCCTGTTCCGGGCCCAGGGGCGCCCCGTCCGCTACTCCCTGGTCAACCTGAGCAAGCTCTTCTCGGTGCTTCTCCTGAACGCGCTCCTGGTGGGGGTTCTTCACAAGGGGGTGGCCGGGGCCCTGACCGGGAACCTCCTCGGCTCCGCGGTGGGTCTGGCCCTCGGCCTGGCCGGGGCCGCCCGGGAGTTCGGTCTCGCCATCCGGATGGACCGGCTCCGGCGCCTGGCCGGGTTCGGTCTTCCCCTGGTGGCCAGCGGGCTCGGCCTCTACGTCATGAACAGCGCCGACCGCTTCTTCCTGAACGGCTTCGGCAACCTGACCGAGCTGGGCGTCTACTCCCTCGGCTACAAGGTCGGCCTCAGCATGTCGGTGGTCCTGAACGCGTTCGTGGTGGCCTGGCCCCCGGTCATGTTCCGGATCGCCGAGGAGAAGAACGCCCCGGTGATCTTCGCCCGCGTTCTCACCTACTACCTCCTGGTGACCTGCGGGATCCTGATCGCGGTGGCCTCGATGAGCCACGAGATCGTCTACGTGATCGCCGGATCCGCCTACGCCCCCGCCGCCGGCCTGGTTCCCCTCATCCTCATCGCCTACCTGGTCCAGGGGATCTACTACATTCTCACCGTGGGCGTGGCGGTGACCGACAAGACCCGGTGGGTCCCGGTGGTGGTGGGGGCGGCGGCGCTGGTCAACCTGGCCGGAAACTATCTCCTCATCCCTCACTTCAAGCTGTGGGGCGCGGCGTGGGCCACCCTGATCTCCTTCCTCTGCCTGCCGGTGGGGATGTGGTTGGTGGCGCGCCGCTTCTACCCGATCCTCTTCGAGGCGCGGCGTCTGGGCGTGCTCCTGGCCGGGACCGCGGCCGCGCTGGTGGTGAACCTCGCGGTGATCGGCCACCGGGGCCCCGTCGACTTCGTGCTCAAGTCGGCGGTCATCCTGGTGTTCCCTGTGCTTCTGGCGGTCCTGGGCTTCTTCAGCGACGAGGAGCGGGTGCGGGCCGGTCAGTTCCTGGCCCGTCTCCGCCGGCGGGGACGCCGCTCCGGGGTCTGACCGGAAACCCGCCGGCGCCGGGTCAGCCCGCGCCCGTCCAGAGCTGGCGCACGCCCGCCACGACCATCTGCACCCCGACCCCCATCACCAGGAGCCCGAAGATCCGCGTGAGGAGGCGGAGGCCGAAGTCGCCGAGCAGGCGATAGAGGAACCGGGCGAAGAAGATGGTGAGGAACACCAGGACCGCGTCCACCAGCACCGCCACCAGCGCTCCTTCCGTCCCCACCCCCCGTCCCGCGGCGAGGCTGATGGCGGTGGTGATGGCCCCGGGGCCGGCGATCAAGGGGATGGAAAGGGGGACGTAGATGCTCAGGTCCTCGTCCGAGTGCTTCTGCGCCACCCGCTCGTCCCCCTTGGAGAACTGGGGTCCGGGCTGCTCCCCCTGGACCATGTGAAAGGCCATGAGGGTGACGATGAGGCCGCCGGCGGCGCGGAGGCCGGCCACGCTCACCCCGAAGGCCCGGAGCACCACCGTCCCCGCCACCACCGAGAGAGCCAGGCAGAGCCCGACGGCCAGGGCGGCGCGCCCGGCGTCGCGCCGGGTCCGGCCGGGGTCGGCGCTCTCGCCGCCCCGCAGGTTGAGATAGACCGGGAGGGCGACGAAGGGGTTGGCGATGGCCACCAGGCTCACGGTGGCGGTGAAGATGGTGTGGGTCACGTGACCGTCTCGAAGTCGCCCGGTCCCCGGCCCCGGGTCCGTCCGCCGCCGGCTACCACGAGCCGCCTCCGCCGCCGCCCCCGCCGCCGCCGGAGAACCCGCCGCCCCCCGCTCCGCTCGACCCGGAGGAACGCGGCGCGGAGGTCATGCTCTGGGTGGCCCGGCTCATGCTGGAGGACAGGCTGTGCTCGAAGGCCATGGTGGAGAAGACCGCGCCGGGGTGGGGGCCCACGTACCAGCCCGGGGCCCCCTGGTCGTAGATGCCCTCGAATTTCCGCGCCCAGGCCCCCGCCACCCCCAGGGCCATGGCGTAGGGGAGGAGGGACTCGAAGGTGTTCTTCACCCGGTCCGCCTCCAGCCGCTCCTTCTCCACCCGGTTCACGAACTCCTCGAACCCCAGCGCCCAATTCCGCATCTTGACCCCGGCCCTGGTCCGGCGGGGCATGGCGGGGGCGAAAGCCAGGAAGACCCCGAAGGTGAGGACGGCGGAGGCGATGGGGACCGCGATGCCGTTGGGAAGGATGCCCCCCCGCATGCGGATCCACACCAGGCCGACCGCGAAGATGATCGCGGCGGCGAGGACGCCGAGCCCCACGGTGCGGCCGCGCACCGAGGCCGGGTTCCCGGCGAAGTAGTTGCGTTCGACCAGCCGTTTGTAGAGCGCGTCCTTGATCTTGGGGATGTGAACGTAGAACTTCTGCTTGAGGTCCGAGGCCTCGACCCGGTCCCCGGTCTCGAAGAGGCCGGCGAGGAGCAGGCGCTCGGCGGGGGGGAGATCGTCCCACGACTTTTCGCGCCGGCGCTCGAAGACGGTCTCGTCGCGCTTTCCCAGACCCAGGAAGAGGCTCTTCTCCTCCACGTGGATGGTGAGGTAGCCCCTCACCGCGAGGTCCACCACCATCGCGGTCAGGTCCCGGGTGTCCACCGACTCGTCCACCAGGGTGCCGATCTCCGCTGCGGTCAGATCCTGGGGCGGCTCATAGCGGACGACCACCGCGGCCGGTCCCTCCGGATCGCGCCCGGCCGTCCGGTACCGGCGCCAGAGGACCCCCGCGAAGAAGACGGGAGCCAGGAGCACCCAGTTGGCGGCCAGGAAGCGGCCGATCCGGGTCAGGGCGCCCGGGAACTTCACGTAGCCCGCGGGCCAGGTGAGATCCACGGTGAGGCCTTCCCGGGGTTGGAGGGGGCGGGTGGTCTCGTAGCGCACGGTCCCCGGCTCGGGGAAGCTGATTCGGGCGTCCTCCCCGCGGCCTCCGAACCGCCCGGTGTAGGCCAGGGCGCTCAGGGAGTCGGCGGGGAGCGGGGCGGGAAGCCGAAGGGTGGCGGTGGCCTTCTCGATCACCGCCGGCCATTCATTGCCGGTGGCGTTCAGGTAGAGCTCGTCGTGTTCGGCCAGGCGGTGCACGAGGTCGTCCAGGCGGTAGCGGATCACGTAGACCTGGCGGCCGGTCACCGTCCGGGCGGCGTCACCGAGCCGGATGTTCACGTACCGGCCCTGGTTCCCGATCTTGACCCCCACCTTCCCGCCCCCTTCGTACCCGGCGCTCAGGAACCGGAACCCCAGGTCGTAGCCGTAGCCCAGGGGATCGGTGTAGCGGACGGGGATCAGCCGGTAGATGCCGTGCCGCGGCTCGGAGAAGTCGACGGTGATGCGCTCGGTGATCGTCATGCCCGCGTCGGACCGGACCTCGGCCTCGGTGTCGAAGTTCCGGATCACGAACCCCCCCAGATCGGCCCGGGCGGGGGAGGCCGCCCCGAGGACGGCCAGAGCGACGGAGGAGATCATGAGCAGGACGCGTCGGGTCACGGGCACACCTCCCTTGGAATCGCCACGATCGTTTTCGGTCCGGATCAGGCGGGCGCGGCCCCGGTCCCGCCCAGGTCCACCCGGGGCGCCGCCGCTTCGGAGGCGTCCTGGAGCTCGAAGAACTCCCGTTCCTTGAACCCCAGGGGCCGGGCGAGGAGAACGTCGGGGAAGGACTGGATCCGGGTGTTCAGGTCCCGCACCACCGCGTTGTAGTAGCGGCGGGCGTTCTGGATGTCGTTCTCCACCTCGGCGAGGGATCGCTGGAGATCCAGGAACCGGTCGCTGGCCTTGAGATCGGGATAGGCTTCGGCCAGGGCGAAGAGCCCCCGCACCCGGCCGGAGAGCGCGGTCTCCGCCCGTCCGGCCTCCTCCGGTCCCGCGGCGTCCCGGGCGCTCTCCGCCCGGGACCGGGCGGTGGTCACCTCTTCGAGGGTGGTCCGTTCGTGGGCGGCATAGCCCTTCACGGTCTCCACCAGGTTCCCGATCAGGTCGTGGCGCCGCTTGAGCTGGACGTCGATGTCCGACCAGGAGCCCCGGGCGCGGTTCCGGAGGCCGACCAGGCGGTTGAAGACGGCGATCCCCCAGAGGAGGATCGCGCCGAGGACGAGGAGAACCCACAGCATCGCGGACTCAGTCCTTCAGAAGCTCACGGGCCATGATGATCCGCTGGATCTGGCTCGTGCCCTCGTAGATCTGGAACACCTTGGCGTCGCGCATGAGCTTCTCCACCGGGTACTCGGAGTTGTAGCCGTAGCCTCCGAAGACCTGCACCGCGTCGGTGGTGACCCGCATGGCGGTGTCGGCGGCGAAGCACTTGGCGAAGGCGGCCTCGAGGGTGTTCCGCTCCCCCTGATCGATCTTCCACGCCGCCTGCCACACCAGGAGCCGGGCCGCGGCCACCTCCTTGGCCATGTCGGCGATCATGAAGGAGATCGCCTGGTGGCGGGCGATGGCGACCCCGAAGGCCTTCCGCTCCTTGGCGTAGGCGACCGCGTGCTCCATGGCCCGCCGGGCCACCCCGACCGCTCCCGAGGCTACCGGGGGCCGGGTGTGGTCGAAGGCGGACATGGCGATGAACCAGCCCTGGCCCTCGTCCCCCAGGCGGTTCGCGGCGGGGACGCGCACGTCCTCGAAATCCACCGCCCGGGTGTCCGAGGCCCGCTGCCCCATGTTGAGCTCCTTCTTTCCCACGCTCACCCCCGGGGTGTCGGCGGGAACCAGGAAGCCGCTCATGCCCTTGTGCTTCTTCTCGGGGTCGGTGTAGGCGAGGACGAAGAACCAGGAGGCGTGGCCCGCCCCGGTGATCCACATCTTGTGGCCGTTCAGGACGTAGGTGTTCCCGTCCTTCACCGCCCGGGTGGCGATCGAGGCCACGTCGCTCCCCGCGTCGGGTTCGGTGATGGCGTAGGCGGCAAAGGTGAGCGATTCGGTCATCGGGGCGAGGAAGCGCCGCTTCTGGTCCTCGCTCCCGGCCACGATGAGCGGGGCCTGGGCCAGGGTGTTCACCTCCATCGAGGCGTAGATGCCGCTGCAACCGGCGGCCAGCTCCTCGGCGATCAGGCACCCCTCGAACACCCCCAGCCCCAACCCGCCGTACTCCTCGGGGATGTGGGTGTTCATGAGCCCGATCTCGAAGGCCTTCCGGTAGACGTCCATGGCGAACTCGCCGGTCCGGTCGTGTTCCGCGGCCACCGGCTCGATCTCGTTCCGGGCGAACTCCCGGGCCAGCTCCTGGAGCGCCCGCTGTTCCTCGGAAAGGCTCAGGTCCATTGCTTGCCTCCTTCCTCCCGCTGCCCTCGACCCGTTTCAGACCCGCCCCATGCTACGGGCCCCGGCCCCGCCCGGCAAGCGGAACGGGTTGCCGTCCCCCGCGGGGCGGGATACGATGACCGGACATATGAACCGATACCGCAAGTTTCTCCTGGCCGCGGGACTCCTGATCGCCCTCATCGGAACCGGGTGCCAGGGACTCACGTCCTCTTCCGGCAAATCCACCGCCATCTTCGGGCGGGTGGTCGATCCGGCGGAAACGGGAATCCGGGAGATCCAGGTCGCGGTGGTCTTCGAGTGGGTGAATCGGAAGCCGGAAACCGGGCTTCCCGGTCCGCTTTCAGCGGCGCCGGTGGAAGCCGCTGCGCCGGCGGCCGGTGTGACCCTGGACTACCCCTACCCCAACCCGGCCTACGACCTGGTGAGCCGCCCGGTCACCGTTCGGGTCCAGACCGATCGGGACACCACGGCCAAGATCGAGATCTGGTCGGTCCTGGGCGGGGTTCCCACCACGGTCCGGACCCTCCTGAACGGCTCCCTCTCCGGCACCACCGGCCCGTTCCACGTCAAATTGCGCGCCTTCGCCAGCATCGCCCGCGGCAACGGCATCGTCCCCCGCGTCGCCGCGCTGCGCTGCAACTACGCCGTCAAGAAGGCGAATCGCAGGCAGCGTTCCGTCCGGAACGGCAGACGGCTTCCGTAGCGGTGCGCCCTTTCCCCGCGCATCCTCCATTTCTCAAGTCCTTGACAAGTTCAGCGTTTCAGAGGATAGTACCGGACATTTGCAGC
>CAYRIJ010000135.1:0-9730 GCA_964424285.1 uncultured bacterium
GGGTAGTACAGATAGATCGGGTTTCTCAGGTAATCGATCTTGAGCTCGTCGACCAGGAAGACCAGCAGCATGACGTGCAGGGCGAGCATGAAGCTCCGGGCGAAAGACGGTTCCTGGAGCCCCGCGGCGCGGTCCCGGAACGAGAGGACGAGGAGCCGGATCGCCACGAACAGGAACGCGGCGGTCCCCAGGAGCCCGATGGTGTGGGCGTAGAAGAGATACTGGTTGTGGGGCCAGGTGTAGACGTAGAGGCCGCGGCCGGTCAGGCCCCGCTGGAGGCCCAGATCGTAATAGGGGCCGTGGCCCACGATGGGGTGCTCCAGCACCCGTTCCCAGATGATCGGCCACATGGCCCGGGAGTCGGGCAATCCGTTCACGAAGTGGGTGGCGAAAAGTCGCGCGAACACCGATCCCGACCGGGTGAAGTTCGTGACCACGAATTCCAGCCCCAGGTAGATCGCGACACCGGCCAGGAGCGCCGCCGAGAAATCGCGGAACTTGAGCCGCCGGCGCATGAGCCAGGTGAAGTAGACCAGGCCGCCCAGGTAGGACAGGGTGGCTCCGCGGGTCACCGTGCTCAGGAGACCGAACACGGTGAGGATGGTGAGCGCTCCGGTGAAGAACCGGAGGTTGGGCCGGGCCGCCCGTTGGAACAGGAAGAGGGCCAGGAAGAAGCTCATCGCCATGAACTCCCCGTACAGCTCGAAGTCAGCGAAGGGACCTCCCACCCGGTAGCCTTTCGTCGGCGATTCGATTCCGCTCCCTCCTGCCAGGATCCAATTAGGGATGAGCGCGCGACCGGGGAGCAGCAGTTCGTAGATGCCGACGAGCACGATCATGGTCAGGGCGATTCCCAGGATCTTGCTGAACTTCTTGAGCTCGTCCTCGGTGCGGATGAAGTTGGCGGTCAGATAGAAGAGCATGAATGAGGCGAGAATGCTGAACAGGTTCTGCACCGCCCGGGTCAGGATCACCGAATTGTCGATGTTGTAGAAGGAGAGGGCGTAACAGCCCACCAGAACCCCCATTCCGGCGTCCACCGGCGTGCGGACGAGGGCCGGGACCTGCCCGAGGGTGAGGCGGGCCAGGTACACCGTGAAGGCCAGCCCGACGAAGATCAGCGTGCTCGACCCGATGAAGATCGAGAACGGAAAGGCAAAGGTCAGGGCGATGAAGCAGAGCGCGTAGAAGGGTTTGGTGCGGATCGCGAGGATCAACAGCACCAGCCCGGCCACCGCCTTGATCACCCGGGATTGCGGCTCCAGGATCTGCTCGGAGAGCAGGAGCGCCACCGCCAGCGCCGCCCCGATCTGCCACCAGGGAAGGCGGACCAGACGGCCGATCGGTCGCGGCAGGCGGTCCTGCCATGGGGCGCGGTATGCCGCGGGTTGAGTCTCACGGGCTTCGAACGTTTTCATCGACTCCTCGGACCGTCCTCGGATGCGGGGAGACGGTCGCCGGCGATTCGCCCCTTGACCGGACGGTGCGCCCGGCGGATCCTCCGCACCCGAAAGAGTATATCGGACTCCAGGCCGGGGGCTTTCGGTCTTACCGGGGGAGCCGGTCGATTCCGGGAGGGAACGATGAGCTTGCTCGTGTTCATCATCATCGGGCTCGTGGCGGGCTGGTTGGCCGGCATCATCGTAAGGGGTCGTGGGTTGGGGTGTCTGGGGGACGCGGTGGTGGGGGTGCTGGGCGCGGTGGCCGGAGGGTGGGTGTTGGGGGAGGTCGGGGTGGTCCCCCGGGGCGGGATCGGCGCCTTCCTGACCGCCCTCTTCGGCGCGGTCCTCCTTCTCGCCCTGGTCAAGCTGGTCAAGAAGGTGTGATCCGGATCCGGGTCACCCAGCGGGCGGGGAGCGGGATCCGCCCCTCCCAGACCGCGGCCTGCCCGGCCTGGAGACGGTCGTAACCCATCGAGAAGCAGGGCGACCCCGGGCGCTCCGGGTCTCCCCGCTCCAGGCGGGCCGGGACGGCAAAGCCCTCCACGGTGAACCGGGCGGTCACCCCGGGAGCGCGGAGAACGATCCCCGAGGCCTCGGCGCTGGCGTCTCCGGGCCCCAGGGGCCAACTGAGGCGGACCGTTCGGTCCCCGGATCCCTCCAGGACGTCCTCCACCACCACGGTCGACGGGTCGGAAAGTTCCAGGCGTCGCCGGTGCACCACCCCCAGATCCCGGTATCCGTCGTGGCTGGCCTGGGCCTGGGGCGTCCCGCCGTCCAGCCGGACCTCGCCGAGGCGCGCGTCGTAGCGGCGCCCCCACAGAAACGGCCCCAGGCGCTCCGCCTGACTGCCGCCCTCCAGGGACACGGTAGGGTGGGCCGGGGTGCCGGCCAGGACGTCCCGCCAGGGGTTTCCCCCCCGGTAGGTGAAGGTGCCGGGATCGAGAACGATCGGCGTTCCGCCATAGGCGACCTGGACGGAGAGGGCATCGGCGTGGGCGTGAGCGGCGATCGAGAGGTAGCCGAGTTCCCCGGCGTTCAGGTGGGCGGCCAGGGGCCCCCGGCGAAGGAACGCGTGGCCGGTGTCCGGGAACGCCGCGCCCGGCGGGGGAGCCGGGGCGGGACGGTCCGGGTCGGGGAGCCCGGCGTCGCCCAGGAGCCAGGCCGCGCGTTCGTCCCCGTCGGGGCCGGCGGCCTCCGAAATCCCCTCCAGTAGACGCGCGTGGATCAGGATCGGGCGGTAGAGATCGCGGGCTCCCTCGGCCAGGGGAAGCACCTCGCTCTCGTCGGCGTCGCCGTACCGGAATGGAGGTTCGTCCCGGCCGAGGCCGGCGGCAAGGAACCGCCCCGCCGCGGCGAGGCGCGCGCGTTCCGGCGCGGGCCATGGCGCCCCGCGTGCCGCCGCGGCCTGGGCCCCGAGAAGCGCCAGGGCCAGCGCGAAGGCATGGTAGTGAAAGGCCTGCTCGCGGTTCCCGCCGTCGGCCGCGAACTGGAGGAGCACTTCGCGCCGGAGGGCGGCATCCCAGCGGGCGGCGGAACCTTCGGGGGCGATGCCCGGGAAGGCCGCGTCCACCGAGGCCAGGGTCGCCAGCTCTCCGAGGAGATGGTTGTTGGCCGAAGAGAAGAGCGAGAGGTTCTCGGCCACGGTGAATCGCTGGCGGTGGGCGGAGCGGAAGACATCGCGAAGAAGCGCTTCGGGCGGCCGCTCCCGCGCCGCCCAGAACCGGAGCGCCGCGGCCCAGTGAACGAGCCGGAGCCCGGTTTCCACCGGTGCCAGGAGATTGGGACCGGTCAGGGGCGGATTCTGTTGCATCCAGTCCGACCACAAGGTGGTGAGCCGATCGCGGAACTCCGTGCCTCCGGTCAACAGGAACGCCTTGGCCAGGGTGACGAACCCGGCGTGAAGGTTGAGTTCCCAGAGGTGCTTGAGGTCGAAGCGCCCCTCGGGCGAGGCGGTGGGAAGCAGGCTCCAGTAGGCGGCGGGGAAATCTATCCCGGAGACCGGTTCCCGCCGCCAGTCCGGGCGCTCTCCCAGGTCGTGGACCATGCCCAGCCAGCGAAAGCGGCCGTTCATGATCTCCGTGGCCTCGGTCAGGGTGCGCTTCCCCCACGCGGCCGGCCAGCGGGACGCCATGGCCGCCAGATCCCGCGGTCGCAGGATCCAGGGCGCGTCCTGGAAACCGGCGAGGAACGGCTCGTCGGGGGGCGTCGGTCCGGCCACCGCTTCCGCGCCCCCCCGCGCGAACTCCCTCCGCCGGTGCGCCTCGCGGAGCCCGCGTGCGGCCCGGAGACGGCGCTCTCCCCAGTTCATGGCCTTCAGCCGGCGAAGGTGCCAGAGCCTCATCAGATCGGCGGGCCCGCCATCTCGGCCGGACGCACCAGCGGGGGGCCGGGTGCATCGATGTAGAGGCGGTACCAGAGTTCCAGGTTCAGGAGGGTCCAGATCTCCCTTCGGTAGTCGCGCCGGCCGGAGGCGTGGTCTTCCACCAGCCGGCGCACCGTGGCCGCGTTCAGCACCCCGCGTCGTTCGACCGCGCCGTCCAGCAGGGTGTCGGCCACGAACCCGCGAAGACCGTTCCGAAACCAGGAATCGATCGGGACCGGAAATCCGGTCTTGGCCCGGGAGAGCACCCGGGGGGGAAGGTCCGGGCCGAATGTGTCGCGGAGGATCCGCTTTCCGCGCCCCCCCCGCCACTTCCACTCCGGCGGCAGCGAGAACGCGAACTCCACCGTGCGGTGGTCCAGGAAGGGCACCCGCGCTTCCAGGGATGCGGCCATGCTCATGCGGTCCATCTTCATCAGGAGGTCGTCGGCCAGCCAGGTCTTGACGTCGGCGTAGAGCATCCGGGTGAGGGGGTCCCGTTCCGCCGCTCGCTTCACCCATCCCGAAAGCGGTCCGCGAGCCGTGGGATCGTCGAGACGACGGAGAAGATCGGGGTGGAGGACCGCACGGCGCTCGGGTCCGGCGAAGCCCGCGAACCACGACGCCCACCGCTCCGAGGGGTCGGGAATGGAGAGGCTGCGCTCGGCCACCCGCACCCGCCGGAGGGGAAGCGGCACCGCGTCCAGCCCTTTCCGCACCAGGCTCTCCCGGAGGAACCGCGGCACCCGCGCGTAGGAGCGGGCGAGGTGGTCCCGCCCGTACTTCGGGTAGCCGGCGAACAGCTCGTCCGCTCCCTCGCCGGTCAGGACCACGGTCACCGTCTCCCGGGCGAGCTTGCTGATCAGGTAGACCGGTATGGCGGCGGGCTCCACGAGGGGTTCGTCCATGTGCCAGATGAGGGATCGGATGGCGCCGGGGAGGTCGCGCTCCTCCATGACCAGCTCGTGGTGTTCGGTCTCGAAGGCCCGGGCCACCTCGCGCGCGAAGGGGAGTTCCTGGTCGTTGCCCGAGGCCCCGCTGAACCCCACCGAAAAGGTCTTGACCGGCCCGTCGTGCATGCCGCGCATGAGCGAGACCACGATGCTCGAGTCGAGCCCCCCCGACAGGAGCGCGCCCAGGGGGACGTCGGCCATGAGGCGGTCCCGGATGCCGGTCCGCACGTGTTCGCGGAGGGCTTCACAGGCATCGTCGTAGCTTCCGGCGAACCGCCGGGAGAGGTCCACGTCCCACCACATCTCCGTCCGGGTACCGTTCCGGTCGGCCACCAGCCGGTGGCCGGGGGGGAGTTTTCGGATCCCCCGGAAGAGCGTGTGGGGGGAGGGCAGGTAGCGATAGGTCAGGAAGAGGGCGGCGGCCTCTTCCGAGGCCTCGCGAGGGACGCCGGGGTGGGCGAGAAGGCTCTTGATTTCCGATCCGAACACCAGAGTGCCGTCGTCGAGTTCGGCGACGTGAAGGGGCTTGATGCCCAACCGGTCGCGGGCAAGCAGAAGCCGGTGCCGGGGACGGTCGTAGAGGGCGAAGGCGAACATCCCCTGGAGCCGCTCCAGGCAATCGACGCCCCACTCTTCGTAGGCGTGCAGTACCGCCTCGGCGTCGGAACGGGTCCGGAAGCGGTGGCCCCGCCCCTCCAACTCGGGCCGGAGGTCCAGGTGGTTGTAGATCTCCCCGTTCATGACCAGGAGCACCGTACCGTCCTCGTTGGCCAGCGGTTGGTGTCCGCCGGCCAGGTCCACGATGCTCAGGCGTCGGAAGCCCAGGGCGATTCCCGGTCCGTGGTGGAACCCCTCGTCGTCCGGACCCCGGTGGGCCAGGGGAGCGGCCATGCGACGGATCACCGCCCCGTCCGGGATCTCCTCGGCCGAAGGGTCGTAGAAGCCGGTGATCCCGCACATGTCAGGCGAGCTTCTCCAGGACCGCGAACGCGCCGTTGGCGGTGATCATGGGCGGGGACTGGAGGGTGAGGGACTCGGGGGAGTCGTAGAGTCCCATGAACCGCGAGGCGAAGGTCGGTCCCAGCCAGGCGTAGGCGGCCTTGATCGGCTTGGCCCACCCGGGTAGCACCCAGAAGCGGTTGAAGAACGGGAATCCGGCCTCGCCGAAGTAGCCGCGCTTCGCGACGCGGAGCCCCGAGGGACCCAGAAGCCGGTCCTCCAGGGTTCCCGGTGAGTAGTGGCGCTGGAAGAAGACCGGTTCCCCGTGATAGGTCTCCGAATAGACCGTTCGTTCCATGAAGAAATCGCGCGGGGTCATGCCGAACGGAACGGTGAGAATGAGCCGTCCCCCGGGAGCCAGGACCCGGGCCAGCTCGCGGATGCCCTCGGTGTCCCCGGGATCGGGGACGTGCTCGATGACGGAGATCACCGTCACCCGGTCGAAGTGCCCGTCGGGATAGGGAAGCTCCCGGAGGTCGGCCTGGCGGGCCACCAGCTTCCCCTTGAGGCGGGCCCCCATTCTCTCGGCCAGCGCTCCCTGGGCCTCGACCGTGGAGTCGAGATCCACGGCATGCACCTCGACCTCGTTCCGGGAGGCGACGAACAGGGGAAACACGCTGGTGCGCGCGCCCGCGTCCAGGTGTCGCATCCCCGGCCGTAGGTCCAGATGGTTGTAGACCAGGGGAAATTCCAGGCAGCGGACATAGTCGAGGCCGCGCAAGGCCCGTCCGAGGCCCAGGGCGGAGTTGAGCCGTGCGAAGTCCCAGGCTCCGGCCTGGTCGGAGACGGAAGTCCCGGGTATGGACATGGGGTCCGATGACGGCGTCATGAGCATCGTCCGGTTTCCGGAACCGCCGGCGGGGCGCCCCTCATGAAGCCTGGCGCCGGGCGTCAGGTTCTCCGGAATCAGCCTTCAGATCCGCGACCTGCACCGCGAGCATGCTCAGGAAGAACGAGGAGAAGATGATCTGGGCCCCCACCACCAGGAGCGTGCTCCCCAGGATGGCCTGGCGCATCGCGTTCAGGGGCCCGAACCCGCTTCGGATCCACTCCACCGCCACCACCAGGTCGAGAACGAACCCGGCGAGGAACACCAGCACCCCCAGCACGAGCCCGCGCTCCAGGTTGAAGCGGCGGGCCAGGGTGCGGAGCACCGGGTCCCGGCTGTCGAAGTGCCGCTCGTAGGAGTAGACCTTGGCGAAGAGACCGGTGGTGATGACCTGGGTTCCGAGGATGGTGAGGAGGCTTCCCAGGACCATCGAGTGGACGTCGATTTCCCGGCCCGCGACGTGAACCGGCCCCGGGTAGAGGACGGCGAGGAGGACGACCCCCAGGAGGAGCAGGAGCGCTCCCGGCATCAGGAAGAGTCCGGTGGGGCTGTACATGAGCATGAACCGGAGGTGGCGCCAGCCGTCCCGCCAGGTGCGAAGGTGCGGCGCGCGCGTGCGCGCGTCCTTGTGCAGGGTGATGGGGATCTCGGCGATCTTGAGCCGGGCCTTGCCCGCCTTGATCACCATCTCCGAGGCGAACTCCATCCCCGAGGTGCGAAGGTGCATGCGTTCGTAGGCCTCGCGGGTGAAGCCCCGCATGCCGCAGTGGGCGTCGGAGATGCCGGTCCGGAACAGGAGGTTCAGGATCCCGGTAAGCACCGGGTTTCCCAGGTAGCGATGGAGGAAGGGCATGGCCCCGGGCTCGATCGTCCCCTTGAGCCGGGTTCCCATGACCATGTCGTAGCCCTGGCGGAGGGGCTCCAGGAATCGCCCGATGTCGGTCCAGTCGTAGGAGTCGTCGGAGTCGCCCATGATGAGGTAGCGGCCCCGGGCGCCGGCGAACCCGGCCAGGTAGGCGTTTCCGTAGCCCTTCAGGGGCTGGTGCACCACCCGCGCCCCCATGGACCCCGCGATCTCCACCGAGCGGTCGGTGGATCCGTTGTCCGCCACCACGATCTCCGCGTCCAGGTTCAGCTTCTTGATGGTGTCCTGCGCCTTCCGGAGGCAGATGGGAAGGGTCTCTTCCTCGTTCAGGCAGGGCATCACCAGGGAGACTTCGGTCAAGCGGGACTCCTTGGTTGGAGATGGCGGCGGCCGGCATTTCGAGGCTCCGGCAGGACCCCCGGGCGCGCAACCCCTTGATTAAGGCTCGATTCCAGCGCACCAGTTTAGCAGATTCGGGGAGGACGGTTCTACGGGCGGGTGTGGGCGGCCTCGAGGCGCAAGTCGGCCGGGAGCCGCGGGGAAGCCGGATCTCCGCGGCGCCGCGCCGCCCGGCTTCCTCCCCGGGGTGGGCTGGAGTACCCTGGCGGAAGGGTCTCGGCCATGCCGGCCGGGATCCCGGACCGGACCGAAGTCTTCAGGAACCTGAGGAGGGATCCCCGATGAAACCCGTGCTCATGGCAGCGGTCACCCTCGTCGCCCTCGGCGCCGCCGGGTGCGCCGGCAGCAAGCCCTCGATGGACGCGCCGCCTCCGCCGGTCTCGGCGATCCCGGCGGGGTTCTCCGAGACCCCGATGATGCGCTCCTCGGCCAACGTCGAGCCCGCGACCTTCAACGTGGAAATCGGGGCGGCGGCGCGCCGCGGCGAGGACTGGGTGCGCGATCCCGGCCTGGTCGCGCTCCAGGTGTCGAAAGCCGCCGAGGCGCCCCGCGTGCGCCTCTACCGGGAGGACAACCGCAGCGAATCGCCGGACAGCTCCACGGTGACCGTGATCATGGACCGGCTTCTCGACGATTCCATCGCGGGGATCTGGACCCAGTACCGGCTGGCCCGGGCGGAGGACGGGAGCTGGCGCGTGGCCGGGGCCCGCCAAGCCTACAAGGCATACCGGGGCGGGGACACCGAGGTCTACCGGGCGAAGCCCACGCCGTAGCTCGCCCTGCGGGCCCCCTCCCTGATCCCGCTCGGGCAGGATCGGGGGAAGCGCAACCCGGGAATCATGATCATAATACTATTGGTGTCGTTAAGTGCCTGATCGGATGAAATATTTACTATGAAGGAGTAGACTCGCATTGCCAGCTCATCCGGTTCCGTTACGTCTTCGATCGGCTCGAAGGCGACCCGGGTTCGCGTGGCCGCCCCTTCCGGGAGGTGACATTTGAGACGATCATGGATCCCCATCGTGTTGGTTGGAGTACTACCGGTTCTGGTTTCGGTCCAAGCAAGCGCCAATCCGTTGTGGGAAGGGTACTTTGAGCTTCTCGATCGGCCCTACGGCTTGGAGATCCCGGCCGGCGGGTCCGTATGGCACTCCATATCCTCAACCTGGGACTCGAGCGATCTCCCCTACGACCTCGACCAGGTGAGCTACGAGGACAACGGCGACGGCGTCGTATCGCCGGGGGACCGGATCTCGGGTCCGACCGAGGGGGGGGGAACGCCGGTTGTGATCGTGAATCTGGTGGGGCACGTCTATCACCTCGATGGGGATGGACTGGTGCTTCGACCCCTGTCGGAAACCGGCGGTTCCCCGGTAGGCGAGACCTGGCTGATCCTCAAGCCCGGGGAGTTGTGGGGCACCGAGCGTCACGTCGATGCATGGACCCCCGGTCCGGGTGGAAACGGGGAGCCGATGGACGGGGACGGCGTCGTGCTGGACGGTCAGAGCTACGTGCTTACGGAAGTCCGACTGTGTGTGACCGCGTACTTCGGGGTGCCGGTCGAGCCGACCACGTGGGGAAAGTTGAAGCAGTTCCTGAAGGATCGCTTCTGAGCGGCATCGCATCCATGCAGGAGCGCGCTCGGGGCCGCAGGCCGACTCCTGGTGCCGCCGGACGGCTGGCCCTGCTTGGCCTGGTGGTCCTTGCCGGGTCATGCACGGGCCACGATACCGGGGGAGATGGACGCGGGTTCGCGCCCGTCGTGCGCTTCGATCGCGAGCGCGTGATTCTCAGGATTATCCCCGGAGACGTTGAGGTGGAAGGGACGTACGAGTTCCTGTGCGCCGGGCAAGGGCCGGACTCGCTCACGCTGTTCTATCCCTA
>CAYRIJ010000136.1:0-9723 GCA_964424285.1 uncultured bacterium
CGGCCCCCGCCGGAGCCTCGGTGGGCGCGTTGTTGCGCCCGGTCTATTTCGTGCGCCGCGAGGAGACCGTGGCCGATCTGCTCGACGAATTGCAGGAGGGACGGGTTCACCTGGCGGTGGTGGTGGACGTCCTGGGGCGCCAGGTGGGGATCGTCACCATGGAGGACGTGTTGGAGGAGATCGTGGGAGAGCTCCACGACGAGCGGGAGCGGGGGGCGGAGTGAGCGCGCTCCCCTGGGCGGCGGTCGCGGCGCTCCTCGTGGCGGCGGCCCTCCTCGAGGAGGCCGCGGTGTGGTTCGGCCGGAACGCCCTGGACCGCATGGAGAGCGACGAGGAGGAGGCGGCGTGCCGCGAGTTCGCGCGTTCGGCGCGACAGGCGCGGCTTCTGGGCCGGTTCCTGGTGTCGGGGGCGTTGGTGGGCCTGGCCGGGGCGTCGGCCGCCGCGCCCGAGCGCTATCCCCTGCCCGCGGCCCTGGTGATCGCCGCGCTCTGGGCCCTGGGCGGCGCCGGGCTCTCCGCGGTCCACTGGCGAAGTCCCCTGGGCCTGGCCGGCCGCATGCTCTTCCGGCCGCTCGAGGTGCTCGCCCATCCGCTCCGGTGGGCGCTGGTCACCTGGCAGCGGGTTCCGGGGGTGGATCGCGTCCTCTCCGCGGGGGAGCGGGTGGTGGAGCTGGACCACGAGCTTCGCTGGCTCACCGGCGACACCGGCGACGACGAGGAGGGGAACCTCCTGACCACCCTCCACGAGTTCGGCGAAGCCCTGGTGGAGGACGTCATGGTGCCGCGCGAGGAGGTGATGGGGATCCCCGCCGAGGCGCGCATCCCGGAGATGCTGGAGCTGGTGGCCCGGGAGGGGTACTCGCGCTACCCGGTTCATCGCGAGTCGCCGGACGCGGTGGTGGGGGTGCTCCACGTGTTCGATCTTCTGAGCGCGGGACCCGAGGCCACCGCCGGTTCCCTGGCCCACGAGCCGTATTTCACCAACGCCACCAAGCCGGCGGGAACCCTTCTCCGGGAACTTCAGGTCACCTACAATCAGATGGCGGTGGTGGTCGACGAGTACGGCGGGGTGGCCGGGGTGATCACGGTGGAGGATCTCCTGGAAGAGCTGGTGGGGGAGATCGGCGACGAGCTGGACGTCGAGGAGGAGGTCGAGCTCAAGCGGTTGGAGCCCGGCGTGTACTGGGTGGATGCGGCGATGCGGGTGGACGATCTGAACGAGGCGCTGGACCTGGACCTGGAGGAGGGGGAGTACGACACGGTGGCCGGCCTGATGCTGGACCACCTGGAGCGCATCCCCCGGCCGGGAGAGCGCGTCCGGGTGGACGGCGTGTGGCTGGAGGTCGCCCAGGCCGAGCCCCAGCGGATCAACGCGCTGCGTCTTACCCTGATCGACAAGGAGAAAGCGGGAGAGACATCGTGAGCGCGAACCCCGGATCGGACAAATCCGCCGGCCGCTCGCCCGAGAAGGCGGGGGCGCGGCTCCGGCGTCACTTCCTGACCGGGGTGCTGGTGGTGACCCCGGCCGCGGTGGCGGCGTGGGTGCTCTACCGGCTCCTGGCCTGGGTGGACGGCCTGTTGTGGGACGACATCCGGTTCGGCTGGGTGCGGCCGGGAGGGATTCCCGGGGCGGGTCTCATCACCGTGGTCCTCTTGGTGCTCTTCGTGGGGGTGGTGGTCAACAACTACGTGGGGCGGCGGTTCTACCGGATCTGGGATCATCTCCTCACCCGCATCCCGCTCTTCAACAAGATCTACATCGCGGTCAAGGAGATCGCTTCGGCGCTCCTCTCCAGCAAGCGCAGCGTGTTCCGGGCGGTGGGATTGATCGAGTATCCGCGGAAGGGTCTCTGGTGCCTGGTGTTCCTGACCGAGGTTCCGGGAGCGGAGATCCAGGCCACGGTCGGACGCCGGGTGCGCTCGGTGTTCCTCCCCACCACCCCGAACCCGACCTCGGGGTTTCTGCTGGTGGTCCCCGAGGACGACATCGTCCGCCTGAACATGACGGTGGAGGAAGGGCTCAAGATGGTGATCTCGGGAGGGGCGTTCGTCCCGGAGGACGGAGGGAGGCTGGGGTCCGGCACCCTCCCCGAGCTGCCGCCGGGAAGAGGACGGGGCTGGTGGAATCGCAACCCCTTCGGCCGGCGGAGCGGCGGCGACGAGGAACTCGGGGAAGGCACGGAGCGCTAGGACTCCATGGCCATCGAGAAGAGCGAGGCCCTCGTGCTTCGCGTCATCCCCTTCCGGGACACCAGCAAGATCCTCACCGTCTACACCGCCGAGCACGGGGTGGTCTCGCTCCTGGCCAAAGGGGTGCGGTCGGCCAGACCGCGGTTCGGGGCCGCCCTGGAGCTCTTCGCCTCGATCGACGTGGTCTACTACCAGAAGGACTCCCGGGAGCTGCAGCTCCTCTCCCAGGCCACCCTCCTGGACCCCCATCTCGGGCTCTGCGACGATTCCGAGCGGTACGCGTTCGGGGTCGCGGTGCTGGAGTTCCTGCTGAAGGTTCTGGCCGGACAGGAGCCGCCGGGGCGGCTCTACCCGCTTTCCCAGCGCACCCTGGAGGTGCTGGAGGAAGCGGACCGGGGGGCGCTTCTCGCCGTCTTTCGCGCCTACGAGCTCAAGGCGGTCTCGTTTCTGGGCCACCGGCCCGAACTCTACGCCTGCGTGGAGTGCCAGGGCTCGGTGGAGGACGGGGTGGGGATCGGATTCTCCGCCCTCCTGGGCGGCGTGCTCTGCCCCGATTGCGCGGCGGGGGTGCCGGGGGCGATGGATCTGAGCGGGCCGACCCTAGGGCTCCTGCGCCGGCTGCTCACCGCCACCCTGGCCGATATCGCCGAGGCCCCGCCCGAGCCGGCGGGGACGGCGGCGGTGGGCCGGGTCATGGAACCGTTCCTGCAGGCCCATCTGGAGCGGTACGAGCAACTGCGGGCGTTACGGCTGGCGCAGTCGCTGGGGCGGGGCGCCGGGCTCAGGTGACGTAGGCTCCGGCGTCGGAGCGCGGAGACTCCCCGTCTCCCCCGGGAAGATCGGGGGGAAGAAAGGCGGCGAGGGTGGAGGCCACCAGGCAGGGGGGAGCCACCCCGAGAATCGAGGCGTAGTCGGAGAGGGCGAAGGAGAGGATCTCGAACTCCGCTCCCGTTCCCAGGTACTCGGCCACCACCGGCAGCACGTTCCACTGGTCGCTCCGGAGGATCCGGGTGGAGGCGTCGTGGAAGGCGTCGTAGTCGCGCCGGGAGAGTCCCAGGGTCAGCACGTCCCGGACCTGGGAGAGGAAGTGCGGGGTGAGGCTCCGGACGTCCGCGGGAAGTCCCCGCATTTGCTCGACGCCGCAGTAGGCGTTGCCGTAGTGGACCAGGTCGCCGGTGGCCACCACCGCGGTCCGATCGTCCCGCCGGTGGGCGATGCAGGCGGCGAGTCGCGACGCGGTCTCGTAGGAACCCGAGGGGTCCCGGGTGAGACCGATGTAGAGGGGCACCACGGCCAGGGGCGCCGCTCCGATCTCCTGGGCGTGAAACGCGGTGAGGTCGAGAAAGAGATCGAGGGAGAATTCGTTCCGGAGGATGTCGGCGTCCTCGCGCACGATATCGTCGGGGAACTGGTCGAGAACGGGGCAGGGGAGCTCGCCGAAGACCGTGCGGATGGCCCCCGGCGGAACGAATCCCCCCTGAAGCCGGTGAAACACGTCCCAGGCCTCCGCGTCGCCCTCGGCGGGAACGGCCCCGGCCATGCGGCGGATATACTCGCGGTAGTCGTCCCGGTGGGGTCGGGGGAGCGCGTTCCCATGGAGGACGCCCAGAGCGATGACCTTGTCGATCCGGTTCCGGTGGAGTCCCGCCACCACCCGGGCGATGGCGTCGCCGGAATAGAAGACGGAGGTATGGGGGAAGGAGAGGACACCCCGTTCGCGAAGGACGCGATCGATTTCCTCGTCGTACCCCGGCAACGTCTCGAAGGACCGGCGGATGCGGGCGCGTCCCTCGGGGCTCGATATCTCGTCGCGATAGAAGGTTTTCCAGTCCATGAGCCCGGCTCCCCAAAACGGCCGAGGTTCGATGGGGGTGCTTTTCCAGTATGCATCGTAGGAGTCCGAATTCCAAGGCGGATCGTCCGGGGGCGCCGGAGGAGGTTTCATGAGCGAGATGAGGCGGGAGGAGACGCTGTCCGTGATGGGGGAGCGGCGGGTGAGCGCGATCCTGCGCTGGCCGGACACGGAAATCGCCCGGCGGGCCATGCGGGCCGCGGTGGCGGGCGGCATCCGGATGGTGGAGTTCACCCTGACCACCCCCGGGGCGCTGGATCTGGTGAGCGAGTTCGCGCGCGAGCCCGAGCTTCTGGTGGGGGCGGGGACGGTGCTCACCGTGGGCCAGGCCCGGGCGGCGGCGGCGGCCGGGGCGCGCTTCCTGGTGTCGCCGGTCGTGGATCGGGAGGTGATCGCCGAGGCCTCGATCCTGGACGCCGTGGCCGTCCCCGGCGCCTACACCCCGACCGAAATGCGGACCGCGATCCGGGCGGGGGCCGACGTGGTGAAGCTCTTCCCCGCGCCGGCGGACATCGCGACCTACGTGAGCCAGGTCCGGGGGCCGTTCCCCGATCTGAAGATCTTTCCCACCGCGGGGGTCACCCCCGAGAACTTCGCCGCGGTGCTCCGGGCGGGCGCGTTCGGGGTGGGGTTCGTGGGCTCGCTCTTCGCTCCCGAGGACCTGCGGCGCGGGGACTTCGAGGCGGTGGAACGGCGGGCGGCGGGGATCATGAGGACGCTCGCGGCGCTCTGACCCGGTTCAACGCCCGCCCGGGCGTCCTCCGAAGGTGAAGCTCATCCCGCCCCGGAAGCCGGTGAAGACGTAGGCCCGGCGGGGATCGGCGAAGTCGTTCTGGATCAGGGCCTCCACGAACCAGCCGGTGGGGGTGCCGGTGCGGATCTGAAGTCCCGCTCCGATCCCGACGCCGACCCCGCCGTAGTCCGCCGTCCGGACCGGTTCCGCGGCGGAGGCCGACGCGAACACCCGGGAGCGGTTGGTGTAGAACCCGGAGGAGAGTCTCAGGTACGGATCGAGCGCGCCCTCTCCGCCGAGGAGAAACTTTCCGAAGATCCCGACCTCGGTGATGGCGCTCACCGGGGTTTCCGCGTAGCGGGTCGCCGAGCCCAAGTCGTTGTGGACCACGCTCATGCCGAACCCCAGCCGGGCGAACGGATAGTACGTCCCCTGGAACCCCATCTGGATCCCGTTGTCGCTCTGGGTGTCGAGGTAGCCGGCGGGATAGACCCCGCCGAGGACCACCGCGAGCTCGAACCGGTCCAGGGTGCGGACGGTCTTGGCGGCTCCGGGCTTTCGGGCCATGGGGGAGACCTGGGGTTCCCGCGGGTGGAGGGGCAGGGCGATCTGCCCGGACTGGGCCTTGGGGAGGTCCCCGGCAGGCGTGGCGGCGGCCGGCGACGGGGCGTCGGGGGGCGTCTCCGCCCGGGCCGGGGCCCCGGTCCAGGCCAGCGCCGCCGCGAGCAGCGCGATCGAGAAAGCGGTTCGGTTCATGCCGGGTCTCCCGGTGGATGCCCAATCCAGGTCGGCGCATCCCGTCGGGGGGCGAGGAGGGTATGGAGGCAGTATAGCAGACGATCCCCCCCGCCGGTATAATCGGCGGCTCCTCGAAACTCCCGGCCCGTGGACCATCCGGGCCTGAAGGTCGTCTCCAATCGAGAGCAGGATCACGATGTCGTCGAAGCCGGTCGGTAACTTCCAGGAAATGCTCCTCGCGCTCCAGCGGTTCTGGAGCGACGAGGGCTGCGTGCTTCTCCAGCCCTACCCGAGCGAGGTGGGGGCGGGCACGTTCAACCCCGCCACCTTCCTCCGGGCCCTGGGCCCGGAGCCGTGGAAGGCGGCCTACGTGGAGCCCAGCCGGCGCCCCAAGGACGGCCGCTACGGCGAGAACCCGAACCGGATGCAGAACTTCTACCAGTACCAGGTGCTCCTGAAGCCGGCCCCGGACAACGTGCTCGAGCTCTACGAGAAGTCGCTGGAGGCGATGGGGGTGAACCTGGCCCACCACGACCTCCGCTACGTGGAGGACGACTGGGAGTCGCCGACCCTGGGGGCCTGGGGTCTCGGTTGGGAGGTGTGGCTGGACGGGATGGAGGTGACCCAGTTCACCTACTTCCAGCAGGTCGGAAGCCTGGACCTGGAGCTGATCTCCGCCGAGATCACCTACGGGATCGAGCGCATCGCCACCTATCTCCAGGGGGCGGACCGGGTGATGGACCTTCGCATCTCCCAGGACCTCACCTGGAACGATCTCTTCCTGGAGAACGAGAAGGAGTTCTGCGGCTTCAACTTCGAGCAGGCGGACGTGGACCTGCACTTTCGCCTGTTCACCGACTTTGAACGGCAGGCGGAGCGGCTGCTGGGCGCGGACCTGGTGGGACCGGGCTACGACTACGTGATCAAGTGCTCCCACGCGTTCAACATGCTGGAGGCGCGCGGGGCGATCAGCGTCACCGAGCGGACGGGGTACATCGGGCGGGTACGCCGGTTGGCCCGGCTCGCCGCCAAGGCCTACCTCCGCCAGCGGGAGCGGCTCGGGTATCCGCTCATCGAGGACCCGGCGGAGCGCGAGCGGTGGGTGGAGCGGGCCCGGGAACGGGCGGAGAAGGAGGCGGCGCGATGAGCCGGCTGACCCTGGAGATCGGGAGCGAGGCGATTCCCGCGGGATATCTCCCGCCGGCGCTGGAGGAGCTCGGAGACCGGGCGCGGACGGGGCTGGCCGGGCTCCGTCTGCCCGCGACCGCGGTGCGAACGGCGGGGACGGCCCGGCGGCTGGTGCTGGAGATCGAGGGGCTGGCCGAGCGGCAGGAAGACCTCACCCGCGAGGTGACGGGGCCTCGGGTGGACATTGCGTTTCGTGACGGGAAGCCCACCAAGGCCGCGGAAGGGTTCGCCCGCAAGAACGGGATCGCGGTGGAAGCCCTGGAGCGCGTGACCGGCGAGAAGGGGGAGTTCGTGCTCGCCCGGGTCCACGAGACGGGGCGCGCCGCCCGGGAGGTGCTCCCGGAGTTCCTGACCGGGCTGGTGGAGGGGCTCTCCTGGCCCAAGACGATGCGCTGGAACGGCGGCGGGTTCCGGTTTCCCCGGCCGGTCCGGTGGGTGGTCGCCCTCCTCGACGACGAGGTGCTGGATCTGAGCGTGGGGGGGCGGGCCGCGGGGCGGGAGACCCGGGGGCACCGGCTGGTGGCTCCGGGGGCCCACCTGGTGGGGAGCGCGGATCGGCTGGACGAGGTGCTGGAGTCGGTGGGGGTGGTCCTGGCCCCGGCGGAGCGTCGAAAGCGCATCACCCGCGAGCTGGACGCCGAGGCCCGGCGCCTGGGCGGCCGGCGCCTGGAGGACGACGGGCTACTGAACGAAGTGGTTTTCCTGGCGGAGCTTCCCGCGGTCTTCTCGGGCAGTTTCGATACCGCCTATCTGGAGCTTCCCCGGGAAGTGGTGGTGACCGCGATGCGCTCCCACCAGCGCTACTTCGCGGTGGAGGACGAGCGGGGACGGCTCATGGCTCACTTCCTGGTGGTGTGCGACGGGCGGTGGGACGAACCGGATCAGGTGATCGCGGGAAACGAGCGGGTGCTCCGGGCACGGCTGGAGGACGCCCGGTTCTACTGGCGGGTGGACATGAAGGCCGGCCTCGATCGGCTCTCGGAGTCCCTGGAGAAGGTGGTGTGGCTGGAGTCGGTGGGTTCGCTGCGCGAGAAGGCGGATCGGGTGGAGAAGCTGGTGGATGAGCTGGGGGCGCGATGGTACCCCGCGGAGTGGCCGGCGCGGCGGGAGGCCGCGCTGCGGGGGGCGCGCCTGGCCAAGGCGGATCTGGCCAGCGAGATGATCAAGGACGGGAAGGAGTTCACCGGGCTCCAGGGGGTGATCGGGTCCCGCTACGCCGAGGCCCAGGGGGAGCCCGAGGGGGTGCGCGCGGCCCTGGCCGAGCAGTACCGGCCGCGGGGGGCGGCGGACCCCCTCCCGGAGAGCCTGGAGGGGACCCTGGTCGCCTTCGCCGACCGGGCGGATACGGTGGCGGGGTGCTGGACGGCGGGGTTCGTGCCCTCGGGATCTCAGGATCCCTACGGACTCCGGCGAGCGGCCAACGGCATGGTGCGTATTCTGTTGGAGAACAAGCTTCATGTTTCGCTGGAGACCGTGGTGACCTCCGCGACGGGACGGCTGCCGGACCGGGCCTTCGGGGATGAGGCCGGGAAGATCGAGGCGCGCCGGGCCACGGTCCGGGACGAGGTGCTGGAGTTCCTGCGGGATCGCGTCGCGTTCTTCCTCCGGGAGCGCGGGATGAGCCACGACGAGGTGGAGGCGGTCCTGGCCGCCGACGCGGACGATCCGCTGGACGCCCTGGCCCGGGGCGAGGCGCTCCACCGGCTTCGGGGGCGTGAGGATCTGGAGCGGCTGGTCATCGGGTTCAAGCGCGCGGCCAACATCCTGAAGGGGGTGGACGAGGGCGCGCTCCCGAAGCCGGATGAGATCGCGTGGACCGGCGCCCACCAGACCGAGCGGCTGCTCCACGAGACCACGGTCCGGCTCCGGGCCGAGCTGGCGGAGGCGGCCCGCGGCAAGGACTACGGGGCGATGCTTCAGAAGCTCCTGGAACTCCGCGACCCGATCGACCGGTTCTTCGACGACGTCATGGTCATGGCCGAGGATCCGACGGAGCGGGACCGGCGATTGGCCTTGCTGGCCGAGGCCCGGGGGCTCTTCGGACCCTTCTTCGATCCGGCGCGGGTGGTGATCGAGGGGGAGAGCGCCTGAGGGGCTAGCCCAGGATCGCCGCCAGGTCGTCGGGACGCCCGAGGCTCAGGACGGCGTTGTGGGCGGGGGTCCGTTCGAGGGCCCGGGCCAGCGCCCGTCGCGTGAACCCGGGATCCCAGGCTCCGTTCCAGGGGGCGAATCGCCGCCGCTCCGCTTCCGCTTCCCACCCCCGGGCGCGCCCCCAGAGCGCCGCCTCGCGCGTCTTCATCGCCACCAGGCAGACCCCGCGGTCCCGGGCGGCGGGAAGAAGCTCGGGGACGCTGCGATAGTCGCCGAGGTGGGCGCCGAACAGGACGATCCGGATGAGATCGTCTTCCAGCGAGGCGGCCAGGACCTTCTCCAGGTCCGGCCCGTGGCCGCTGGCTCCGATCCGCCCCACCAGGCCGCGCTCCAGCGCGTCCCGCGCGAAGGCCCGAAAGCCCGGGTCCTGGAGCTGGGCGGGTTCCGCGTTCCGGATCAGCAGGGCCTCCACCCGCTCACGCCGGAGACGCCCCAGGCTCTGCCGGAGCGCCCGGGTCATGGCGGTTTCGCGATTCTCGGCTTCCCAGGCCTCGACCGGGATCTGGGTCATGACGAAGACCGGCTCGCGGGCGCCCTCGAGGGCGCTTCCCACCCACTCCTCCGCGGCCCCTCCCCCGTAGTCCGGGCTGACCGCGACCAGGCGGACACCGGCGGCGAAGGCCCGGGCGAGAAGATCGGGCCCCCCGGTCCCGTAGGTGCCGGCCCCGTAGAGCCGGCCCCGGTCGGGGATCGGGAAGGGCGCGAATCCCTCGGAGGACCGGCGGGGGCGGCGGCGGAGCGCGCCGGATCCGGCGAGGAACGGCTCGGAAGGGCCGAGGGGGTCCGCCCCGGCCCGGAGACGGCGGGGAAAGCCGGCCAGGGCCGAGGCCGCGGCGACCGTGAGCCGGATGAGAAACCGTCGGCGGTCGGG
>CAYRIJ010000137.1:0-4342 GCA_964424285.1 uncultured bacterium
CTGGGGGGACCGGGTTCCCAGGCGATCCGCCCCGTCGCCCCGGCCACGGCCGGGGCCAGAACGGCCACGAGGCCGGTCAGCGCGATCCATGTCCGAACCTTCGACATCCGGGATCCCCCCTGGAAAAAGTCGGTGTAGGCCACTCCGCTCGCCTGTAGAGCAAGAGCGGTGCCAAGGGCCAAGTGATTGGTTTTCAAGCGGATTGGGCGGCCAGAGCAACAGAACCAGTGGGTACCGGGGTATCCGAGCGGATACTTTCTAGCCGGCTGGTCCCGGCGCGGCGCGACCGAGGATCCAGTGTATCACGGGCAAATCCGGAGTTGAAGGGTCCGGAGTCGGCTCCGCCCGCCGCAACGTCTCCGGGGGGGATTCGCCCGCCCGGCCCGCACCTCAGCCCCCGGGCGCCGCACGGCCCCCCCTCGGAGCCGAGCGGATCGCGTCGAAGGAATAGAGGGCCAACCCGGCCCAGATGAAGGCGAAGCTCACCAGGTGAGCCCGGGTGAAGGCTTCGCCGTAGACCGCCACCGCCAGGAGGAACTGTCCGGTCGGCGCCACGTACTGGAGGAGCCCCACCGTGGCGTAGCGGAGCCGGCGGGCGGCGTTGGCGAACCACATGAGGGGGAGCGCGGTCACCGCGCCCGCGGCCACCAGAAGGAGATCGGTGCCCCGATCGTGGTGGGCGAACACCAGGCGGCCGGTCGCTTCCAGATAGACCAGGTAGGCCAGCGCGGCGGGAAGGAGCATCACGGTCTCGGCGGTGAGGCCGGTCATGCCGTCGGCGGCCACGGTCTTCCGGAGCAGCCCGTAGAAGCCGAAGCTCCCGGCCAGAAGGAGCGCGACGGTGGGGGGCTCGCCGAGACCGACGCTCAGCCAGACCACCCCGACGAGCGCCAGGGCCACCGCCACCACCTGGGGCCGGCGGAGCCGCTCGCGCAGGAAGACGGTTCCCAGGGCCACGTTCAGGAGCGGGTTCACGAAGTAGCCGAGGCTGGCCTGGAGCACGTGGTCGTGGTTCACCGCCCAGATGAACACGAACCAGTTCACCGCCACCAGGGACATGCTGCCCATGAGCGTGAGCCGGGTGCGGCGGTTCCGGAGCGCGGCGCCGAGGTCCGCCCGGCGGCCCAGGGTGAGCATCAGCCCCACCAAGAGCGCGGCCGACCAGAGGACCCGGTGGGCCAGGACCTCCAGGGCGGGAACCTGCCCCACCGCCTTGAAGTACACCGGCCCCAATCCCCACCAGAGATAGGCGGCCAGCCCGTAGGCCACCCCGGCCCGCTCCGGTCCGCGGGCGGTCACCGGTCGGGCGCCATCAGGGTGGAAGGGGGAAGGCGGGAGTCCATCGACGCGGTGCTCTCCGGGATGTCGGGACCGGACGGAAGACGCGGTCGGGATCGGGCGCCCGCCCCCGGTTCCGGTCTTCGGCGATGCGGAGGCCGGGCGAAGGGGGAGTCTACCCGGGCCGCTCATCCCGCGTCACGGGGGCGCGGGGAGCCCGATGACCGCCCGGCGGGCGGTTTGCTAGAGTGGTTGGGCGCCACGCCGGCGCGGGCACCGGGAACGACGAGGAGGATGTCATGGGCAAGCTGGATTTCATGGCCCAGGAGCTGGAGCGGCTCCGGGGCGAGGGGCTCTACAACACGATCCGCACCCTGGAGGGTCCCCAGGGGGGCTCGATCCGGATCGAGGGAAAAGAGGTCCTGAACCTCTGCTCCAACAACTACCTCGGGTTCGGAAACGACGAGCACCTGGTGAAAGCGGCCAAGAAGGCCCTCGACACCCACGGCATCGGACCCGGCGCGGTCCGGTCCATCGCCGGCACCATGGACCTCCACCTGGAGCTCGAACAGAAGCTCGCCGCGTTCAAGGGAGCCGAGGCGGCGCTCTCGCTCCAGAGCGGGCTCATCGCCAACACCGCCACCATCCCCGCCCTGGTGGACTCCGCCGAGGACGCCATCTTCACCGACGAGCTCAACCACGCCTCGATCATCGACGGGGTGCGTCTCACCAAGGCGCGGCGGTTCATCTACAAGCACAACGACCCGGCGGATCTCCGCGCCAAGCTCGCCGAAGGGGCCGGCGCCCGGCGAAAGCTCATCATCACCGACGGCGTGTTCTCCATGGACGGGGACATCGCCCCCCTGGACGCGATCGTGGACGAAGCCGAGAAGGCCGGCGCCATGGTCATGGTGGACGACGCCCACGGGGAAGGCGTGCTGGGGGACCACGGAAAGGGCATCGTGGACCACTTCCATCTTCACGGCCGGGTGGAGGTCGAGGTGGGAACCCTCTCCAAGGCCTTCGGGGTGGTCGGCGGCTTCGTCACCGGCCCCCGGGTCCTGATCGACTTCCTCCGCCAGAAGGCGCGGCCGTTCCTCTTCTCGAGCGCGGTGACTCCGCCCGACGTGGCGGCCTCGATCGCCGCGGTGGAGATCCTCTCCCGCACCGACGAGCCGGTGAAGAAGCTCTGGGCCAACGGCAGGGCCCTGAAGGACGGGTTCAGGAAGGCGGGGTTCGACATCGGCCACAGCCAGACCCCGATCACCCCGGTCATCCTCGGGGAGGCGACCACCGCGCGCGAGTTCTCCAAGCGCCTCTTCGACGAGGAGTCCATCTTCGCCCAGGCCATCGCGTTTCCGACCGTGCCCAAGGGGACGGCGCGGATCCGGTGCATGGTGAGCGCGGCCCACTCGCCCCAGGACATCGATCGGGCGGTGGCGAGCTTCACCCGGATCGGGAAGGCCATGGGGGTGTTGCAGTAGGGGGACCCGCCCGCCGAGGCCCCGCGGGCGCCCCCGGGGCGGCGGATCGCCGCCGCTGTCCGCACAACTTGTTATCCGGCAGTGGGTTGGCCGGTCGCCTGGCCGGACGGAAACTCCCGGCCCCCGTCCTGCGTATGATGGGGTGAGTCAGTTCCGGACCGGGTGCTGCAGGCGCCCATCGCGGATTCGGTGCCGCCGTTCGAACGGTCCGGGCTCGGGAAAGGGGAGAGAACGATGCTCGAGCTGTTGTTTCTGGTCTTCGCGATCTTCTTCGGGGTCTTCATCCTGAAGCTCGTGTTCGGGCTCCTGGGGATCGTCTTCCACATCGCGCTCATCCCGCTCAAGCTCGTGGCCGGGCTCGTGCTCTTCGTTCTGTTCCTGCCGCTCCTGCTCCTCCTCCTTCCGGTGGTGGCGGTGGCGGCCATCGGGCTCGGGGTGTTCCTGATCGTGGCCTTCGTGGCCGCGGTGGCCGGGATCTTCTCCGCGCTCTGATCCGCGGCCGGGCCCGAGGCGTCGGGATCGCGCTCACGACGGCGGCCGGCCCGCGTCGAACCGGCGCTACCCCAGCATGGACGGCTCGTAGCCCTCCGGCGGCGCGAAGCCCAGAAGCTCCAGCAGCGTGGCCGCGATGTTGGCCAGGCCGGCCTCGGGGAGGTCGTTCCGGAGCGACACGGGTTCCCCGTCGAAGCGCGTCACCCAGAACCCCACCGGGTTCAGGCTGTGGCTGGTGCGGTTCTCGGGGGCGCCGTCGGGACGGAGCTTGGGGGTCCCGGTCTTGTCCCGCTCCACCATGTCGTCGGCGTTGCCGTGGTCGGCGGTGACCACCAGGGTGCCCTCGAGCTTCCGCATCACCGGGACCAGCCGCGAGAGGCAGAGGTCCACCGACTCCACCGCGATCACCGTGGGCTCGAACTTCCCGGTGTGCCCCACCATGTCGCCGTTGGCGTAGTTGATGCGAAGGAACCGGTAGCGGCCGGAGTTGAGCGCCTGGATGGTCTGGTCGGTGACCTCGGCCGCCTTCATCCAGGGACGCTGGTCGAAGGGGACGCCGTCCGAGGCGATCTCCCGGTAGGTCTCGAGCGCGTCGTTGAACTTCCCGCCGCGGTTGCCGTTCCAGAAATAGGTGACGTGGCCGAACTTCTGGGCTTCGGCCAGGGCGAACTGAGCCACCCCGGCCGAGGCCAGGTACTCGCTCACCGTGCGGTCGATGTGGGGGGGGGTGACCAGGTAGTGCCCGGGGATCCCGAACTCGCCGTCGTAGAGGGTCATCCCCGCGAAGTAGAGATCGGGGATCCGGCCCCGGTCGAACTCGTCGAACTCCGGGCCGCCGTCGAAGGCCCGGCTCACCTCCAGGGCCCGGTCGCCGCGGAAATTGAAGAAGACGACGGCGTCTCCGTCCTTCATCGGCCCCACCGGTTTCCCGTCCTCGGCCACCACGAACGACGGGAGGTACTGGTCGATGATCCCCGGCTCCTCCTCGCGGAAGGTTTCGATGGCCTCGCGGGCGCTCGCGAACGCGCGGCCTTCGCCGTGGACCTGGGCCTTCCACCCGCGCTCCACCATCCCCCAGTCGTTCTCGT
>CAYRIJ010000137.1:4442-9720 GCA_964424285.1 uncultured bacterium
TCGCCGTGGACCTGGGCCTTCCACCCGCGCTCCACCATCCCCCAGTCGTTCTCGTAGCGGTCCATGGTGGTGGTCATGCGGCCGCCCCCCGAGGCGATCCTATAGCGGCGGCCGTCCTTGGCGTCGACCGTCTTCAGCACCGCTTCCAGGCGGTCCACGTAGACGAGGGCCGAGGTCTCGGGGACGTCCCGCCCGTCGAGGAGGACGTGGACGTACACGGTGGCGAATCCCTCGGTGTCCGCCTCACGGATGAGCGCGTGGAGGTGGCGTTCGTGGCTGTGGACGTTGCCGTCGGAGAGAAGGCCGATGAGATGGAGGGCGCCGCGGCCGTCCGCGCAGCGCGTTCGGATCTCCCCCCACACCTCTCCCTGGAAGATGGAGCCGTCCTCGATCGCCTCGTTCGCGCGAAGGGCGCCCTGTCCGAACACCCGCCCCGCGCCGATCGCGTTGTGGCCGACCTCGGAGTTCCCCATGTCCTCGTCCGAGGGGAGCCCCACCGCGGTTCCGTGGGCGCGGAGGGTGCGGAAGGCGCCCCGCTCCCGCAGGCGGTCCAGGGTCGGGGTGCGGGCCGCGGCCACCGCGTCTCCCGCGTCGCCCCGCCCCACGCCGACCCCGTCCATGATCACGATGAGGAGCGGGCCCTTCACCGGGCGCACGCGATCCGAGGGTTCGAGTTCGAGCTTCAAGCCGGCCTCCGTCCTGTGGTTGCGGAAATCTGGCCCGGGCCGGGCGCCCGAAGAGTGTAGCGCAGGGGGCGCGGGCGGGTCGCCGGCCCGCGGTCGCCGGCCGTGCCGGTCAGCGCGACCGCGATCGGCGCGCGGCGGCCAGGAAGTCGCAGAGCACGTCCTCGGAGTCCTTCCAGATCGGTCCCGGGGGGAGGGACTGCGGGTCGCCGCCGGCGAGCAGGAACCGTGTCTGGGCTCTCGCGGCCGCGACCCCCCCGGTGAGCGGGACCACCTCCCCCGCCGAGGTGATGAGGAGCGCCGCGGGGGGGGAGGGCCAGCGGGTGAGGGCGCGGAGGCGATCCACCACCTCGCGGGCGCGCTCGGGCTTGGTCGCCTCCTGGCGAATGAGCGCGGGATAGACGTTCCACTCCTTCCCCCGGCCCTTCCTTCGGATGCGGATCTCCTCGTAGCCGGTGACCAGGGCCTCGTCCAGGAGGTCGGAGGACTCGAGCACCGCCATGGCCGCGGCGGGACCCTTGGCCCGGAAGGCCGCCGCGCCGGCGACCAGGAGGCTGTCGATCTCGTCGTTGTAGACCGCGGCGGCGTCGCGGAAGGTGGCGCCCTGCTTCATGAGCGCCCGCACCCGGGGGATCTTCTGCAGGTCCGACGTGAGCTTGGGGTCGGGGGTGACGAGGTCGCCGCACCGCCGGAAGAGGCGAACCCCGTCGATGGTGAACTCCCCGCCGCCGAACCGGCAGACCAGCGACTCCGGGGGAGCTTCGACCCCGGCCACCCACGCCGCCTCGGCCGGAATCCGCACCGTCTCGACCCAGGCGGTGTCGGCGGGGGCGGCGGCGAGGACCGGACCGGAGCCGACGGCAAGGACGCCCAGACCCGGGAGCGCCGCCCGCCACCACGCTCTCACCGTGCCGACTCCGGGGCGCGGGCCCGGGGGCCGGTCATCGGGATCGCGACCGGCGGCCCACGGCCTCGAAGTCGCGGATCAGGTCCCGCGAGTCCTTCCAGATCGGGCCCGGAGGGAGGGAGTCCGGATCGGATCCCGAGAGGAGAAAGTTCACCTGGCGTTCGGCGGCTCCGGCGTCGCCGGTCAGGGGGATGACCGACCCCGATGACGTGATGATCAGGGCGGCGGGCGGGCGCGACCACCGCGCGACGGTCTCGAGCGCGGCCCGGGTCCGCTCGGCCTCGGCGAGATCGGCTTCCCCCACCAGCTCGCCGTGGTCGTGGAGGATGTTGTCCGCGCCGGTGTCGTAGGAGAGGCCGTCGGCCCGGGTCATCCGGAAGTTCCCGTTCTCCGAGACCGCGACCGTATCCACGAGGTCCGAGGCCGCGAACACCCGGCGGGCGGCCTCCGCGCCGCCGGCGTGAAACGCCCGGGCCGCCGCCAGCTCGAGGGCGTCGATTCCCTCCTGGCCGGGGAGCGGGGGCTTCACGAACATCGGAATCCCGTTGATGAAGAATCCCCGGGAGGAGAACGCGCAGACCAGGGGATCGGAGCCGGTCGCGGTTCCGGCGACCCACGTCTTCTCCGCGGCGATCCGAACCGTGTCCGCCCAGGCGATGTCGGGGTTGGCGAGCACGGCGACCGGGTCGCGAGGCCCGAGGAGGAGCCCCAGGTGAAAGAGGAGGGTCAGGATGGCCATGGCGATCTCCGCGTGTCGGGTCCGAACGGTCCACGGGCCGACCGGCGCCGGGATCCGTCGATCGGACGGCGCCGCCACCTCGTGGCGGTCCGCGCCCCCCATTCTAGACAGGCGCGGGCCATTCCGGAACCGGGGTTGCGGGGCCTCGGGGGACGGACACCGGAGATTCAATGGTCCAATTTTCCCGACATGATAGACCAATGTTCCCCTTGAATCCGCCAATACCGAGGGTATAAGCTCGTCAAAGGCTCATCCAATGGACCAATGCATATGCCAATTCTGAACGACCTGCAACTCGACAAACGGGCCCCCGGGTCGCTGGTGGACCAGCTCCAGGAGGAGATCGTCCGCCGCGTTCGCCGGGGAGCGCTTCGCCCCGGCGACCGGCTCCCGCCCAGCCGCCAGCTCGCCGACGCCCTGG
The DNA here is from genome assembly GCA_964424285.1 of uncultured bacterium. Classification (GTDB taxonomy): domain Bacteria; phylum Eisenbacteria; class RBG-16-71-46; order JABDJR01; family JABDJR01; genus CAVSKL01. The sequence continues at coordinate 7,193 of CAYRIJ010000137.1, forward strand.
GGGTGAACCGGGGGACGGTGACCGCGGCCTACGAGGGGCTCCGCGAGCGTGGAATCCTGGACGGACAGGTGGGGCGCGGCACCTTCGTGGCCGGGAACCACGCCTCGGGCGCGCCCGGAGGCGTCGGCCCCACCGCCCACGATGAAACGAGAGGCGTCGAGCCCTCGCGCTTCCGCTGGCAGGACCACTTCGCCGGGTTCGAGCCGCCCCCCGAGGAGCATTCGCTCCGCGAGGCGGTCGCCGGCGCCGGCCGGGACGTGATCTCCTTCGCCGGGGGGGTGCCCGATCCGAGCCTCTTTCCCACCGACGCGTTCCGGCATGCCCTGGACCGCGCGCTTCGCGAGGAGGGGAGCGCGCTTCTCGCCTACGGCGCGCCCGAGGGGCACCGGGGGTTCCTGGAGTTCCTGAAGGGCTACCTGGCCGGGCGCGGGGTGGCGACGGCCGACGACGAGCTGCTGGTGGTGAACGGTTCCCAGCAGGCGGTGGATCTCCTGGCCCGCGCGTTTCTCCGCCCCGGCGACACCGTGGTGGTGGAGGAGCCGAGCTACTACGGGGCGATCGAGATCTTCCAGGGCTACGGGGCCCGGCTGGTCGGGGTCCCGGTGGACGGCGAGGGGATCCGGGTGGACGCGGCCGAGGCGGTTCTCGCCCGCGAGCGGCCCAAGCTGCTCTACGTGATGCCGACCTTCCAGAACCCCACCGGCGGCTGCCTCTCCCCGTCCCGCCGCGAGGCCCTGGTGCGCCTCTCCGCGCGGTTCGAAGTGCCGGTGGTGGAGGACGACTTCGACGGGGAGCTGTACTTCGACGAACCCCCCCCTCCGCCCCTGAAGAGCCTTCCGCGAAGCGACGGCGTGATCTACATCGGCACCCCCAGCAAGATGCTCTTTCCCGGGCTTCGGATCGGGTGGATCGCCGCGGCGGCGCCGGTGGTGGCGCGCGTCGCCCGCATCCGCCGCCTCGTCGACCTGTCCGGATCGCCGCTCCTCCAGGCCGCGCTGGCCGGGTTCGTCGCCACCGGGGCCCTGGACCGGCACATGAAGGTGGTCCGGGAGGCGTACGGCGAGCGGGTCCGGCGTCTCACCGCCGCCCTCGAGCGCGCGATGCCCGAGGGGGTGACCTGGACCCGGCCCCGGGGAGGCCTCTCGCTCCTGGTCACCCTCCCCGAGGGTCTGGACAGCGGGGAGCTTCTCCCCGAATCGGCGCGCGCCGGGGTGCTCTACTCCCCCGGCCGCCTGTTCTTCGTCGGAGACGGCGCGCGTCACCTGCGTCTGTCGTTCGGAAACGTGGCCACCGAGGACGTGGAGGAGGGCGCCCGGCGCCTGGCCGGCGTCCTCGCCGAGGCCCTGGCTCGCGGAATCGGGCGCCCCCGCCGCACGGAGGGGATCGCGCTTCCGCCGGTGTAAGGTTGGAGGAAGGCGCCGGTGATACGGCGCCCGGAGAAGGAGATCCAGCGATGAGTACCGAATACACGCCCCGGCTCAAGACCGGGCTCGCCGAGATGTTGAAGGGCGGGGTGATCATGGACGTCACCAACGCCGACCAGGCCAAGATCGCCGAGGACGGGGGCGCGGTCGCGGTCATGGCCCTGGAGCGCGTCCCCGCGGACATCCGCCGGGAAGGCGGGGTGGTCCGCATGTCCTCGGTGGAGAAGATCCGCGAGATCATGGACGGGGTCTCGATCCCGGTCATGGCCAAGTGCCGGATCGGCCACTTCGCCGAGGCCCAGATGCTGGAGCAGATGGGGGTGGACTACATCGACGAGAGCGAGGTCCTGACCCCGGCCGACGAGGCCTTCCACGTGGACAAGTTCAAGTTCAAGACCCCCTTCGTCTGCGGCTGCACCAACCTCTCCGAGGCGCTCCGGCGGATCGGCGAGGGGGCGGCGCTCATCCGCTCCAAGGGCGAGGCGGGAACCGGGGACGTGGTCCAGGCGGTCCGCCACCTCCGAAACGCCCTCGGCCACATCAAGCGGCTGAGCGTGATGCCCGAGGAGGAGCTGATGACCGAGGCCAAGACCATGGGCGCCCCCTACGAGCTGGTGCGGATGGTGGCCAAGGCCGGAAAGCTCCCGGTGCCCCTCTTCTGCGCCGGCGGGCTCGCCACCCCGGCCGACGCGTCCCTGGTGATGCAGCTCGGGGCGGAGTCGGTCTTCGTGGGAAGCGGCATCTTCAAGTCCGGGAACCCGGCCAAGCGGGCGCGGGCCATCGTCGAGGCGGTCACCCACTTCCGCGACCCCGAGGTCCTGGTGCGGGTGAGCGAGGGACTGGGCGAGGCCATGGTGGGGATCAGCGCCTCCCAGCTCGACGAGAAGGAGCTCCTGGAGACCCGCGGGTGGTAGACGCGACCCTGCCCGGGCGGCCGCGGGTCGGGGTTCTCGCCCTCCAGGGGGACTTCGCCCTCCACCGCCGGGCCCTGGAAGCGGTGGGGGCGGAGGTGGCGGAGGTCCGCGATCCCCAGGACCTCCAGGGCCTCGACGGCCTGGTCCTTCCCGGCGGCGAGACCACCACCATGCTCCGGCTCATGGACGG
>CAYRIJ010000138.1:0-9705 GCA_964424285.1 uncultured bacterium
TGGCCAGCAACCGGCGCGGAACCCAGGTCGGGGTGAGCGCGCTCTTGCGCGCCGCGGACCTGGCCTACTATCAGCTCGCCGACACCACGCGGGCCATCAGCCTGCTCGAGCAGGGAGGGAACTGGTACCAGGGGACCGATTTCGGTCGGCGGATCGCCGACGTGGCCGCCAAGCTCCGCGGAAGGGCCGGGCGGTGAGCCTCCGCGAGACCGCCCTCCTCACCGGCATGGTGGTCACCGTCATTCCGGTGGCCGCCGCCTACCTTCGCCACCGGTCCGGCCTGGCCCTGGGCGCCACCGTGCTCGCCGCCCTCTCCATGTCCGCCCTCCTGGCGATCGTGTGGCGGCTCATCCGCCTGGGCCCGGCCACGGACGTGAGGTTCTGGGTGTACCTCCTGGTGGCGGGAGGGGTGCCGATGCTTCTCTCCGGTTATTTCCTCTCCGCGGTTCTGGGCCGGGAGAGTCCGGGTGAGGCCCTGAAGAGCGTGATTCGCACCTTCGTGGCCATTCTGGGGGGTGGGATCCTGGCCCTGGTCTTCCTGCAGCGCGGCGCCTTCGTGGTGGGTTACCAGTGGAAGGCGGGGAGCGGAACCGTGCTCCTGGGACCCCTGGGCAAGGCCTACCTGAGCTATCTCCTGGTGGGGATGGTTTTCGTGGGCTACAACCTGGAGAGCACCTACCGGCTGGCCGACGGCGCGGGCCGGGAGCGGCTGCGTCCGGTGGTCCTGGGCCTGTTCGGCGTGCTCGGCTTCTACACCTACGTGCTCACCACCGGCCTGCTCTACTCCGCGGTGGAAATCGACAATATCGTGGCCTCGGCGGTTCCCCTCCTGGTGGCGAGCCTCCTGGTGTCCTACGGGTTTCTCAAGGGGAGCCTGGCCGACACCGCCGTCCCGGTTTCCCGAACGGTGGTGTACTCCTCCTTCACCGCGTTCGCCGCCGCTCTCTACGTCCTGGCCATGGGCATGGCCGCCCAGCTGGCCAGCTTCACCCGCTGGTCGCCGGGCCAGGTGGTCACCGTCTCCTTCGTGTTCCTGGTGGTGCTGGCCGCGGCCACCATGGTGTTCTCGAACCGGATCCAGCGCTCGGTGCGGCGGTTCATCGACCGCAACTTCTACGTCAATCGCTATGACTACCGGACCCAGTGGTCCCGGGTCACCCGCACGCTGGAGCCCTCCCAGGGGCCGGAGGGGGTGGCGCGCGCCGCCGAGGCGATGTTCAAGGACGTGTTCCTGGCCGACCGGGTCACGGTGACCATGCGGGATCGGAACGGCCATGGTTTCCGTCCGTTCGTGGGGAAGGGAAAGGGCGATCCCGAAGCCGTGCTCCTCGACGGGAGCCCGCTCATCCAGCGGCTGCTCGGAGAGCGCCATTCGCTGCTTCTCGAGCGCCAGCCCGACGATCTCGACTACGTGCCGATCTACGTCGAAAACCGGGAGTGGCTGGAGCACACCGCGAGCCAGGTGGTGGCGCCGCTCCTGGTCGGGCAGGAACTCCGGGGAATCGTGGGGCTGGAGCGCAGCCATCCCGACGACCGCTTCAGCTTCGAGGACCTCGACCTCCTGGACTGCATGGCGGCTCAGGTCGGGGCGGTGATGCGGGCGGTGGAGCTGGCCCAGGAGCTGGCCGAGGCGCGGGAGATGGAGCTTCTGTCCCAGTGGAGCAACCTGATCCTCCACGACCTCAAGAACTACCTCTCGCCGCTCCAGCTCATCGTCCAGAACATGCGGGTGCACATGGGGAATCCCGAGTTCCAGAAGGAGGCGGTGGAGGACCTGGCCGCGGTGGCCGGACAGATGGAGCGGCTGATCAAGCGCCTCTCCGAGCTCCGGGACGGAGCCCGGATCACCAAGGGCACGGTCGATCTCAACGAGCTGGCCGGTCGCACCATCACCGACCTCCAGCTCTACCGGCGCTCCTCCCTCACCGTGAAGATGGAGCTCACCGCCGACGAGCCGGTGCGCGGGGACGCGGGCATGCTCCGCCGGGTGGCGGAGAACCTGGTCCAGAACGCGGTGGAGGCGATGCACGGGAACGGATGCCTCACCGTACGGACCGAGGTCCGGCCCGATCTGGGCAACGGAGTGCCCAAGGTGGTGCTCAGCGTCACGGATACCGGACCGGGCATCGACGAGGTCTTCGTCCGCGACCGGCTGTTCAGGCCCTTCGCCTCCACCAAGAAGAAGGGCCTGGGGCTGGGTCTGTACCAGTGCCGGACCATCGTGGAGGCGCATGGAGGGGAGATCTTCGTGGAGAGCCAGCTCGGGGAGGGAACGACCTTCCGGGTGGCGCTCATGGCCGCGCGACGGGTCGAAACCCGCCGCCTGGTCGGAGCGCCGGAGCGGCCGCGATCCGCACCGGGGGTGAGAACATCATGAAGAAGCAGGATGCCGTGACGAATCACAAGCGGCCGAAGGTCCTGGTGGTGGACGACGATGCCAGCATTCTCCACCAGCTCAAGTGGGGGTTGGCCGAAGAGTACGAGGTGTCCACCGCGGGAAACCCGGACGAGGCGTGGGAACGGGTGGTGGACCAGAAGCCGGACGTGATCACCCTGGACCTGGCCCTGGTGGGGGACGATCCGGAGACCGGCTTCGTGCTCCTCGACCGCATGATGGCCTTCGACCCCCTGCTCAAGGTGATCCCGGTCACCGGGCACGACGCCCGATCCAATGCCTTGCGGGCGGTGGACCGGGGGGCCTTTGATTTCTTCACCAAGCCCATCGCCCTGGATGAGCTCCGCATCCTGCTCCGGCGCGCGGCCTCGCTTCGACGTCTCGAGCAGGAGAACGCCGGTCTCCGCGAGCGGCTCAACCGGGAGGGGAGCCTGGGGCGGATCCTCGGTCATTCCACCGAGATCCAGAAGGTGTTCCGTCTCATCCGCAAGGTCGCCCCGGCCGAAGTCACGGTGCTCATCAGCGGGGATTCCGGAACCGGAAAGGAGCTGGTGGCCCGGGAGATCCATCGCCTGAGTCCGAGAGCCGACCAGCCGTTCGTCAGCATCAGTTGCGGGGCGATTCCGGAGAACCTGCTGGAGAGCGAGCTGTTCGGCCACGAGAAGGGGTCGTTCACCGACGCCTATACCTCCCGGGAGGGGAAGCTCGAGACGGCGAACGGGGGAACGGTGTTCCTGGATGAGATCGGCGAGATGCCGATGTCCCTCCAGGTCAAGATCCTCCGGTTCCTCCAGGAGCGCGAGATCGAGCGCGTGGGGGGACGGAAGATCATCCCCCTGGACGTGCGCGTCCTGGCCGCCACCAACCGGGACCTGAAGGAGGAGGTGGGCAGGGGGGGGTTCCGCGAAGACCTCTTCTTCCGGCTCTCGGTGGTCAACATCAACCTTCCTCCGCTTCGCGAGCGCAAGGCGGACATCGTCTATCTGGCCGAGTGCTTCCTCGATCGGTACTCCACCGAGCTCGGCCGGGGAAAGCTCTCCCTGAGCCGCCAGGCCCTGCGGGCGTTGCAGCACTATTCCTGGCCGGGGAACGTGCGGGAGTTGGAGCACCGCATCCAGCGCGGGATCGTCCTGTCCCGCGGGCGGGTGATCCGGGCCGAGGACCTGGAGCTGGAGGGGGAGAGCGACGTGGATCTCGCCAACCTGCGGGCGGCCCGCGAGGAAGCGGAGCGCAGGGTGGTGAACGAGGCCCTGCGGCGGAACTGCGGCAACATCGCCCGGGCGGCGCGGGACCTGGAGATTTCCCGCCCCACCCTCCATGATCTCCTGCGCAAGCTGGAGATCAGCGCGGTCGAGTTCAAGAACGGCATCGGACCCAAAGGGAACAAGGAGGGCGACTAGTGGGGCGACGGGTTCCGGGAGCGGCGGGAGCGATCGTGCTCGCGCTGATCCTGTGGCAAAGCATGTCCGAGGCCGCGGGGCCGGTCCTGGAATCGCGCCCGCCCGGCGCCGGGGTGACCCTCAAGGGTCCGGTCTCGGTCTCCGGCACCGCGCCCCTCGAGCTCCAGGAGCTTCCCCCGGGGCGCTACCGGCTGCGGGTCCGGGGTGACGGCCTGGTTGCCTCGACCGGGCGCCTCAACCGGGGCGCCGGGGGCCTCGTCACCGTCGGCTCCCTCGCCGGACCGGGCTCCCTCCTCCTGCCTCCCGGCTTCTCCCACTTCCGTCTGGGCGAGACCGGACGGGGCTGGGTGTTCCTGGCCGGGGGCGCGGCGGGGGCGGCGGGGCTCGTGGTCCAGCAGGTGCGCCTGGGGGACGCCAACGACGATGCCGACCGCGGCCGCGTCGCCTACCAGAACGCGGTCTCCGCCGAGGACTTCACCCGGGCCCGGCTGGATCTCCTGGCCATCAACGATCGAAAGGCGGACGAGGAAGATCTTCGGAACATGTGGGGGGCCTATGCCGGGGCGGTCTGGCTGGGGGCGGCGCTCGAGACCTGGGTCCTGACCCCTCATCCCGGTCTGGTGGACGGGGGCGGAGGACGCTACGTGCTGGAGGTCCAGCGGGCCGGCGGGCTGGGGGCGGCGCTCCGGAGCGTCGTGGTCCCCGGGGCCGGGCAGCGGTACCTCGGGCGCGAGGGGGCGGGAAACCGCTTCACCGCGGCCGTCTTGGCGCTGGGGGCGGGCTCGATCGTCGCCCACGACGCCTTCCTGACCGCCCGCCGGGACCAGAACGACGCTCAACGTCGCTACGAAGCGGCCGAAACCGAAAGGGAGGCCCTCCAATGGCGGAACCGCCTGGGGGACGAGGTCGATCGGACCCGCAACTGGAACCGGGTGCGATGGGGCATGGTGGGGGCCACGGTGGGAGTCTACATCTGGAACGTGTTCGATGCCGCCCTGGAGGGGAACGCGACCGCGTCCCCCTCCGACATGAGCTGGAACCTGGTTCCACGTCGCGACGGGTTTCGAGCCGGCTTGACCTGGAGGATTTCTTGATGCGCGTACGGCTTTGCGGCACGTTGGTCGCCGCGCTGATCCTCGTGGCGGGGTGCTCGACCCGGACGACCGATCCGGTCTTCGACAACCCTCTCGATCCCGGGAGCGGGAGCCGGTTGTCTCCTCCCCGCGCGGTGACCGCGGTGGTGGGGAACAACCGGGTGAGGCTTTCCTGGACCCCGCCCGACGGGGTCGCGGTCGACCAGTACGCGGTCTTTCGCACCCGCACCGACGGGGACCCTCCCCACGACGCCAAGCTGGTGGCCCAGCCGACCGACACGACCTATGACGACGCCGACGTCCGCAACGGCCGGACCTACTCCTACCAGATCGCGTCCGGAAAGGCCGGCCGGTTCGGCGAGCGCACCGAGGCGGTGGAGGTGGGCCCCGGCCTGTTCACGATGGTGATCTCCGGCGACGTCCCCAGCGTGAAGGACCTGGCGGTTCAGGTTTCGGTGGGGGGGCCGGCGGCCACCGAGGCGGTGGAGCTTTCGGAGGACCCGGGTTTCCCCGGCGCGTCCTGGCGACGGATGGCCTCGACCCTCACCTGGACCCTGAGCCCGGGAGACGGGGAGAAGACGGTCTACGCCCGCTTTCGTCTCGCCGACGGCACCGAGTCGTTCCCGGTCTTCGACACCGTGAACCTGGACACCCGCGCGGTGATCCGCTCGGTGAGCTTCGACGGGGATCCGGTGCGGACCCCGGGAGAGTCCATCCACTTCCGGATCGACGCGGGAGAGCCCGACGGGACGGCCACCATCGACGTGTCCGGGCTCTTCGGCGGCTTCCCGCTCTTCGACGACGGGACCTCCGGGGACCCGACGGCGGGCGACGGAGTCTACGAGCGCGACGCGACCATTCCCGGCGGCACGACCACCCTGGCCGCCGCGGTGCGGGGGCGGTTCACCGATGCCGCCGGCAACACGGCCGCGCAGATGGACGCCCCCCGCACGTTGAGCGTGCGAGCCGCGCCCCAGGCGGTCACCCTCCTGGATCTCACCGCGTCTCCGCCTCCGGATCCGGCCCAGGTGGTGATCCGGTGGACCCAGAGCCTGGACAGCGATTTCGCGTCGTACCTGGTCTACCGGGACACCACCGACGTCGTCGATCCCTCCGATCCCCTCGCCGGCACGATCACCGGCCGGTCCACGGTCTCCGTGACCGACAGCGGCCTGGAGGAGGGGGTGACCTATCGGTACCGGGTCTACGTCCGCACCTCGCTGGGGCTGGAGACCGGATCCAACACCGTCGCGGTGACGGTGCCCAACGTGAGACCGCCGTCGGCGGTCCGGTTGAGCGATCCCGACGGTATCGCCTACACGCGGCTGGCCCTGTCCTGGACGCGGAACCCGGAGCTCGATTTCGCGGCCTACCGGGTCTACCGGAACGAGGACGGCGCGGTGGACGACGGCGATCTCCTGGTGGGGGAGATCGCGGACCGGGAGCACACCTACCTGGACGACACCGGCCTGGTGGAAAACACGGTCTACCACTACCGGGTCTATACGGTGGACACCGCCGGGCTGACCGCCCGGAGCAACGAGGTGGAAGGGAGAACGGACAACCAGAAGCCCCCGTCGGTAACGCTCGACGCGGCCTCGGCGGTGGTGGACACCGCGGCCACCTTGATCTGGAGCCAGAGCGACGCGCACGATTTCGCCAGCTATCGCCTGTACCGGTCCGAGAGCCCCTCGGTGAGCTCGTCCTCGGTACTGGTGAGCGAGATCTCCGATCGGGACGGGACCTCCTACCGGGACAAGGGCCTGGTCAAGGCGACCCACTACTACTATCGGGTATTCGTGGTGGACGACGGGCCGAGCCCCGAAACCTCGGGGAGCAACGTCGTGGATTTCACCACCCCGAACTGACCCGGGGCGGGCAACCGCCCGGGTTCGACACCGGCTCGACATGGACGGAGAACGGGTGATGGCTTCGGCGCGGAGAGACACCGGCACCGGAGCCCCCGGCGGGGGGGGCGTGGCCGCGGACACCGTCGAGCCCGCCATGGACCCTCTGTGGCGACGGGCCCTGGAGAGCGTGGTGGCGGCGGTGCTCCTGGTCCTACTCTCCCCGGTCTTCCTCCTGGTGGCGGTCGCCATCAAGGTGGAGTCCCCGGGGGGAGGCGTCCTGTACCGCCAGGAGCGGGTGGGGCTCAATCGGCGGCGTGGAAGCGGCGCTTCCCGGCCGGCCGCGGGGCGCGGCGTCATCACCGTCCGGGACCGGCGGGAACGCCGGAGCCGCCCCTCGGAGGGGAAGCCGTTCCGGATCTGGAAGTTCCGCACCATGGTCCCCGACGCGGAGAGCCGGACCGGTCCGGTGTGGGCCACCCATGACGACCCGCGGGTCACCCGGGTGGGCTGGTTCCTTCGCATGACGCGACTGGACGAGCTGCCCCAGCTCCTGAACGTGCTCCGCGGGGAGATGCGGCTGGTGGGGCCGCGGCCGGAGCGTCCCCACTTCGTGGATCAGCTGGTGGAGGGCGTCCCCGGCTATCGACGCCGGCTGAGCGTGCCGCCGGGCATCACCGGGTTGGCCCAGGTGGAGCGGGCCTACGACGAGGACCTGGACGACGTCCGCACCAAGCTCCGCTACGATCTCTTCTACATCGAGAATCGGAAGCCGATCCTGGACGTGAAGATCCTGCTCAAGACCCTCTCGGTGGTGTTCGGCCGGCGCGGGGCCCGCTGAGCCGCGTTCGCCCGGCTACATCTGGCCGAAGGCCGGGATGAACGACTGCAGGACCACCAGGAGGATGCTCCAGATCACCCAGGCCCCGATCACGCCTCCCGCGGCCTTCTTCACGTCGAGTCGCCCCATCACCGAAACCACCAGCACCGCCAGGGCCAGGGTCCACAGGCCGAAGACGTCGAACCGCGCCAGCACGTGGTAGAGGAGACCCTGGGGTCCGTCCGGGGGAAGCAGGGCGGCGAGGCTGGTCTGGATCTTCACGTCGTGTTTGATGAGGCTCAGGGGCAGGCGGACGATGAGGGTGGGAATGGCCACCATGTTCATGTAGGCGGTGCCGCAGGCCATCTGCTTGAAGCGGGCGTCTCCGCCGAGAACCACGTTTCCGACGAAGAACAGGATCCCCGCCACCACGAAGACGACGATCGGGATGCCCACCGCCGCGCCGACGGGGGTAACGATGCGGGTGATCTGGACGGCCTTGTCGATCTGCTCCTGGGTCATGTTCGGGCGGGATTGGAGCTTGTCGACCTGGGCCTGCACGATGAGGTCGCTGAGCGCCAGGGTGGCCAGCACGTTGATCACCACCAGGACCAGGATGGCGCCGAGCACCCTCGGGTGGTCCCGGAGGGACTCGAGCGTCCGGCGCGGGGAGACCAGGATCCCCCAGATGCGCTGGAGGAGATTGAGTTCGGGGGTTTCCGAGGGGGCGATCGTCGCTTCCATGTTGTCCTCCATACGAGGGGCAGCCGGACTCTAGGTAGGGGTGGCCATCCTGTCAAGGCGGGGGAGACCGGGAGAGCGGGGGACGGGGGGCGGTTCTCGCGCCCCTCCGGAGGGAGGAACGCCGGCCCGCCGAAGGGCGGCCCCTCTCTCCACGCGCCCCCCGGCCCGGCCCCGGCGCGCCGGGTGCTAAAGCGAAGCGGGAACGCGCGTTGACACCCTGCCGCCGGCATGGTGTATACTGCGCCCGGTTTGCATCGGGCTTGCCGCCGGGCGCACAGTCGGCGGCAGTTTTTTCGGTCGTCTCCGGTTCTCTGGCCGGTCCCCCCTCGGGCAGTCCCGAGGCCTTCCCGCTCCGGGAGGGCCATGGCCGCATGAACGGTCCGCGAAGGAGCTTAGTCCATGATCCGAAGGCAGGTTCGATACCCGGCGCTCCTCCTCGCCATCCTCGTCCTGGTTCTGGGGGCGATGCCCGCCCGAGCGCAGCTGGTGGATGAAGAAGGGGTGGGAAGGCTCACCATCGGAGGGGGCCTGGGGTTCCAGCTCACCTCCATGTCCGACGTCAACCGGAACTTCGACATCGCCAACCGCGCCCTCGCCTACGGGGGGATGCGAACGATCGACAAGATGAAGGTGGGGGTCGTCACCAACCTGGACGTTCGCTACAAGCTGGGGCAGACCCCGTCCGAGGAACCCGGGGAGACGGTGCCCTTCATGAAGCGCCTCTCGGTGGGATTCGCCTGGGGCGCGATCAACGCCCGGAGCGGGTTCAGCACCACCCGGGCCGGGGTTCGCTTCTTCACCCGCTCCACGACCTACTATCCCTACGTCCTCTACCACTTCCCGTTCATCGAAAACGTGGCCCCGCGCACGTCCCTCTACGCCGGCGGCGGCCCCCTCTTCCTGAAGGCGGGCACCGTGGACTGGGGCCTCACGGACATGAGCATCAACAACTTCCTCCCCGGTCCGGAAGGGGACCTGGCGGAGTTCTCGGGTCAGGGGTCGGCCACGGGAACCGGGACCGGCCTGGTGCTCATGGGGGGGGGATCGTTCCAGCTCAACCATCGGCTCTCGGTCGCCGTGGACGCCGGATACCGGATGGCCAAGCTCGCCAACGTCGCGCTCCAGGAGGCGGTCGGCGACACCGAGCGTTTCAACGGCTCGGACATCCCCGGCCAGAACGTGATCCGCGAGCCCGGGGACTGGGCGATCATCGACTTCTTCATGAGGGACCCGAATGCGGTCTGGGATGGTAGGAAGAGAACGGACCCCAAGGATCAGGGCGGCTGCGCCGACTGCCCGCTCTACTATTCCGGGGGCCCCATCGAAGTAGACTACAGCGGGCTGTTCGCCACGCTGAGCCTCAGGGTTCACTTCTTCTAGACCGGCCGGGAAACCGGCGCAACGA
>CAYRIJ010000139.1:0-9648 GCA_964424285.1 uncultured bacterium
CCCTGGTCGCCGTCCTTCCCCCCGCCCCCGCCGGCGCGGACGCGTTCGAGCCCAACGACTCCCTGAGCGTGGCCTACGGTCCCCTCCAGAGCGGGGTGGCGATCCACGCCACCATCGCCGCCGAGTCCGACGTGGATTGGTACTGGCTCGAGGCCGGCCAGGGGGACATGACCGTCACCCTGAGCGATATCCCCGCCGGGAGCGACTACGACCTCTTCCTCACCGACAAGGACGGAAACATCTACGCGGACTCCCAGAGCCGCGGAGACACCACCGAGGTGATCACGGTGCCGGTGACCGCCGGGGGTCCGTTCTGGATCAAGGTGAAGTCCTTCCTGGGTTACACCGACTCCGAGTCCTACGCCCTCACCCCGGTGTTCTTCCCGGCGGGCAATGAGCCTCCCTCGGTCACCGTGCTCTCCCCCAACGGCGGGGAATCCTGGAGCGCGGGATCCCTCCACGCGATCGCCTGGGACGCCTCCGATCCGGAGGACGGGCAGGATCTGACCGTCCGGATCGACTGGAGCGCGGATGACGGCGTGACCTGGACTCCGGTGGATTCCCTCCTGGCCAACACCGGCGCCCACGACTGGACGGTGCCCCCGGTCCCCACCGCCGACGCCCGGGTCCGGGTGACCGCGGAGGACGGCGACGGGGGGACGGCGAGCGACGTCAACGATCTCTCCTTCGCCGTGCTCCCGGCGGTGGTCCCCGATCTGGCGTTGCGCCTGCCCTCCGGGCTCGCCGCCGGGCCCGGGGACAGCGTCTGGGTCCCGATCGATTTCGAGAGCAACCTGGAGGCGGCGAGCCTGGAGTTCACCCTGGGTTTCGACCCCGGCCGGGGCGTCGCGCTCGCGGTGATACCGGGGCCGCGAAGCGAAGGCCGGCCGATGACCGTGGATCTGGGTACGGCCGGCGAGGCGCGGATCTCCTTCACCAGCTCCCCCGGAAACGCGTTTCCCCCCGGTTCGGGGACCGTGGCCTCGGTGCGCTTCCGGATCCCCGACGAGCCGGCCGGAAACCTCACCCTCGCCTTCACCCGGGCCGCCGCCGCCGACAGCGACGGAACCCCCCTGGCGGTGAACGCGCCCGGGGGGGAGGTGGTTCCGGTCCGCGCGGTCACCCTCGCCGCGAGCGCGGCCGAGGACGGGGTCCGCCTGGTCTGGAGCGCCGCGGTGGACGGAGGCGTGGCCGGGTTCCGGGTGCTTCGCGCCGAGGCCGGGGATCCCGCCCCGGTCCACCCGGGGCTCCTCCCCGCGTCGGCGCGCGACTACCTCGATCGGTCCGCGGCGCCGGGACGGGGCTATCGCTACTGGCTGGAGGCGGTGGAACGGGACGGCGCCCGGGAACGCTTCGGTCCGGCGGCCGTTCAGGTGCCGGTCGTCGCGCTGCGGGCCGGCCTCCCCTATCCCAATCCGACCCGAGACGGGGCGGCCCTCGACCTGATCGGGCCCCCCGGCTCACCGGTCCGGGCGCGGGTGGTGGACATGCGCGGCCGGGTGGTGGCCCGGCTCGCGGTTTCGGCGGGGACGGGCCCGGTGATCTGGGACGGCCGCCTCGACACCGGACCCGAGGCCCCGGCCGGCGTCTACTTCATCCGGGTGGAGAGCGACCGCGCCTCCACCACCCGCCGGCTGGTGAAGGTCGGTCGCTAGGAGATCGCCCCGTCCTCCCGGACCGGTCCGCGCGCGGCTACCCGCGGCGGAAGCGCGATATCGCCGGCATCAACCGCTCCAGGCGGGCGCGGAAGGCGGCCCCCGCGGCCATGAACGCGGGTTCGCCGGGGAAGACGATGGTGTCGTCCTTGAACCGGAACGCTCCGGAGCGGCCCTCTCCGTCCTTGTTGTAGCCGGTGGCGATGCCGATCAACTCCCCCCGATAGCGGAACAGAACGAAGCCGGCGATCCGGGTATCGTCGAGCCGGTCCCCCATGATCGCATCGAGCCAGCCGTCCACGTCCATGTCCAGGTAGCCCTGCTGGATGCCCCACAGGTGAACGTCCTCGAGTTCGGCCACCGAGTCCGGGGCGTCCCGGCTCCCGCGCACCCCCAGCCGCACCGTCCCCAGGTTCCATTCGTCCAGGACCAGGACCGGGGAGGCCCGGAACCGTCCCGGGTGATAGCCCAGGATGTCGTAGGGGGCGGGAAGATCGATGGGCCGGTCGGCGGTGACCACGATCCGGGCCCGCTCGCGGCCGGTCATCGGAACCCGCCGGATGTCCCGCAGGAAGCCCAGGGGAAGCTTGGTGGGCCGGCCCGACCGGAGCACCTCGCTTCGAAGGCGGGCCTCGGGGAGATCGCCGTAGAGGTCGTTTTCCACCAGCCCCACCAGCACCGCGAAGACCGGGTCGCGGACCTGGGGACTCTGCGGGATCACCGCCGGAAGCCCGGCGGCCAGCCCGGCCAGGACCACCATCAGCGACGAGACCGCGCTCACCGCCCCAGGGCCTCGGCGACCAGCGCCTTCTGCTCGCGGGCGTGAACGTCGTGATACCCGGTGGCGGTCGAGGCGCTCTCCTTCCGTCCCACGTAGCCGAGCCCCACCTCCTGCCCCCGCAGGGTGGCCAGTCGGTCGTGCATGAAGTGCCACCCCCCCATGTTCCGCGGCTCCTCCTGCACCCAGAACGCCGTGGCCCCGCGATGGACCGAGAGGGCCTCCCGGATCTCCGCCTCGGGAAAGGGGTACATCTGCTCCACCCGGTAGACGGCCACGTCGGTCCGGCCCGCCTTCTCACGCGCCTCCACCAGGTCGTAGTACACCTTCCCGGTGCAGAGAAGCAGTCGCTTCACCTCCCGGGGATCCGGATCGGTCGGGTCGGCCAGCACCCGGTGGAAGCGGCCCTCGGTGAGTTCCCGCACCGCGGAGCGCGCCCGGGGATGACGCAGGAGGCTCTTGGGGGTGAACACCACCAGGGGGGTCCGGATCCCCTCGCACATCTGGCGGCGGAGCACGTGGAAGTACTGGGCCGGGGTGCTGGCGTTCACGATCTGCAGGTTGTCCTCGGCGGCGAGCTGCAGGAAGCGCTCGGGACGGGCGCTGGAGTGGTCCGGCCCCTGCCCCTCGTAGCCGTGCGGGAGCAACAGCACCAGGCCGCTCGGCTGGCCCCACTTGGCCTTGGACCCGGCGATGAACTGATCGATCAGGGTCTGGGCCCCGTTCACGAAATCCCCGAACTGGGCCTCCCACAGCACCAGCGCGGTCGGGTCCCCCAGGCTGTAGCCGAACTCGAACCCCATCACCGCCTGCTCGGAGAGCGGGCTGTCGATGGCGTTCATCGGCGCCTGGTCGGGGGCGAGATGCTGGAGGGCCATCCAGCTCGCGTCGGTGTCGTCGTCGACCAGGAGCAGGTGCCGCTGGCTGAAGGTGCCGCGCACGCTGTCCTGGCCGGAGAGCCGGACCGGGGTCTTCTCCAGGACCAGGCTCCCGAAGGCCAGGGTCTCGGCGAAGGCCCAGTCGACCCCCTCCCCGGTCTCCATGACCCGTCGCCGTTCGGCCATCCCCTTCCTGAGCTTGGGGTGGACGTCCACGTCGGGGGGGGTGGAGGTGATCGCCTCGGTGATCCGCTCCAGGGTCTCGCGCGCGGTGGCCGTGGCCCGGGGCACCGGTGCCGCGCCCGGGCGCGGGGTCGGCACCTCGATCGGCGCCGGCTTCATCGCGGTGGCTTCGTGCTGGGCCCGCTCGAAGGAGAGATCCAGGCACCGGGCCGACCCCGCCTTGAAGGCCCGGAACTCCTCCTCGGTCACCGTCCCGTCGCGCAGGAGCTTCTCCGCGTACAGGGTGGCCACCGACGGATGCTTCTGGATCCGGGCGTAGAGCCGCGGTTGGGTGTAGCTCGGCTCGTCCCCCTCGTTGTGGCCGTGGCGCCGGTAACAGACCATGTCGATCACCACGTCCTTCTGGAAGGCCTGGCGGAAGGCCAGGGCCCAGCGCACCACCCGCACCGCGGCCTCGGGATCGTCCCCGTTGACGTGGAAGATCGGCGCCTGCCCCATCTTCGCCACGTCGGTGGGATAGGGCGAGCTTCGCGCCGACTCCACCGGGGTGGTGAACCCGATCTGGTTGTTCACGATGATGTGCACGGTCCCGCCGGTGCGGTAGCCCTTGAGCTGGGAAAGGTTCAGGGTCTCGGCCACGATCCCCTGGCCGGCGAAGGCGGCGTCGCCGTGGATGAGGATGGGCAGGATGCGACGGCGCCCCTCCTCCGCCCCCATCCGCTCCTGCTTGGCCCGGGCGATCCCCTCCACCACCGGGTTCACCGCCTCCAGGTGGCTCGGGTTGGGGGACAGGGTGATCCTGACCTCCCGGCCGTCCCGGGTGGTGTGGACCCCGGTCGCTCCCAGGTGGTACTTCACGTCGCCGGAGCCCTGGGTCACGTTGGGATCGCGGGTGCCCTGGAACTCGCAGAAGAGATCGGCGTAGTCCACCTGCACGATCTGGGTGAGGACGTTCAGCCGGCCGCGGTGGGCCATGCCCATCGCCACCTCCTCCAGCCCGTCGGCCACCGCCGCCTCCAGGAGCATGTCGAGCACGGGGATCAGGGTCTCGCCCCCCTCCAGGGAAAACCGCTTGTGGCCGATGAACTTCGCGTGCAGGAAGCGCTCGAAGGCCTCCGCGCTCACCAGCATGGCCAGGATGCGCTTCTTCGCCCCGGGATCGAGCGGCTCCCGCTCCCGCGCCGGCTCGACGTGGTCCTGGACCCAGGCCTTCTGCTCCGGATCCTGGATGTTCATGTACTCGATCCCGATCTTCCCGCAGTAGGCGCCGCGAACGGTTTCCAGGATCTCGCGGAGGGTGCTCTGGGGCCGGTTCCAGGCCGACTCCTCCCCGGACGCGGCCCCGGTGATGAAGGTGCGGTCCAGGTCCCACAGGGTGAGCCCGTAGTACTCGGGATCGAGCTCCGGATGGTACTGGGGCTGGGTGCCCAGGGGATCGAGCTGGGCGATCAGGTGACCGCGCACCCGGTAGGCGTTGATGAGCTGCAGTACCCGGGCCTGCCGGGTGATCTCATCGACGTCGGTGGAGCCGCCCAGGCCCGCGGCCCCGGCGTCGGGGGTCCAGCGCACCGGGTGGTAGGGCACCCCCATGTCCTCGTAGAGCCGGTCGTAGAAGCCTTCCTCCCCCTGCAGCAGCCGCTCCACCCGGCCCAGGAACTCCCCCGACTCCGCCCCCTGGATGATCCGGTGATCGTAGGTGCAGGAAACGGTCATGCTCTTGGAGATGCCGAGCCGGGAGAGGATCTCCCGCGACATGGCGCGGGTGGCCGCGGAGTAGCCGATGGCCCCCACCGCGATGATCGCCCCCTGCCCGGGCATGAGGCGGGGCACCGAGGACGCGGTGCCCACCGTTCCCGGGTTGGTGATGCTCACCGTGGTCCCCAGGAAATCCTCCGGCAGGAGCTTCCCGGACCGCGCGTTCTCGATGATCCGGTTGTAGCTCTCGAGGAACCGCCGGAAATCCAGGGACTGGACGTCCTTCAGGTTCGGGACCAGGAGGGTGCGGGTACCGTCCTTCTTCTCCAGGTCCACCGCCACCCCCAGGTGGATGCGCGGACGCCGGAGACGATGGGGCTCGCCCTGGACCATCGCGAACCCGCCGTTCAGGTTCGGATGCTCCACCAGGGCGCGGATCACCGCCCAGGCGATCACGTGGGTGTAGGAGATCTTCCCTCCCGAGGCGAGGTCCAGGTGGTGGTTCAGGAACCGGCGGTTCTCCTCCAGCGCCTTGACCGCGATGCTCCGGTAGGAGGTGGCGGTGGGGATCTCCCGGCTGGCCTCCATGTTGCGGACGATGAGGGCGGCGCTCCCCCGCAGGGGCTCCGCGGTCTCCGCTTCCCGGGCCGGGGACGGGGATTCCGGCGACGACGCGGCGCCGTCCGCGCCGTTGTCCGGGGCGGGAGCCGGAGCGGCCCCATCCTCCCGGGGGGAGGCGTCCACGGGAAGCTCGTGGGGGGAGATCTCCCCCCGCTCCAACCCCTCGAAATAGCCCCGCCAGGCCGCGTTCACGGTCTGCGGGCTTTGCCGGTAGAGGTCGTACACGTCGATGACGTATCCCGCGTTCGTGCCCAGGGAATCGATGAGGGCGTTCACGACGCGGGAGGGGTCCTGGGTCTGGCTCATGAGTTCACGCATTCGGGTGAGGGATACAGGTCCGGGCGGCCATCCCGCCCGGCGGCGCCGTGACCGCGCCCACCGCCCAGTCTAATACCTCGCCGCCGGTCGGGCGTTCCCCGGCGGCGGGAGATGGGAAGACCCCCCAAAAAAACAGCCGGGCTGCGCCGCAATCGGCGCCTCCCGGCCTCGAGGTTGGTAGCCCGTAGGGGAGTCGAACCCCTGTCTGATGGCTGAGAACCATCTGTCCTGACCACTAGACGAACGGGCCACTCGAGCCTGCTCAACGGCCGCTCCCGGAGAGCGAACCGCTCAAGCCCCTGGTGTGAAGCGGGTTATGCGCCTCGAGGGGCCGAGTCAATTGGCTGGGGGACAGGGATTCGAACCCCGATTCTACGGTCCAGAGCCGCATGTCCTACCATTGGACGATCCCCCAACAACCTGTCCGAACCCGCCGCCGAGCCCCGGGGGGCACCAGCGCCGGGGTACTGTAGCAAAGGGGGTCCCTCCGCTTCAACCGGGTTTCGCGGCGGGCGTTACCGAATAGCCGGAGGGGCCGGGGAACCGGCGGCCTCACCCCCCCCTCTGGGCCTCCCGGATCCGGGCCCAGGTGTCGCGCAGGGTCACCGTCCGGTTGAACACCGGGGCCCCCGGCCGGGAATGACGGGAGTCCACGCAGAAATAGCCCAGGCGCTCGAACTGCCAGAGGCTCCCGGGTTCGGCGGCGGCCAGGGACGGCTCGAGGCGTGCCCCGGCCACGATCCGGAGACTGTCCGGGTTCAGGTGCTCCACGAAGTCCACGTTCTTGTCGGCGAGCGGCTCGGGGACGGTGAAGAGCCGGTCGTAGAGGCGCACCTCCGCCGCCACCGCGTGGGGCGCGGAGACCCAGTGGATGGTGCCCTTCACCTTCCGCCCGGATCCCTCCCCGCTCCGGCTGGACGGATCGTAGGTGCAGTGCACCTCGATCACGTTCCCGTCCGCGTCCTTCACCACCCCGGTGCACTTGACGATGTAGGCGTAGCGGAGCCGCACCTCCTTCTCCGGGGAGAGCCGGTGGTACTTCGGCGGCGGAACCTCGCGGAAATCCTCCCGCTCGATCCAGAGTTCCCGGGAGAACGGCACGGACCGGGTGCCGGCGGCGGGATCCTCGGGGTTGTTGACCGCCTCCAGATCCTCGGTCTGGCCCTCGGGGTAGTTGGTGATCACGAGCTTCACCGGATCGAGCACCGCCATCCGCCGGAGCGAGGTGCGGTTCAGGTCCTCGCGAAGGGCGAACTCCAGGAGGGACACGTCCACCAGGGTTTCGCGCTTGGCCACCCCCAACCCCTCCACGAAGCTCCGGAGCGCGGTCGGGGTGGCGCCCCGCCGCCGGAGCCCGCTCAGGGTGGGCATGCGGGGATCGTCCCATCCGTCCACCCGCCCCTCGCGCACCAGGCGGAGGAGCCGCCGCTTGCTGGTGACGGTGTAGCTCACGAACAGCTTGGCGAACTCGTATTGCTCGGGGCGGCCCTCCACCCCGGTCTCGTCCCGCACCCAGTTGTACAGGGGCCGGTGGTTTTCGAACTCCAGGGAGCAGAGCGAGTGCGTCACCCCTTCGACCGCGTCGGAGAGCGGGTGGGCGAAGTCGTACATGGGGTAGATGCACCAGGCGTCGCCGGTCCGGAGGTGATGCGCCCGCAGGATCCGGTAGAGCACGGGATCCCGCATGTTCAGGTTCGGCGAGGCCATGTCGATCCGCGCGCGCAGGGTCCGGGCCCCGTCCGGGAACTCCCCCGCCCGCATGCGCCGGAAGAGGTCCAGGCTCTCCTCCACCGTGCGCCCGCGGTGCGGACTCTCGCGCCCCGGTTCGGTGAGGGTGCCGCGGTACTCGCGGATCTCGTCGGCGGTGAGATCGTCCACGTACGCCTTCCCGCGCTCGATCAGGACCTCGGCCAACTCGTAGAGGCGCTGGTAGTAATCCGAGGCGAAGAAGAGCCGGTCCCCCCAGTCGAAGCCCAGCCAGCGCACGTCGGCCTGGATCGACTCCACGAACTCCTGCTCCTCGGCGCTCGGGTTGGTGTCGTCGAAGCGCAGGTTGCAGGTCCCGCCGTAGCGCTCGGCGAGTCCGAAGTTGAGGCAGATGGCCTTCACGTGTCCGATGTGCAGGTAGCCGTTGGGCTCGGGGGGGAACCGGGTGATCACCTTCCCCCCGTTCCTCCCCGCGGCCACGTCCCGGGCCACGATCTCGCGGATGAAGTCGGTGGAGGCGCCGGGGGGCGCGCCGTCGCGGGGGTCGCTCATGAGTCGGTCCCTTCGGCGGAGTCGGGTTTTACGGGTGGCGGGGAAACGTTCCCGGAGAACAATTCTTCGTAGCGCTTCTCCAGCCGCTTGGCTTCCTTCCCGGACACCCCGCCCAGCTCCTCCAGGGCCCGCCGGAGCCGCACCCGGACCATGTCCGCGCCCAGGATCTCCATGGAGTCGTAGAGGGGGGTCCAGACCCGGGAGCCGCTCAGGGCCACGTAGAACGGGGCCAGCAGGTCCCGGAGCTTGAGCTCGAGGACCGAGGCCAGCTCCCCGAAGCAGGCTTCGAGGACCGGGGCGGTGAACTCGCGGATCCCGTCCAGGCGCCAGGCCGCCATCTGGAGGACCGCCCGGGTCTCGTCCCGGTCCTTCCCCTTGATGAGCAGCGCGTCCGGATCGAAGGCCACCTGGTCGGAGAAGAACGGGGCGGTGAGCCGTCCCCAGTCCCCCAGGGTCTCGAGCCGCGGCTGGACCAGGGGGACGATCCGCGACACGGTTTCCGGGTTCAGGGCCCAGCGTTCCAGGGCGGCCTGAAGCTCCGGCGCGGTGTAGTTCTCCCGGATATAGCGGGCGTTCAGCCACCGGAGCTTGGCGGCGTCGAACACCGGTCCGCCGAGGGAGATCTTCCGGAGGTCCAGGTTCCGGGTCATGTCGTCCACGGAGAACTTCTCCTCTCCGTCCGGCATCAACCAACCCATGAGACCCAGAAAGTTGAGGAGCGCCTCCGGGAGAAACCCCGCCCGCCGGTAGTAGTTGATCGAGGTGGGGTTCTTCCGCTTGGAGAGCTTGGTCTTGTTGGCGTCGTCGTTCCGGAGGAGCGGGAGGTGGCAGTGGACCGGGGGCTCCCAGCCGAAGTCCTGGTAGAGCTTGAGGTGCTTGGGGACGGAGTTGATCCACTCCTCCCCGCGGATCACGTGGGTGATCTCCATCAGGTGGTCGTCCACCACCACCGCGAGATGGTAGGTGGGGAACCCGTCGGACTTCTGGATGACCTGGTCGTCCACCGAGGCCCAGTCCTTCCGGATCTCCCCGCGAAGGAGGTCGTGCACGACGCAGACGCCGGTGAGCGGCACCTTCATCCGCACCACGTGCGCCTCCCCCGCCTCGGCGCGGGACCGGGATTCGGCGGCGGGCAGATCGCGGCAGTGCCGGTCGTATCCCGTCCCCGCCCCCTGGCGTCTTCGCATCTCCTCCAAACGCTCCCGAGTGCAGAAGCAGCGATAGGCCGTCCCCGCGTCCAGGAGCCGCGCCACGTGCTCCC
>CAYRIJ010000140.1:0-9641 GCA_964424285.1 uncultured bacterium
CGGCAGGCTCCACGGACATCGCCCCCATGGCGGGGAAGGCCGCCTCCTCGAAGGACGCGGCCCCGGCGAGGGCCGCAGCGAAGGCCCCGGCGAAGGCCCCGGCCGGGGAAGCCTCGCCCGATCCGGCGGTCAGCGAACCCGCGCCGCCGGTGGAGAAGCAAAGGAAGCCCCGGGCCAAGAGCGCGGCCGAGGACACCCGCACCATGGGCCAGATCTTCAAGGACGAGCCGATGCTCCAGAAGGCGCTCGACATGTTCGACGGCGAGATCCTTCCCTAGGATCGATCGTCCGGAGACGGACGGCGGACGCGATTTCGGTCATCACCACCACGCGAAGGAGCGGATGCACATGAAGGGAATGGGCAACATGGGCAAGCTCATGAAGCAGGCCCAGGAGATGCAGGCCAAGATGGCCCGGGTCCAGGAGGAGCTGGAGGCCAGGGAGGTGGAGGGAACGGCGGGGGGCGGGATGGTCACCGTGCGGATGAACGGGAAGCAGGAGGTGCTCGGCCTCAAGATCAAGCCCGAGGCGGTGGACCCCGACGACGTCGAGATGCTCGAGGACCTGGTCCTGGCGGCCATCCGCGAGGCGCGCAACCATGCCGAAACCCTCATGCAGACCGAGATGGCCAAGGTGACCGGGGGCATGAACCTCCCCGGTCTCTTCTGACCGCGCCGGCGCCCCGCCCATGCAGTTCTCCAGCCGATCCGTCGAGACCCTGGTCGAGGAGCTCACCAAGCTCCCCGGCGTGGGGCGGAAGAGCGCCCAGCGCCTGGCCTTCCATCTCCTGAAGACCGGGCGCGAAGAGGCGCTGTCCCTGGCCGAGGCCATCCGCGCGGTGAAGGAGCAGGTGCGCACCTGCTCGGTGTGCGGGAACTTCACCGAGGACGACCCCTGTCTCATCTGCCGCGACGAGCGCCGCCGGCGGGACACCATCTGCGTGGTGGAGCAGCCGATGGACGTCCTGGCCATCGAGGCGTCGGGGGGGTACCGCGGGCAGTACCACGTGCTTCGGGGCGCCCTGAACCCCCTGGAGAACGTCGGTCCGGACGAGATCCGCTCGCGGGAGCTGGTGGAGCGGGTCCGCTACGGCGAGGTCACCGAGGTCATTCTGGCCACCAACCCCAATCCCCCCGGCGAGGC
This sequence comes from uncultured bacterium, assembly GCA_964424285.1. Classification (GTDB taxonomy): domain Bacteria; phylum Eisenbacteria; class RBG-16-71-46; order JABDJR01; family JABDJR01; genus CAVSKL01. The sequence goes on from CAYRIJ010000140.1 coordinate 1,144, forward strand.
CACCGCGCACTTCCTGGCCGATCTCCTCAAGCCCTACCCGGTGGGGGTGACCCGCATCGCCCGCGGCATTCCCATGGGAGGCGACCTGGAGTACTCGGACCAAGCCACGCTGGCTCGCGCGCTCTCCGGTCGGAAGCCGATGGAGGAGGGGGACTAGCCCGAACGCCGGTCCGGCCGCGGACGACGGGCCGCCGAGCCGGTCACGCGGCCGGAGCGATTTCGTCCCGGGGCCGTTTTCCGAGTCCCAGGTGGATCTCCTGCTCCTGGAGGGCGGCGTCGAGCTTCCGGATGGTCTCCCGCATCCACTCGCTCTGCTGGGCGTGGCGAATGCTGATCCCCGTGGTCTCGGCGAAGACTTCCAGCGCGCGCAGGTCGTTCTTGTCGTAGCGCATCCCCTCGGCCCGACTGCTCGCGCTCAGCACTCCGAGCAGCTCGTCCCGAAGGACGATCGGCACCACCATCGCCGCGGAGAGCGTGGCCACCTTGTTCTTGAGGCCCTGGAAGCGGGCGGGGTCGACATGGGGCCCCAGGATGAGGGGCTCGCGGGCCTCGGCCACCCACCCCGCCACCCCGTGTCCCAGCCGCTGGCGGGCCCCCAGAACCCGGTTCAGGTTCTCGTGACCGGTGGCGGAGCGCACTTCCAGCACCCCTTCCTTCGGGTCGAAGAGCATGAGCGAGACCTGATCGCAGTGGAAGGTCTCGGCGCAGGTCCGGGTCATGACGTCGAACACCGCCTGGGGATCGGTCGACGCCCCGGTGGTGCGGGTGACCTTCAGGATGTCGTCGAGCCGAAGGTAGTGGTGCTCCATCCGTTCGATGGTTTCCTTCTGGAGCCGCACCAGGTGGCTCCTCATCCCCATCACCCGCTTTTCCTGAACGGTGAGGTACCCGATGAACAGGAGCTCCACCGCCACCAGGGCGCCCAGGAGCGCGATGTCGCTGTGAGACCAGGGCCAGGGGCTGTAGCCCCGGTCCTCGATCAGGCTCAGGATGACCGCGGCCAGCCCCGTGGTGGTCACGAAGAGAATGGCCGTGACCAGGATCCAGTTCCGCCAGCTGTGCCGCTCCAACGTCGCCTCTTCGGGGAGATCGACCGGCCCGAATACCGGGGCATTCCGGGTCCGTTCCTGCGAGTCCTGGATCAGCATGGCGGCATCCTTCCCGTCGGCCGACGGTCCGTGTTCCCCTCGATCATCGGCACGGAGCGGGCCCTCCATGATCGTTCACCCGGGAATTGTGCGCCATGTTGTATCAAAAAGAACTATAGACGCATCCGGCATGAGTCGGGACGGACGCCGGCCGCGGATCGCCTGCCCGCGGGCTGCGGTCATCCGGCCCGGGAACCGGCCCGGATTCCACAACCCGGTACGGCAGTGGGGGAAGGGGGACGCGGCTCCGGGGCCGGGGGGGCGTCCGGCGGATCGGGGCAATTGACCCCGGAGGGGGCCGGGGGGCCGCGCCCGCGCGCTCGGGACGAGGGAGGGAGGCGGCCGGGGGAAAGGCGTGCTACAGTTCTGGCCCCATGAGCGAGGAACCCCGGGTCCCGGCCGCAAACCGCGCGCCCACCAGCCGATGCACGCGCCGGTCCGATACCGCCCCCACGGGCCGGACCGTCCGCCCCCGGACGCAGGCCCGCGTCCGAGGCCGCGCATGAAGCGTTCACCCGCCCCGGGCACCCCGATGGGGATCCGGCTCGCCGCCACCTTCCTCCTGATCGGAGAGGCCGCCCCCTTCGCCCCGGCCACCTTCGGATCGTTGGCGACGGTTCCGTTCCTCCTCTGGATCCTGGGCTGGCCGATCTGGGGCCAGGTGGCGCTCCTGGCCGGGGTGACCTGGGTGGGCGTCCTGGTCAGCACCCGGGCCGAGCGGTTCTACGGCCACGACGCCAAGGCCATCGTGATCGACGAGGTGGCGGGGATGCTGGTGACGTTTCTCGGGATCGGCCTGGCTCCCGATCCGGGGACCCAGGCGGCGGTGCTCCTCACCGGGTTCGTCCTGTTCCGGATCCTGGACGTGGTGAAGCCCTTCCCGGCCGGGCGGGCCCAGAACCTCCCCGGAGGACAGGGAGTGGTGGCCGACGACCTGATGGCCGGGATCTACGCGAACCTCGCCCTCCGGATCATCATGAGGCTGGCCGGTTGGGGCGCGTGAGAGGGAGGGAAGACCATGACGCGAGCGGCCGCGGTGATGGGAGCGCTCCTGGCGCTGGTCTCGATCGCCGGGGGAATACAGGCCTATGCCCGGTGGGGGGGTGAACGCTCCCTGATTGCGGGCCTCGCCGGTGGGGTGGTGCTGGGGGTCCTGGCGGTCTTGACCGAGCGTCGGATGGCCTGGGCCCAGGGCGTACTGTCCGGGCTGGGGCTCCTCTACCTGGCGCGCTTCCTCCCGCATTTCTTCCAGACCCACATGTTCTGGCCCGACCTACCGCTCCTCTTCCTCGGCTCCTTCACCGCGGGGCTCGGGGTATTGGGGCTCATGCTCGATCGCTACACCCCCGAGCCCGGTCCCGGGAAGGGGCAGTCTCACTTGTGAATTCCGTCACAAAGTTGCTGACAGACCCGGGCGCGGTGAGTAAAATCGTCGACTGGCTCCCGTAATCGGCCCTCCGGTGCGTCGCTCCAAACAGGGATTAGTTCCGTTCGGACAAGCGCTTACGGTCGGAAGACGGCAAAGACGTGGAAGAGGCTTATCCAATCTTTGTCATCTTGGAAAGGGGACGGGGTCAGGGTCCCCGGGCCGCTGGCCCTCCGGTAAGGCCGAAACGGGTTGGCTTTGATCTCAAACAGGACCGTCCTTATCGGATATCCGGTGACTCGCCCGGGTTCCCGCTCGAGTGCCGGACTTCCGGGCTTCGGACTCACTTGTCACGGTCCGGCCTTTGGGTGGACTCTGCTTCCTTCCTCGGGAGGCGGACTCCGCGGTTCCGGGTCGCCTTGCCGGAACCGCATCGGATCCTGAGGTCGCTCGGATTTCAAACGGGCCCGGCGGGACGCGGAACGGCGGTTGCGCCGCGGGCCGCGCCTCGACGTGGGCGAGGAGGAACGGAAACAGATCATGTTGTTTCCCAAGTGGTCCAATCGGGCGCCCTTTTGGGCCGGAGCGGTGGGAACCCTGCTCTTCGTGGGGGTCATCGCCTTCGCCACCTACAACTTGTCCCCCTACACCACTCAGGTGGGGTACTCGCCGGAGCAGCCCGTCCCCTACAGCCACAAGCTTCACGCCGGCGACCTCGGGATCGACTGCCGGTACTGTCACGTGGGGGTGGAGCGCTCGCCGGTGGCCATGGTTCCCGCCACCCAGACCTGTATGAATTGCCACAAGCTGATCAAGCCCGAGAGCGAGAAGCTCCTGCCGGTCCGGGAGAGCTTCGCCACCGGGATGCCGGTGGAATGGATCCGCGTCCACCATTCCCCCGACTTCGTCTACTTCAACCACAGCATCCACGTGAACTCGGGCGTGGGCTGCGAGAGCTGCCACGGCCGCATCGACCAGATGGAGCGGGTCTACCAGGCCAAACCCCTCAACATGGCGTGGTGCCTCGATTGCCATCGCCATCCCGAGAAGTTCCTCCGGCCCAAGGACCAGGTCACCATCATGGGCTACCGGCCGCCGGGGGACCAGCTCACCCTGGGGATGGAGCTCAAGAAGGCCAACAACATCAATCCGACCACCAACTGCTCGGGGTGTCACCGATGAGCGAACCCTCCACCCACGCCGGGCCGGACATGAACGGGAGGACCTACTGGCGGAGCCTCGAGGAGGCGGCCGAGACGCCGGAGTTCCAGAAGCTCGTGGCCCGCAAGTTCCCCTCCATGCTCGATGAGGTGATCGATCCGGTCTCGCGGAGAAAGTTCATCGGGCTCATGGGGGCGGCGGTGGCGCTTTCCGGCCTGGTCGGTTGCCGACGGCCGCTGGCCCGGATCCTTCCCTACAGCCGGATGCCCGAGGACCTGCTTCCCGGGGTCCCCCAGCAATACGCGAGCGTGATGAACTTCCGGGGGGTGGCCGAGGGGATCCTGGTCACCAGCAACGAGGGCCGGCCCACCAAGATCGAGGGGAACCCCGACCATCCCTCGAGCCTCGGGGCCACCCACGTGTGGGCCCAGGCGGCGACCCTGGAACTCTACGACCCCGACCGCTCCCAGCGCCCGTACCAGGGTGCGAACCAGAGGAGCTGGCAGGACTTCGCGGCGTGGGTCCGGCCCGAACTGGCCCGGCACCGGGCCGACGGCGGCGCCCGTCTCCGCTTCCTCATGGAGAGCACGAGCTCTCCGTCGGTGGCCGCGATCGTCGACGAGGTCAAGCAGGCCTACCCCAAGGCCCGGTGGCACGTCTACGAACCGGTGAATCGCGACGCGGCGATCGAGGGCTCCCGGATCGCCTTCGGACGGCCGCTTCGCACCCAGCTCCAGCTCGATCAGGCGGACGTCGTTCTCTCCCTCGATTCCGACTTCCTCTACACCGAGCCCAACTCGGTGCGCCACGCCCGCGACTTCGCGGCGCGCCGGCGGGTGGCCTCGGAGAAGGACACCATGAACCGGCTCTACGTGGTGGAGAGCCCGTTCTCGGTGACCGGCACCATGGCCGACCATCGCCTCCGGCTTCCCCACGTCCAGGTGGCCGGATTCGCCCTGGCCCTGGCCGGCGCCCTGGCGTCGCGCGGGGTGGCGGTGGCCGGGGTGAGCGGGGGGGGCGCCGCCGAGGCCTCGAAGACCCTGACCGAGGAACAGCGGAAGTTCCTGGGAGCCCTGGCCGCCGATCTTGCCGGCCATCGCGGACGGTCGGTGGTTCTGGCCGGATCGGGCCAGCCCGCGGAAGTGCATGCCCTGGTCCACGCGCTGAACGCCGCGCTTTCCAACCTGGGCCCGGTGGTGCGGTACACCGAGGAACCCGAGACCCCGGGTCAGACCGCCTCCCTGGCCGATCTGTCCGCGGCCATGGATCGGGGCGGGGTGGAAACCCTGTTCGTGCTCGGGGGAAACCCGGTCTACAACGCCCCCGCCGACCTCCGGTTCGCCGAGCGGCTGGGAAAGGTCAAGAACACCGTTCACCTCGGGCTCTATCGGGACGAGACCGGCGCCGCCGCGTCCTGGCATCTCCCCCGGGCCCATTTCCTGGAGAGCTGGGGGGACGGTCGCGCCTGGGACGGCACCCTCTCCATCCAGCAGCCGCTGATCGCCCCGCTCTACGAGGGGAAGAGCGAGATGGAGCTCCTGGCCTTCCTGCTCGACCGGCCCGCCCAGGACGGGCACGACATGCTCCAGGAACGCTACGGGAAGGCGTGGGGGGCGCTGGGGGTGACGGAGAAGTGGCGGCGGGCGCTCAACGACGGCCTGGTGGCCGGAAGCGCCTACGCCGAGGTCCCGGCCTCTCCCGACGGCGCCTCGGTGGGCCGGGCCTGGGCCGGTTGGAAGCCCGCGGAGGCCCCGTCCCCGCAGAGGCTCGAGGTGGTGTTCCGCCCCGATCACTGCCTCTGGGACGGCCGCTGGGCCAACAGCGGCTGGCTCCAGGAGCTTCCCGACAACCTCACCAAGATGGTCTGGGACAACGCGGCCCTGATGAGCCCGGCCACCGCCAAGGCGCTGGGGCTCGCCACCGGCGACCTGGTGAGCCTGAAGGCGGGGGGGCGCACCCTGACGGTGGCGGTCTGGGTGGCTCCCGGCCAGGCCGACCACAGCATCACCCTTCCCCTGGGCTACGGGCGGACCGTGGCCGGGCGGATCGGCGAGGGTCCGGGGTTCAACGCCTACACCATCCGCGCCTCGGATGACCCGCACGCCGTCCAGGGAGCGACGGTCACCCGGACCGGCGACACCTACGAGCTGGTCTCCACCCAGACCCATTTCACCATGGACGGTCGTCCCCTCATGCGCGAGGGCACCCTCGAGGAGTACCGGAAGAACCCCGAATTCGCCAGGGAGATGGAAGAGCTTCCGAAGGGGCCCACCACGCTCTATCTGGACCGCGAATACGATTTCAAGGAGGGCCACCAGTGGGGGCTCTCCATCGACCTCAACACCTGCATCGGTTGCAACGCCTGCACCACCGCCTGCCAGTCCGAGAACAACATCGCCATCGTGGGCAAGGACCAGGTGCGCCGGGGCCGGGAGATGCACTGGATCCGGCTCGACCGCTACTACGTGGGCGAGATGGAGAACGCCGAGGCGGTGCACCAGCCGATCCCCTGCATGCAGTGCGAGAACGCCCCCTGTGAGAGCGTCTGTCCGGTCCAGGCCACCGCGCACAGCGACGAGGGTCTGAACGACATGACCTACAACCGCTGCATCGGCACCCGGTACTGCAACAACAACTGCCCCTACAAGGTGCGCCGGTTCAACTACTACGACTGGAACCGGGGGATGACCGAAGTCGAGAAGATGGAGAAGAACCCCGACGTCACCGTCCGCATGCGGGGGGTGATGGAGAAGTGCACCTACTGCGTGCAGCGGATCAACCGGGCCAAGATCGACGCCAAGAACGAGTCGCGCGCGGTCCGGGACGGGGAGATCCGGACCGCCTGCCAGGAGGTGTGCCCGACCGGCTCCATCGTCTTCGGCGACGTGAACGACCCCAAGACCCGGGTGTCCAAGCTGAAGGCGCAGAGCCGGGACTACACCCTGCTCGCCGAGCTGGATACCCGGCCCCGGACCACCTACCTGGCCAGGCTCCGGAACCCCAACCCCGAGCTGGAGAGCGCGTGATGACCAGCGCGAGCATTCCCGCCAAGCCTGAGGGACCCGAGTTCTACGACGACCCGCGCCGTCGCTCCCGGCTGGTGGCGGGTGGACACGGGTTCGAGGACGTCACCCGGATGGTGGCGGCCCCGGTCCTGGCCAAGACCCCCCTCGGCTGGTACGTCGCCTTCGGGGGGGCGCTTTCCCTCCTCGGCCTGTTCGTGGCCATGGTGGCCTACCTGATCTGGACCGGGATCGGGGTGTGGGGGGTCAACAGCCCGGTGGGCTGGGGCTTCGCCATCGTGAACTTCGTGTGGTGGGTGGGGATCGGGCACGCGGGGACCCTGATCAGCGCCGTGCTCTATCTCTTCCGGCAGAAGTGGCGGACCGCCATCAATCGCTTCGCCGAGGCCATGACCATCTTCGCGGTGATCTGCGCCCTCATGTTCCCCACCATCCACGTGGGGCGCATCTGGGTGATCTGGTGGGCGCTGCCCATTCCCAACTGGGAGATGATCTGGCCCCAGTTCCGGAGCCCGCTCCTCTGGGACGTCTTCGCGGTGAGCACCTACTTCACCGTATCCCTCCTGTTCTGGTACACCGGGCTGGTTCCCGACCTGGCCACCATCCGGGACCGGGCCAAGGGGAAGATCCGCCAGCTCGTTTACGGGGTGCTCGCCCTGGGCTGGCGCGGATCCAATCGCCACTGGGTGAACTACGAGAAGGCCTACCTGATCCTGGCCGGCCTCTCCACTCCGCTGGTCCTTTCGGTGCACTCCGTGGTGAGCTTCGACTTCGCGGTGGCCGTGGTGCCGGGGTGGCACAGCACCATCTTCCCCCCGTACTTCGTGGCCGGCGCCATCTACTCCGGCTTCGCCATGGTGATGACCCTCGCGGTCATCGCCCGCCGGATCTACAAGCTCGAGGACCTCATCACCCTCGACCACCTGGACAACGTCAACAAGATCATGCTGCTCACGGGGATGATGGTGGGCTACGCCTACGCGACCGAGTTCTTCATCGCCTGGTACAGCGCCAACCCGGTGGAAGGGTTCACCTTCATCAACCGGGCGTTCGGTCCCTACTGGTGGGCCTACTGGATCATGGTCAGCTGCAACGTGCTGGTGCCCCAGATCTTCTGGTTCCGCAAGCTCCGCCGGAACATCCCGGTGATGTTCGTGGCCTCGATCCTGGTCAACATCGGGATGTGGTTCGAGCGCTTCGTGATCGTGATGTCGCTCCACCGGGGCTACCTGCCTTCGGCCTGGGGCTACTACCGGCCCACCTGGGTGGACCTCTGCACCCTGGCCGGGAGCTTCGGCCTGTTCTTCACCTTCTTCCTCCTGTTCCTCAGGTTCCTGCCCATGATCGCCATGTTCGAGGTGAAGGGCGTCCTGCCCCAGGCGAATCCCCATCGCAAGCTCCATCCGGAGCCCGCGGAGGAGCCGACGTCGTGAGCACCAAGCCCGCGCCCAAGGACGAGATTTACGGGGTGATGGCCGAATACGCGACCACCCAGGACCTTCTGCACGCCGCCGAGCGGGTGCGGGCCCAGGGCTACTCCCGGCTCGACGCCTACTCTCCCTTCCCGGTCCACGGTCTGGACCGGGTGCTGGGGAACCCGGGCTCCAAGGTGCCGTGGATCGTGCTCCTGGGAGCCATCTTCGGAGGGTCCTTCGGGCTCTGGCTCCAGTGGTGGACGGCGGCGGTGAACTATCCGATCAAGGTCGCGGGGAAGCCCTATTTCTCCATCCCCGCGTTCGTGCCGGTGACCTTCGAGCTGACCGTGCTGTTCTCGGCGTTCGCCACCCTCCTCGGCATGCT
>CAYRIJ010000141.1:0-9583 GCA_964424285.1 uncultured bacterium
CCGCGACTACGTGGCCAAGGCCTACTACGGCGCGGGCGATGAGAGCGACTTCCGGCTGAACGGGTTGGACGTGCTCTCCGCCGGCCTCCTGGGACCGCGCATCGGCTACTTCATGGTCTACGTACCGCCGATTTCCGCCGCCCGGGGGATCGCCGAGCAGGAGGGGACGCTGGAGATGGCGAGCCTCGTGTTGAGCGATCTCGCCGGCACCTGGCTCAACGCGAGGGTGGGGCGGTTCGAGCCCGCCTACCTTCCGTTCAGCGTCAAGCGCCAGCTCAGCGTGGCGCCGTACGAGGTCTACGACGTCGGCTTCCCCGGAGGCCCGGCGCTCTCGGAAACCCAATCCGGCATCGAATTGAGCGGCTACGGTCCGCAGCGCTTCCAGTACGCCGCGGGCTGGGTCGACGGCTCCGCCACCAACGCCCCCGAGGACACCCCCGCCGACATGTACGTCCGGGCCGCCTACGTGCTCGGTCCCGGCGAGGGGCAGACGGTGGGACAGCGGTTGGGCGTGACCGGCTACCTCGGGCAAGCGCGGCCGCTGGGCGGCGGCGACCGCGAGAGCTTCTCGCGGCTCGGCATCGACGCCAGCCTGAACGCCTCCATGTTCAACCTCGCGTTGCAGTACCTGTGGGCGATGGACGACAAGGCGCTGTGGGAGGCGGCCAAGCAGGTGGACTACTCGGGCGGCTTCGCCGAGCTGAGCGTGCTCCCCACGGTGAAGCTGGTGGGGTTCGCCCGGTTCGACCTGGTCGACCAGTCCAAGGTCAGCGGGTTCGACGTGAACCGCTATACGGCGGGTGCCCGCTACTACCTGGAGGACAACGTGGCCGTCCACGCCGAGTACTCGTACCGGGTGGTCCAGGATGCCTACGTGAAGACCACGGGGCTCTCCACGGTGGAGACCTTCGGGGACGCCACCAGCTCATCCTTCACCGCCCGGCTGGACTTCGTGTTCTAGAGGCATGAGGCCGGGGGGGCGGTCGCCGCCGCCCCCCCGGACCGGATCACGGGAAGGCGAAGACCCTCCGGTTCGCCTCGAAGGGCGGGACCGAGGTCCGCCCGTGGAGGCAGAGCTCGGCGAGGATCCGGCCGGTGAGCGGACCGAACTTGAAGCCGTGGCCGGAGAACCCGGCGCCGATCACGATTCGCGGGTCCGAGGGGTGGCGATCGAGGATGAAGTCCTCGTTGGGGGCGTTGGTGTAGAGGCAGGTCTCCGCGCCGACGCGGGCCTCCACCGGGGCGGTGAAGAGTCGCGCCACGAAGGCGTCCAGGTCCCCCAGGGCCGGTTCCGAGGGCTCGCGAACCGCGTCCGGATCGTCCCCCTCTCCACCCGAGGTCACGTGGCGGGCCGCCTTGACGCCCTCGCGCTCGAACTCGGGGAGGCCGTAGTAGAAGTCGTCCTCCTCCCGGCCGAGGTAGGCCCAGATCGGAAATCGTTCCGGGGAGACGTCGGCGCGATCCGTGCCCAGCCGGTAGAAGCCCACGTGCTGGCGCTTCACGGTGAGCCGGCGGGAGAGCTCGGGGACGAGGGTCGCCGTCCATGCCCCCGCGGTCACGACCACCCGCTCCGCCCGATGGGTCCCCCGGTCGGTGGCCACCCGGATGGCTTCCGGGCCGGGGGCGATCCCGGTCACCCGCGTCTCCTCGAGGATCTCCACCCCGGCGGAGCGGCAGAGGCGGTCCAGGGCCCGAAGGGTCCGGGCGGCGGCGATCACCCCGGCGGACCGGTCCCACAGCGCGCCCGCCGCGTCCTCGAACCGGAAGCCGGGAAACCGCCTCGCCGCCTCGGACGGGGAGAGCCGGTCCACCTCGTCGGGGAAGGCGGCCATGGCCTCGGCATAGCCGTCGTAGAGCCCCCCCGCCGGACCGAAGAAGATGCCGCCGTGGCGGTGGATCAGGGGCTCCTCCGCCGATCGCTCCAGCCGGGGCCACTCCTCGGCGTTGGCGATCCGCATGAGGTTTGCGTACACCGCGCTCGGATAGGTGGTGCGGATGACGCGGGCGGCGCCGTGGGAACTCCCGAAGCGGTGGCCGGGCCGAAAGCGCTCCAGCACGGCGATCCGGCCCGCTCCGAGGCGGGCGAGCTGCCAGGCGGAGGCGAGACCGTTCAGGCCTCCGCCCACCACCAGAACGTCTCGGGTCCGGCCGTCGGCATGTTTCACGTCGCCGTCACCTCGCGGGTGGGGCTCACATCCGGAGCGAGATGCCGCCCCGCAGGAAGAAGACGCTCTTCGGATCCGGATCCACCAGCTTCGTGTCGTCGTTCTCGTCCCGGATCTCGAACGTGCGCTCGAACGCCTTCCCCGCGTCGAAGACCAGATACATCCCGTTCATGGTCTCGATCTCCAGGGTCGGTCCCACCGTCGCCACCGAGTACCAGACCAGGGTGTTCCGTCCGGCTCCGTCCCGCCCGATCCGAAACCGGTCCCCTTCCAGCCGCCCGCGAATTCCGAGATCCAGGCCGGGAAGGAGGGTCAGCATGGCCCGGCCGCGGTAGGGGAGGAGAAGCTCGCCCCGGGCCCGGCCCCCCGGGTTCACCAGCACGTGGACCACCGGCAACACCTCGGGTCTCCCCCGGACATCGGTATAGGCGGCCCCGAGACCCCAGACCAGGTTCCGCCGCATGCGGTGGTCGAGAAATCCCTCTCCCTGAGCCTTCACTTGCCGGTGGTCGATGTTCTGGAAGTCCGAGGCGATCTCGGGGGCGGCCCGGACGTGCAGGAGCCAGGACGAGGAGAACTTCCGGAGAACGGTCAGGGAGTATCCGGCGACGTGGAGATCGGTCGGGAGCGGGGGGCCGCTTCCCGGATCGAACCCGGAGTAGTCGAAATGGAGGTAGGAGTAGCGGAGCCCGTGCACGAAGGTGGTACGGGCGCCGATCGGCATGGGAACGTTCAGCGACGCTCGGGCCGCGGCCGTCCGGATCTTCGCGCCGGAGTCGCCCCCGCCGGGGCCGGCCGCCGCCCGGGGAAACGCCTCGTATTCCAGGTTGAACGCGTCGAAGGGGGGGCGGGCGTCCTCCTCCTGCCGGGAGACCGCCCATGCCGGGGCGGACGGGGACAGCACCGCGAGGGCGAAAAAGGCGGACACGACGGCCCGGCGCTTGAAGTCGGTCATGGCGGTGGTTCATCCCCCCGGTGCGCCCGTTGCTCTCCCGTGGCCGGGGGCGACCGTCCCCGGTTCCGGAGCGCGCCGGCGCGCCGGGAAAGCGGGCGCGGCGGATTCGTGCCGCGCCCTGGGGGAGTTAAACCGCCGGGGAAAGCGCTGTCAACCGCGGCCCGACCCGGTCCGGGTCACGAGGCCTGGTGCATCCGTCGCTCGGCCTCGGCCAGGCCCTCCCGCATGAACATGGCCAGGGGGGAATCCGGGCAGCGCTCCAGGAGCACGCCATAGAGCCGGTGGGCATCGGGGAAATTGGGGGCGTGATGGAGATAGCCGTCGGCTACCTGGAGGAGCCCCTTCACCGCCCGCCGCTCCTCCCGGTCCCGATCCAGGACGCGAAGGTATGCGGTCTCCGCCGCGGCCAGCATCCGGTCCCGGCGAAGCTCGTCGGCCAGCTCCAGCACCTGATCCCGGGAGAGCCCGAAGGTCTCCGCGCCGTAGAGGTGGGTGGCGTAGATCTCCGCGGCGAGCTTGGTCGCTCCGCGCGCCAGGCAGAGGGCCAGCGCCTCGGGGGCCAGCTCGAAGGAGCCGTCCTTGTCCCCGGCCCTCTGCCGGAGCAGGGTCAGCGCATGAAGGACCAACGGGTTCGGGGCGTAGTCCGCCCGCAGCTCCTCCAGCCCGTCCAGGGCCGCCCGGGAGTCGGCGCCGGACCGCGCGACCAACTCCTCCACCCGCTGCCGGGCGTCGAGGAGCGGCCCCTTGCCCGAGGGGGTGTGCGGCTTCCCGCCTTCCACGAGCTGGAATCCGGAGGCTCCGATCCGCGCTCCCCGATCGGAGGGGGGAGGATCGATCGGGTCGGGGGCGCTCATCCCGGTTCCCGCCGGATCCTCCACGACCGGAGCCGGCGGATCCGATGCGCGGTAGATCGTTCCCGGCTCGCCTTCGGGGGAAGGGAACATCGAGGCCTCGGCGCCGGCGGACTCCGGCGCGAGGGCGGGATCCCCGGGGTCCGGGCGCCCTTCCGCCGCCGCCCCCCCGCCCTCGAAGGCGGCGAAGAAACCGCAGAGCCGGCCCAGGAGCGAGGCCGAGAGGCCGACGGTGAAGGCGAGGATCCCCAGTCCGGACATGAGGGCCGGTTCCGGATGGCGAATGGCCAACGCGAGGAGGGGAGGAAGGGTCAGCGCGGCCAGCATCCCCAGGGCTCCCAGGTAGACCACGTAGATCAGGAAGAGGTCGTGGAGCCGGCCGCCGAACAGGCGGCGCCAGTGGGCGGGGAGAAAGGCCTCGGCGAGGTTCTCCGACCCCACCGCGGCGATCAGGAACACGGGAGGGGTGAGCGCGCTGGCGGCCACCGCGAGCAGGGTGAGGGAGAGCATCCGGGATCCGCCCGACCCCATCACGGCTCCCGCCGCCGCTTCTCCGATCCCGTTCAACCGCCAGCCCAGGAGATAGAGCGGCACGAACCACACCGCGGTGAGCGCGAGATAGCGCGCGGTGACCGCGGCGACCTCGAGCCAGGACCCTCCCCGGTCGGAGAACAGCGTTCCGCCCCACTCGCCGAACCGCCCGTTCAGGGCGAACCGGGCCAGCACCAGGGCCAGGACCATCTGTCCGAAGACGACGTCGGCCCCCTGGCCGCCCAGCCGATGGAGGATGAAGCCGCCCAGGCCCAGCACCAGGACCAGGGTGCCCCCGGTGAGCACGGTGGCCCCGGATAGGGCTTCCCGAAGGACCTTCCCGGCGACGCCGCCGTATGCCCCCACGTCGGATGTCGGATCGTTCAATCGCCTGTCCTCCCGGGTCCGGACGGTTCACGGACCGAAGATTCCCATTCGGCATCAGTTTTCGGCGACATGGGGGCGGGCTTGAATCCGGAGGGGTCTGGAGGAACGGGCCGGGGGAGAGGGGATCAGGGGTTTCGGGAGGCCGCGGCTCTGAGGCCGCGTGGATCCAGAATGCGCAATTCCTTCCGGGCGATGGCGATCAGGCCCCTCTCGCCCAGGTCGCGGAGCACCCGGGACAAGGTCTCGGGGGTGGTGGCGATCATGTCCGCCATCTCGGTGCGCCGGAGAGGGAGGGAGACCGGGGAATCCGAACTCGACCCGTCGGCGAACTGGAGGAGGAGTTCGGCCGCGCGCTGTCGGACCGACCGCTGGGCCAGGGCCACCCGGCGGTCCTCGGAGTCCCGGAGCCGGCCGGCGAGGTCGACGATGAGCCTGGGACCGAGTCCGGGCACCTGGGTCAGAAGCTCGTGGAGGGTGCGCCCGGGAAGGATGCAGCCCCGGGTGGGGCGGAGCGCCTCGGCGGTGGCGGTGTAGGGGAAACGGGCCAGGACCGCCTCGTACCCCAGGGACTCCCCGGGACCCGCCAGTCGGAGAACGTATTGACGACCATCCGGATCGGATCGGTACAGTTTCACCAAGCCGGACTGGATGCAATAGACCTCTTCCGCGGGGGTGCCCTCGTAGAAGAGGCCCTGCCCGGGCTGGTACTCGTGTACGGTCTTGGCCCGTTCGAGCACGCCCCTTGCCCTGCCGTCGAGAACGGCGAACGCGCCTCCGGCGTTCAGGGAGCATTCCGCGCAAGTCACACCCAGGGTCGCCATCGTCATCCCCTCCCCTGGGCCCAAGTATATGCCAACGCCGGAGGGGATTGGGAAGCAAGGAACCCACGATATGGTGATTTCCCGGCCAAGACCGGGCTTGCCGAACCGGCCCGCCCGATCCGACGGGAACGAGGCCCCGCGCCTGCGAGGCCCCGTCCCGGGCAAGTACCTATTGTTTGAGATCCCGATTACCCGGCAAACGCTCCGGTAGGTTCGATACGATCGCAGGGCGAAAAACGGGCCCTGCCCCCCGGAGTCACCAGGTCCGCGCTGATCGGATCCGGCACCCTATTCAATCCCGGATCCGGCCGGGATGTCCATGAGCCCGATCAACCGGATCTTTGAGCCCGCTCAACGGCAATCCCGCGAGGGGGAGGCGGGGCTCAATCGTCTTCGAACGGGTTTTCGCGAAGCCGGCGTGAAGGCTTTTCCTGGAAGCGTTTGAGATCGTCGGCCAGCTTGTCGATCTTCTGTTCCTGCTTCTTGAGGGCGTCGCCGGAGGAGAAGAGACTTCGGAGCGTTTCCTCTTCCTGTTTCTTCCGGGCCGAGAACTCGCGGAGTTCCTCGTCCACCCCGGCCGAGGCTTCGCCGCGAGGGAGCTTTTCCAGGGCGAGGTGGTCCTTCACCTCGAGCCTGCTCTCATAGGGCCCGGTCAGGGCCCGGAGGATGCCTTCCCGTTCCAGGGACGCGGCGAGGACCCCCACCCACTCCCGCGAGAGGCCGAGGAGTTCGGCCACCTCCACCACGGTGGGAGGGCGTCCCTCGGCCCGGTGGGCGAGCACGCGCACCGCCGCCACCACCAGATGGGCTTCCTGGTATCCGGCGCGGACTTCCATGGGATCATTCTAGACCATCCGGAGCGCGCGGTGAATCGCGCGGGGCCCGGACGGTCGCGGCCGGAGGGGACGGCGGCGGGACCGGTTCCCGGCCGCCGGTCAGCCCAGAAGCGACCGGGTGTTTCCGGCCAGGATCCGCGCCCGGTCCGATGCGGAGAGCCCGGCCTCTTCCATCGCCCGCACCTGGTCCCGGTACACCTCGTCGCGCCAGCCCCGGGGGAAGATGCTGGAGTCGGTTCCGAAATGGACGCGCCCCGGACCCAGGGTCTCGACGGCGCGCCGGAACACCTCGGCCAGGGTGAGGTCTCCGGGCTGGAGACGGATCCAGGCGTTGCTGCTCGAGGTGTCCACCGAGACGTTGGGACGGCTTCGACCGAGGGCCAGGGCGTCCTCGAAGTAGCCGCCGCCGAAGTGGGGGATGATGAAGCGGATCCCCGCGAACCGTTCCGCCGCGCCGGCCAGGCGCGCCGGGTTCGCGTAGCGGATGTCGAAGTCCGAGGGAAGGTTCAGGAGGTCGCGCACCTGGACCCGGAGCGCGCCCATGTGCACGATGAGCGGGATCCCGGCCCGCTCCACCTCCCGGTAGAACGGATCCAATTCCCGGTCGGAGAGATCGAAATGATGCATGGCCGGAAAGAGCAGGAGCCCCCGGGCGCCCCCGGCCTCCACCAGGGCCCGCGCGCGCTCCGCCGAGGCCTCGGCGGCGGGGTTCACCAGGCAGAAGGGGATGAGACGGCCGCCGGACACCCTCACCCCCTCCGCCACCGAGTCCATCTCTTCGGAAACGCTGGCGAAGGTCACCATGCGGTCGACCCCGTGGCGGTCCATCTCGGCCAGCCACCTCCGGGCGTGATCGACGGGAGATCCGCCCGGGACCTCGATCCCCGCCGCGCGAAGGCGACCGTAGCCGGGGACGACGTCCCCCCTGGGGTGGGCGGCGGCGGCCAGGGTGCGGAAGAAGACCGGGCCGAAGAAATGGGTGTGGAGATCCACGATCGATCCGGGGGTCACGCGTTCAGCCTCCGATGCCGAGCACCCGGGCCAGGAGCCGGGTGAGCCCGGTGAGTTGGGCCGCGGAGACGATCACCGCGACGGCCAGGACGACCTTGATCCAGCTCTCGCCCTTCCGCACCGCGAGGTGCGCGCCCACCCAGCCCCCCAAGGCGTTCCCGGCGGCCAGGGCCAGGCCGGGGACCAGCGCCACCTTTCCCTCGGCCAGGAAGAGGGCGAGGGCGAGGATGCTGTACATGAGAATGAGGAAGATCTTGATCAGGTTGGCCCGCACCAGGTCGAGACCCTGGAGCCCCACCAACAGCGCCAGGTAGAAGAACCCCACCCCGGCCTGGAGGAATCCGCCGTAGACCCCGACTCCGAAGTAGACCGGCCAGAGCCACCAGCGGGTGGAGACCCGCACCGCGCCCTCGGGGGGGCGGGGGCGGCGCCGGCGAAGGAGCGGCACCAGCATCACCACCAGGATCACCCCGATGGCCCGGCGCATCAACGTCTCGTCGAGGTTCACCGCCAGGCGCACCCCGAGATACGCGCCGGCCAGGGAGGGAATCAACAGGAGCCAGGCCTCGCGGCCCACCTTGAGCCCGTTCCTCCGGAAGCCGGCCAGGGCCCCCACGTTCTGGAGCACGATGGCCACGCGGTTGGTGCCGTTGGCCACGGTGGGCGGGAGACCGGCGAAGATGAGGAGGGGGAGGGTGATGAGGGAGCCGCCGCCGGCCATGGTGTTGATCACCCCGGCGATCGAGCCCCCCACGAAGATGAGGATCAGGACGAGGACGGACACCGGGGGAGCCTACGCGTCGGGAGCGCCCGGGACAAGCCAAAGGGGCGGGGGGAGACGGCGCGGCGTCGCGGACCCGGCCGCTCCCCCTGCCATCAGGCTCAGGCGGCCGCGGCCGCGGAAGGGACCCGGACCCGTTCCGCGGTTCCCCACGGATAGCCGAGGAGGGCGAGGGCCAGGAACCCCAGGTCCCGGAATGTGGCCACCCAACCGGTGCGGGTGGCGTCCGAGGTGCCGAAGCACCCGCAGGCGATGTCCAGGTTCCGGATGACCGCGCTCAGGATCGCCAGGAGGAACACCGCCAGAAGCGCGCCCAGGATGATGGTGGCCGAGCGGGGGGCGATGTTCACCACCAGGGCCACCCCGGCCAGGAGTTCGATCCAGGGCAGCGTCATGGCGAAAACGTTCTCGAGACCGATGGGGAGGATGCGGTAGTTGTGCATCTCCCCCGCGAACCCCGGGACGTCGCCGATCTTGGCCAGGGAAGCCCACACGAACACGAGGCCGAGGGCGAGGCGGAAGATGTACCGCCAGCCCCAGGGGCCGCTCATGGTCTCTTCCCCGGCGCGATGGGGTATCCCGCGTTCCGCCATCCCGGGTACCCGTCGGTGAGGACGAGAACCCGCTTGTGTCCGGTGCGGGTGATCTCGGTGGCCAGGTCCAGCGAAAGCTCGCACTCCCCGCCGTCGCAGTAGCAGAGGATCGGACGCGGATCCTTGGCGGTGTCCATCAGCCACTGGATGTCCCCGACCTTGTCGTCGTACGGCGCGTCCAGGGCGCCCATGATGTGGCCGTCGACGTACTCGTCCAGATCGCGGGCGTCGAGGACCAGGAGCCCGCCCCGATCGTAGAACTCCTTGGCCTTGGCCAGGGAGACGTCGATGGGGACGTCGGACTCGGGGATGTCGGGATACAGCTTCTTGATCGCCTCGGCGGTGATCCTGGACGCCGGCTTGGCCGGGACCGTCTTGCCGGTGTCGGCGACGGCCTTTCCGGTGGACGCCCCGCCGTCGGTCGCCTTCGCGGCGGCGGTGTCCGCCGGCGCGGCCTTCACCGGGGTGGGCTTGGACGGCGCTTCCTGGTCCGGGGCGGCCGCGGCGCCGTCGTCGTTCCCGTCGGTCGCGCTCATCGCGGATGCCGGCGGCGCGCCGGGTACCGGGGCGGATTCGGACGGCGGCGATTGCGCGGGATCCGCCGAGGCGGTGGGGGGGGACAGCTCCTCCAGCTTCACCGCGGTCTTGGGAG
>CAYRIJ010000142.1:0-9556 GCA_964424285.1 uncultured bacterium
GTCGCCGGGGTAGTTGTGGAGGTAGCCCTCGTGGCCGCCGTCGCTCACCGACCAGGCGTAGACCGCGTCGGCCACCGCCCGGCCGCGGGCGACCGAGCGCTCCAGGACCTCGGGGGTCAGGCCCTTCCGGAAGCCCGCTTCGAAGGCGGCCTCCAGCGAGTCCACCGCGGCCCGGTCCGCCGGCGGCGCGGTGGGGTAGAGGCGGCGGGTGATGGCGGCCAGGGCGCTGTTGGCCACCGCGGCCCAGTCGTACTCCTCGCCCGCCCCGGCGGCGGGAAGGGGATCGAGGCCGTTCAGCTGGCCGGCCAGGCTCCGGTAGCCGGGCATCCCCGGCGCCACCGCCTCGTAGAGGGTGACGCCGGCGTAGCCGAAGGCCCGGGCGGCCACCGGGGGGGTGAATCCGGAGGTCTCCCGGGTCAGGGTCAGCATCTCCCCGAACCAGGTCACGGGGACGTCGGCCGAGGCGGCCCCGGCGGTGGGAAACCCGGTCGAGGGCGAGACGCTGTCGCCGCCGCAGGCGGGGAGCCCGGCCGAAGCCAGGACCAGCGCCGCGAACCAGGCCTTCTTCATCGGGTGCCGTCCTTGGGGCCGTCCGGCTTCAGGTACTTGTCCAGGAATTCCACCGTCCTCCGGTAGACCGTGAGCACGTTGGGCCGCTTGGCCACCCCGTGTCCCTCGTCGGAGAAGATCAGGGTATCCACTTCGCCCCCGTTCGCGGTCACCGCCGCCGCGATCTGGCGGGCCTCGCCCACCGGGACCCGCGGATCGTTCTCCCCGTGGATCACCAGGAGGGGGGTCCTGATGCGGGCGGCCTTGGTCAGGGGCGAGATGCTCTCCAGGAACGGCTGGTCGGTCAGGGGCCCGTACTCGGCCTCGCGCAGGGCCCGCCGATAGTCGGCGGTGTTCTGGAGAAAGGTCACGAAATTCGCGATCCCCACCTCGTCGATGGCCGCCGAGAACAGCTCGGGATACTCGGTCACCGCGGCCAGGGTCATGTAGCCTCCGTAGGAGCCCCCCTTGATCGCCAGCAGACCCGGGGCGGAATACTTCTTCTCGATCAGCCAGTCCGCCCCCGCCTTCAGATCCTTTACCGAATCCAACCGCTTCTTGTAGTTGTCCATGTCCATGTAGGCCTTGCCGTAGCCGGCCGAGCCCCGGACGTTGGGAGCCAGGATGCCGTATCCGTTCAGAAGCAGGTACTGGAAGTGGCGGATGAATCCGGGGGTGAACTGGGACTCCGGACCGCCGTGGACGTGGACGACGAAGGGAACCGGATGTCCGGGCCGGTAGCCGGGAGGCAGGTACAGGAAGGCCGGGATCTCGGTGCCGTCGAAAGAGGGATAGCGCACCAGCTCCGGGGCCACGAACCGGGACGGGTCCACGCCGGCATAGGTGACCCGGGTCACCTTCCGGAGCTCCGGGGCCTTCCAGTCCCAGACCCAGACGTCGGGGCTGTTCACCGCCGAGCTGAAACCCACCGCCACCCGGTTTCCCGCGGTGAAGGAAAACCCGCTCACCTCGCCGTCCAGGGGCGGGGAGGGAATCTCGCGATCCCGGACCAGGTCCCACAGCCTGAGCCGCGCGTAGCCGTCCTCGTTCACCGTCCAGCCCATCACCCCCCGGTCGGGGGAGAGGCCCAGGGCCGCGACCTCCCACGGTCCGGAGGTGTCGAGAAAGCTCAGCTTGCGGCTCGCGAGATCCAGCTCCGCCCGGCGCGGGATCCCGTCCGGATTGGCGTTGGAGACCAGGTAGATCTTCCCTCCGGAGCGGTCGAATTGGGCCGCCTCGTAGACCGCCTCCCCCCGGTGTCCGGTGAGCAGGGTCCGCGAGCCGGTGGCGGTATCGACCAGGTAGATGTCGGTGTCGGTGTTGGACTCGGCGTGGGTGACCAGCAGCTTCGAGCCGTCGTCGCTCACGTCTCCGGCCGCGTTCCATCCCGGGAGGTCCGACAACCGCGACTTTTGCCGCGCCGCGAGATCGAACCGGTAGATGAAGAAGTTCTTCCCGTCGGCTTCGGTGCTGGTGTAGTAGATGACCTTCCCGTCCGGGCTCCAGGCGGGGTTTCCGTGGCGGGCCCGGGGAAGCCGGGTCAGGTTCTCGGTCTCGCCGGTCCGGGCGTCCATGAGCCAGAGCTGGGCGTTCTCATCACCGCCCCGGGCCACCCCGCAGATCAGGTAGTCCCCGGCGGGGGAGAGGCTGTAGAAGTTCACCCCCTCGGTGAACACCGAGAGCTGGTACGGCCAGCCCCCCTCGCCGTCCATCCGGTACACCTGGTTGACCCCGGAGGCGTTGGAGGTGAAGAAGAGCGTGCTTCCATCCCGGGTGATCTGCGGGCTTCCCGCGTATCCGATCTGCATGAAGGCGTCGATGTCCGGGGGCGGGGCCTTGGCGAAGAGGTCCGGCTCCGCCGCGGCGGCGGGGAGGGACAGGGCGATCGCGGCGAGAAGGGAGCCGAGGACGGTGAACCGCATGACTGGATCCTCCGGGGTGGGCGAGCTGTCCTGGGGGACCGGGGGATGGTGCGGAGAGTCTAGAAGCCTCGGAAAGGCTTGTCAAACCTGGAGGTACGGCGTGCCCGACCGGATCGGGGGCTGGTATAATCGAAGAGTCGTCGTCCGCCTCGCGACGTCGTCCGATCGGGCCCCATCCGGGCGATCCGGAATCCCCATAAGGAGCCTTGATGCCCCTCGGTCCCCGAGCCTGGAAGCGCCTGGAACCGCGCCCGCTCGCCGTCCTCCTCGCTGCCTTGCTGGTTCTCGCCGCCGCCTTCGCCGCCCTGCCCCGCCGGGCCGCGGCGCCCGAACCCGGGCGGCGCCTGGAATGCGCGGCGGACCTGGCCTTTCCCTTCGACGTTCGCGTGGTGCCCCTGGACCCGCTCCGCCCCGGGAAGGCGCTCCGGGCACGGGTCGAGGTGACCTCGCGCCGGCTCCTGGACCGGGTCACCGTCACCGTCCCCGCGCCCGGACCGGTCGGGCCGGTGGAGAACCCGGGGGGCGGGTTGGGCCCGATGCGCGCGGGCGAGGTCCGGTCCACCGTGGTCACCGTGACCCTTCCCCCGGGCCGGGCGCGCCGCACGGTGGACTTCCAGGTCCGGGCGGAGATCGACGGGTGGCCGGTGGTGCGCGGGGCCAGCTTGAACCTGGTTTTCGACGCGGAGCCCTCGCGATCGGTGACCGCCCCCGATGGACGCCGGATCCGCGAGGTGGCGGCGCGGAGGATCGGGTGATGCGGGCGCTGGCGCTCCTCCTCGGCTTCCTCGCCCTGGCCGCCGAGGCCTCGGCGGCGGACTTCACCGTCCAGGGATCGTTCTCCTACGAGGATCGCATCTGGGATCAGTACGGCTACACCGGCGCGGTGCAGAACCTCCCCATTCGTCACGCCGACGTGGACGTGGTGAACGCTTCGAACGGCGCGATCCTGGGGTCGGGCTCCACCGACGCCGACGGAGGCTACAGCATCCCCGTGACCGGGCTGACCGGCTCGGTGACCCTCTACGTCCGGTGCTTGAGTTCCACCGATCGCGCCGCCGACTATCACGTGAAGGTGGTGGATACCTTCGATCGGGTCGACGGCACGGTGGACCTCGGCGGTTCCACCGTCCACGCCATCACCACCTCCAACCGGAGCCACAACACCTCGATTCCTCTCCTGGACGTGGGAAGCTACCTCATCCAGGACACCACCGGCTCCGGGGTCGCCCAGGCCTTCAACATCCTTGACGCCGGGGTCGACGCATTCGACTACCTGCACAGCTCGGCCGGCATCGGCCGGTTCCCCACCGCCAGCGAGTTCCTGGTCTACGGGTGGGACGGCACCTCGGGATCCACCGGCTCCAACTACCTTTGGCAGGGGATCTACATCACCTCGTCCACCACCGACACCGACGGGTGGGCGGACGCGGTGATCCTCCACGAGACCGGCCACTGGGCTTCGGACATGTTCGGGAACGACCACAATCCCGGCGGCATCCATTACATCGGGGACATCGACCAGGACCCCCGGCTTTCCTACGGCGAGGGATACGCCAGCTTCTTCATGGGCCAGGTGCGGGAGTACCGGGCCGCGTTCCTGAACGGTTCCGGCCAGCCCAAGGACGATCATGTCTCCTTCTACGCCGATCTGGGCATCCCCCCCGCGGTGGGGACCCCGGGGGGGCTCGGATTCGCCTTCGACTTCGAGACCGGCCTCTATCAGAACGGCACCCCGGTGGGCCAGGTGGGCACGGCCTGCGAAACCGGCGTGACCGCCGCGCTCTGGGACCTCGTGGACGGGTACGACACGCCCGATGAGAGCCCGGGGATGGACGACGAGCCCGCCGACGACACCGGCGCCCTGAGCTGGCAGGTGATCACCGGGTACATGACCAGGCTCAATCCCCCCTCCCACTGGATCACCGTCGAGGACTACTACCGCGGATGGTTCTCGGTGCACGGACCCGGATTCATGAAGAGCGCGGTGGACTCCGCGTTCGTCGGTCTGGCGGGGATGGATTTCTTCGCCGATACCTTCGAGCCCGACGACGACACCACCGACGCTCCCACCGTGACCCCCGCCGGGTACATCGTGCTCCAGGGGGACGGGGTGATTCTGAACGAGCTGGACCTGGGGTCCGAGGACAGGATCGAGCTCATGAACCCGGGCACCGGCCCGGTCGATCTCACCGGCTGGAAGATCAAGGTCTACCGGAACGACTACCCCCTCGACGCCACCCGGATCTACACTTTCCCCGCGTTCACCCTCTACCCCGGGGGCTTCGTGGTGGTGCACGAGGGCGGGGATCCCGCGCAGAACGGGATCGCCGATCTTTTCGGGGGGGATTTCTCGATCGCCTGGGCCAACGGGGACGACGGCGCCTGCACCCTCGAGGACGCGGGCGGCTCCGCCCTGGACTTCGTGCGATGGGACAACCCGAGCGGCTCCGATCCCAACACCACCCCCACCCCCGCGGGGACGAGCTGGACCGGAACCCTCTACGCGCCGCCTCTGGGAAAAAACCTGGGACGGAACGCGGACGGGAGCGACACCAACAAGGCGGTCGACTTCAGCTCCCGGGACGCCACCATGGGGGCGCCCAACTTCGGCGACGTCCCCTTCCACACCATCTTCCCGGAAGGGGACCGAGACCTGGTGCGGGTGCAGGTGGCGGCCGGCGATCTGGTGGTGATCCGCGCCTACTCCCCGCACTCCGCGGGGGAACCCCGGGTGGAGCTCCTCGACGCCGCGGGGAACCTCCTGGGGAGCGCCCAGCACACCCACGGCTTCTCGACCCTGGGAGAACTACAGGCCTACTTCCCGAGCGCCGCCCACGTCTTCGCCCGGGTGAGCCACGTGGGCCCCTATACCGAGTGGGCCCCGATCCGGCTCATGGTCTACCGGCGGCCGGTGGCCGCGGTTCTGGGCCCGCCGGTGGCCTTGAGCGCGACGCCGGCCAACGAGTCGGACCAGGCGGACCCGGTGGTCCTGACCTGGCTGAACGGCGGGGCCTACGACGAGGTCCGGGTGAGTCGGGACGGCGGGGCGCCCACCGTTCTTTCCGGCACCGCTACCTCGATGAACGACGCCGCCGATCGCGGCCCCCACACCTACGCCGTCACCGGGTGGATCGCGGGGGCGTCGTCGGTGCCCTCCACGGTGAGGGTCTTCAGCGGCGTGCTCGACTGCACCGTCCCCGACGGCCTGGAGTCGGGGACCGGCGCCTTCGAGCTGGACTCCCCCTGGGGGAGGACCGGCGCGCGCGCCGCATCGGGAAGCTGGTCGTTGACCGACAGCCCCTCCGGAAACTACGCCAACGGCGTCGACATCTCGGCCGCGATGGCGACCCCGGTTCTCCTCACCGCCTACCCCCGCCTGGAGTTCGATCATATCTGCATCACCGAGGAGGGCTACGACTACGGGCGGGTGGAGATCTCCACCGACTTCGGGAACAGCTGGACCGAGCTGGCCCGCTACGACATGGGCTCCTACCCCGGGTGGACCGACGGGGTGGCCAACCCGGGGGACTGGAAGCACGAGGTCATCGACCTGAACGACTACGTGGCGGAGAAGGTGATCGTGCGGTTCCGCCTGGTGAGCGACCCCTACGTCACCAAGGACGGCTGGTACGTGGACGACGTGTCCATCTCCGATCCGGTCTGCCGGACGTTGACCGGGGTTCCCGACGCCGAACCGGGCGGCGATCCTCTCCTCTCGGCCGGAACCAACCCGTTCTCCGGGCGGCTGGGGCTCTTGCTCTCCGCGCGTCCGGGGGAGGCGGCCCGGGTGGAGGTCTTCGATGCCTCCGGCCGGCGGGTCCGCATCCTCTTCGACGGAACGGCGGCGCGGGGAAGCCTGGACCTCACCTGGGACGGGCGGGACGAGTCGGGCCGGCGCACCGCGGCGGGGGTCTACCTGATCCGGGCGCGCACCCCCGGGGCCTCGACGGTGCGACGGGTGGTCCGGCTTCCCTGACGGTTCTTGCTTGATCTTAGATGAACCGTCTAATCAACTTGCCGACAACGCTTTGAACCGCACTGATACGTGCCGGACCGCGCCCGCCGTCCCGGGAATTCGCTAATCCCGCGGCGTGCCTCGCCGATACCTGCAGGGCAGTCGATATTCAACCCCTAGCGAGGTATCGATCGATGAACCGTGAGCCCGTCCTCGATCCGTCCGGTCTCGCCCGCGCCGCCGCGCGCATCGCCTCCATCATCCCCGGCTACTCGGGCTACAAGGATCGCGAGCGCCTGCGGGAGGAGGATCGGGCGGTCCGGGACGCCGTGGTGCGCCAGCTCGGCCTCACCATGGGCCGTCTGGAGCGCGCGCTGAGCGCCACCATCCGCTCCCTGGCCTCCGCCGAGGTGGAGGCGGCGGACCGCGCGCTTCGCACCCTGAGCCGGGACCGCGACCGGATCCGGTTCGCCCCCGCCGGCTACTCCTCGCTCTTCGCCCGGAAGAAGATCCAGGACAACGAGCTGGACGGCCTCTTGGCCCTCGACGCCCAGCTCTGGGCCGTCCTGGAAGCGTTGGACCGCTCCGCGGGAGAGTGGGACGAAGCCACCCGACGCGGCGAAGGAGGCTGGCCGGGCCGGGAAATCGACGACGCCGTGCGCGAGCTGGAAGACGTCCTCGACCAGCGTGAGTCCATCCTGAGGAGCTGACCATGTCGATCTTTCTCGAAGTCATTCAGGCCCACGATCCCACCGGGAGCGAGATGATCCACCGCGTCCCCGAGGACGGCACCGCGGCGATCAAGCTCGGCGCGGTGTGCATCGTCCAGGAGAGCCAGGTCGGGGTGTTCTATCGGGACGGCCAGGTGCTGGACGCCCTGGGTCCGGGGCGCCACGTCCTCTCCACCGCCAACCTGCCGCTCCTCTCCAGTGTGCTCTCCATTCCCTACGGGGGCACGAGCCCCTTCCAGGCCGCGGTGTACTTCGTGAACCAGAAGGTGTTCACGAACCTCAAGTGGGGGACGCGCCAGCCGGTGGCGTTCCGGGACCGGGAGCTGGGGGTGGTGCGGCTTCGCGCCCACGGCGTCTACGCCATGCGGATCGCCGATCCCGTGCTCTTCCTCAATACCCTGGTGGGCACCCAGGGGATCGTGGCCACCTCCGATCTGGAAGGCTATCTCCGGGACGTGGTGGTCGCGCGCCTGAACGATCTGCTGGGCGAGAAACTCACCAGCCTCCTCGATCTGCCCGCCCTCTACAACGAGCTGGCCACCGAGGCGCGCCTGGAGCTGAAGCACGACTTCGGCCGGTACGGCATCGACCTCATCGACTTCTTCGTCACCTCGGTGACCCCCACCGAGGAGGTTCAGAAGGCCCTCGACGAACGCGCGGGGCTGAACGCGGTGGGACCGCTCCAGAGCTACCTCCAGTACCAGGCCGGGAAGGCCCTGGGCCGCCCCGGAACGGCGGGGGAGAGCCCGGGAGGAAACGGCGCCGCCTCGGGACTGGGGCTCGGGGTGGGGGCCGGGATGGGCCTCCTGTTGCCCCAGGCGTTTCTCGGGTCCGCCGCGCGGGTCCAGGGCGGAGGGTTCTGTCCCCATTGCGGGGCTTCCCTCGGCGGCACGACCGCCTGCGTCTCCTGCTCCGCCGAGCTTCCCGCCGGCGCGCGGTTCTGTCCCAAGTGCGGAGCGGAGCAGAAGACCGCGCAATCGTCGTGACCGGCGGCGCCCGTTTCGAGCTCGCGTGCCCCCGTTGCGGGGGGACGGTGACCTTTCTGGAGGGGGCGGCGGCCCTGGACTGTCCGAGCTGCCGGGGCCGGTTCTTCCTGGGCGAGGACGGCTCGGCGGGCTGGCTGCTACCCCCCGCGATCGAGCCCGAGGCCGCGGCGGACGTCGCCCGGACCTGGCTTCGCGAGAGCGGGCGGCGGGTCACCCGGATCGATCCCCCCCAGGGGGTGCTGATTCCCTTCTACTGGACCCGCGGGCTCCGTTTCGTGTGGCGGCTCAAGGATCCGGCCCGGGAGCGTCAAGTCGCCTACGCCCGCTCCGAGCATGCGCTTCGACGGGTGCTCGGCGCGGAGGATCCCGCCGGGGACGCGGGCGACTCCGGGGACTGGGAAGCGGGAGCGTCGGTGGAAGCGTTCACCTACACCTTTCCCGCCCATCCCCTGGCCCGCCCCGGCTTCGGGGGCGCGGTGCGATTCCAGAGCCTCCCCCTGGCTCTCCTCGACCCCGACCGGTTGCCGTCGGGATACCGGCTTCTGGATCCGACCCTCGGGATCGAGGACGCCGGGAGCCGCGCATCCCGCCGCCTGACCGCCCGGGAGCGGACCCGGGAAACCGGGGGTGGAATCTCGGCCGGGGTGGACCTCCATCGCCGGCTCAACCTCGCCGCCATCCCCGCGGTGCTCGTGCCCTTCCGGTTTCGCGACCTGGATCGCGGCGCGGTGCTGGTGGACGGGGTGAGCGGTCACGCGCGGGAGGCGGTGGACGGGGATCTCCTGGACGCCGCCGGCCGGGCCATCGCCCCCGGACGGCTCCGCTACCCGGAACTCCTCCCCCTGGAGTGCGAGGAGTGCGGGTGGGAACTGGACCTGGTGGAGCGGGACCGCCTTCATCCCTGCCCGAACTGCGGCGCATGCTGGGAAATGGTCGGTCGCGAGCGGCGCCGCGTCCGCCAATGGTTCCTGGATGTCGAGCCCGACCCCGCGGGACGGCTCCTCCCGTTCTGGGTGTTCGGCGCCGGCTCGGGGAGCGAACACCCGCCCGCCGAACCGCTCTTCGTTCCCGCCTATGCCGCCCGCCACCTCGAGGCCCAGATGCACCTGGCCGCCACCCTCACCCGCCGTCCGCCCTCCGGGGACTGGTACCTCGACCCCGACCGGCCCCCCCGCGGCGCCGCGATCGGGAGCGAGGAGGCCCGGGGCTGGCACTGGGCGGTAACCGGCGCTCTTTCAAGGAATTCGTATTCGGACTTCGCGCGATTTCTGAAAGACTCCGCTCCCGGCGCGGCCCCCGCCGAGCCCCCGGCGGGTCTGGCGTGGCTTCCGTTCCGGCGGGAGGGCGGCGACCTGGTGGAGCCGGTCACCGGCGCCCGGACCCGCGCGGTGGGCACCACCCCCTGGGAGCTCG
>CAYRIJ010000143.1:0-9356 GCA_964424285.1 uncultured bacterium
TCCCCGTCGGAGCTGAACCCGCCGGTGCCGTTCCAGAAGCGAAGGGCTTCGGGGGCTTCCGCCGGGTCGCCGCCGACCGTCGGCTCGCCTGCTTCCGCCGGGTTGCCGCCTTCCCTCGGACCGCCGGCGGCGCCCGTCGCGTGGACGGCGCGGCCGCTCCGGGTGGTCCCGGTCGAAGCCCGCGGGGCCCCCTCTTCCGCCTCGGTCCCGTCTCCCGGCTCCACGTTCAACCGGTCCAACTCCGGCCACGAGGCATCCACCACCGCCGCCGCCGCCGCTCGCCGGAGAAGCGCCAGCCGGTCGGGGGAAAGTTCCCCGGCGGCGAACCGGTGAACCCCGCCCGGGTCGCCGGGGGCGGGAACGGTCGAGGCCTCGGAGGAGACGATCACCAGATCGATGGCGAGGCCGAGAGCCGCCCAGTACCGGCGTGCGCCCACCATCTCCTCCACGCGTTCGCCCTGGACCAGCACGAACCGCGCGAGGGGGGCGAGACCGAACTCGCGGAGCGCGTCCAGATCGAGCGGCCCCGGGGGCGATTCACCCCGTCCGGCACGGAGCCCGGGATCGCCGGCGAGGATCCCCGCGGCCAGGGCTTCGAAGGCGTGGGCCCGGGCCGGGGTGAGACCGCACGCCGCGAACCGCCCGGCCTCCGCCCGGGCCGCCTCCTCCAACGCGCTTTCACTCGACGCGAGCGCATCCACCAGGCCCAGGGCCCGGTCGCGATCCGCCGCCGCCCCCAGGAGATAGGCCACCGCGCGGGTCTCGCCGGGGGAAAGATCCACGGTGACCCGGAGGCTCACGATGGGGTCGAGCACGCTCCCGGTGGTCCCGGAGAGCGGCCCCTCGGACACCAGCGCCTCCGGGGCGCGAAGGCTTCGCCCCCGTCCCACGAACCGGACCCGGTCGGTCTCGAACTCGAGCCGACCCGGGCCGCTCACCGCATGGACGAGCCAGGGGTGGCGCTCCCCGTTCTCCCGCGGCCGGCGGCGGACCACCAGCGCCCGGCGATCGGGGACCGCCTCGGTCTGAAGGAAGAGCTTGGAGAACGCGGGGTGGGCGGCGTGGGCCGCGGGGTCGTTGAGGACGACCTCGGCGTAGCTCGTGAGCTCGATCCGGCGGGGGCGGCGCGAGCGATTGGTCAACGTCACCCGCCGGAGTTCGGCGCTTCGGTTCGCGGAGACCAGTACCTCGTACCGGCAGTCGATCCCGTGGTCGGTCCGCGTGATCTCGTAGCCCCCGGGAATTCGCCGGGCCCGGTAGCGCTCCGGCGCCCCCCCGGCCGGGCGAAGCCCCGCCGACCACACCGCTCCCGAGTCCAGATCGCGGAGGTAGACCATGAGGCCGCCGGCGCCCCCGACCGGGTCCGCGTCTCCGGCGGTCAGGGCCCGGTTCCCGTAGGCCGAGAAACCGGTTCCAGCCGGGGTGAGGAGCACCCGGTACTCGCCGTTTCCGAGGATGCCCGGAGCCGGGACCGGTTCTGCCGGGGTCCGGGTTCCGGAAGATGAAGCACCACCGTCCATGCGTGGCAACTCTACTCGGGCGGGAGGCGGTTTGGAAGCGCCATGACCGGGGAAACGGGAACCCGGCCGGTCCCGGAGGCTACCGCGGACTCCGCGGCCGCTCTCGCGCCGGCGTCTTTTTCCCCCCCGGGACCGATCCCGCCCTTGACAGGGAGGTGGTGTCTATGTAACCGTTTACATCGTCTCGCAACGTCCTGCCGAACTCGCGTCCCGACCGGGGCGCGTCCGGAGTTTCCGGGGGGGGGCCCGGCTCCAGAACGAGGAGTCGTCGTGGTAACGATCCGGGACGTAGCCCGGGCCGCTGGCGTATCCATCGCCACCGTGTCCCGCGTACTGAACGGCAGTTCCAAGGTCAACGCCGACACCCGCCGCCGTGTCCATGAAGCGGCGGCCAGGTTGGACTATTGGCCGAACGGCGCCGCCCGGAGCCTCACCTCCAGCCGGACCCACACCCTGGGCATCCTCCTCCCCGATCTCTTCGGCGAGTTCTTCTCCGAGGTCATCCGCGGCATCGACCACGCCGCGCGGCGGGAGAAGCTCCAGGTCCTGGTCTCGGGCTCCCACGCCGACACCGAGGCCATGCTCACCGCCGCGCGATCCATGCGCGGCCGCATCGACGGGCTCATCGCCATGGCCCCCGAAAAGGGTTCCGGCGAGGCCATCGAGCGCATCGCCCGGCAGTTTCCGCTCGTCCTCATGAGCCCCCGGGTCGCGCTCTCCGGGGTGAGCTCGATCTCCATCGCCAACTACGAAGGGGCCTACGCCCTGGTGGACCATCTCCTGGGGATCGGGCACACGGAGATCGCCATGCTGAAGGGCCCGCCGGGGAACGTGGACGCCGAAGAGCGTCTCCGGGGCTACCGGGAAGCGATGCATCGGCCCGATCTCGGCTCCCGCGCCGACCTGGAGATCGCCGGCGACTTCACCGAGTCCTCGGGCTACCAGGCCGCCTTCGAAATTCTCCGGCGCCGTCCCCACCCCACCGCCCTCTTCGCCGCCAACGACAACATGGCCCTTGGTTTTCTGAGCGCGATGAGCGACCTGGGGGTCGAAGTTCCTCATGAGATGGCGGTTACCGGCTTCGACGACATCGCCATCGCCCAGTATCTGAAACCCCCGCTCACCACGGTCCGGGTGGACGCCTACGCCTTCGGCGAGCGGGCGGTCGAACTGTGGATGGATGCCACCCGGGTCGAATCCCCCAAGGGCGAACGTCGGGAGGTCATCCCTGCTACTCTGGTCGTGCGGGACTCGTGCGGCGGCGGGGAATCGATCCCGGTGGGTGGATCCGGGCGCCGAAGGGCATCGTCGAGGTTGGGCCTGGTCCGGACCGGCGGCCGGGGAACGGAGCCGGCGGCGGTTCGGAAGCGCTCGGTGCTGCTTCGCTCGGAAGGCGGTCGCGCCGACGGGGGCCGGGATACGGTCGACCGTCCGGGGGCCATCGAGGCCGCGGCCAGAGGCTCCCTGGCTCCGGTCAAGGCCCGCACCAACCGGCGGCGCGGGAACGGAGACTAGGCGAACGTGAACCCGGCAGGATCATTCGTGTCATTGCACCATGAAGGAACGTCCATCAAGCAGGAGATCCAACCATGAAGCGCGGACTGATACTCCTAATGCTTTTCACCGTGGCGGCCGCCGGCGCGGCCCCCGCGTTCGCCCAGGCTCCGCGACAGGACATCATCTGGGCCAGGCAGACCACCTCCGCCATCACCCTCGACGGCAAGCTCGACGAGGCGGACTGGGCCAAGGCGGAGTCCACCATCGTCGTCTTCGGGACGGATAACGGCATCCCGGGAAGCGGCTGGAAGATCGAGGGAGGAACCCTCCCCAACGACTCCACCTACGCGGTGCTCAAGTTCCTGGTCAAGGACAACCAGCTCTACCTGGGGGCCGAGCTCAAGGACCGGTCGATCGGCGGGTCCAAGGACTTCAACCGCTTCGACGGCCTGCTCATGAACATCCCGGATCACTCGATCGCCGGCGCCCCCAAACCGCCGGCGGAGTACCTGTACTCCTGGTGGTATCCCAACGAGGACAGCACCGGCGCTCCGGGTCAGCTCCCGAGCTTCAAGGGTTCCTGGGCCCCGGACTCCGTGGGCGCCCCCCGGGACTCCACCCAGATCGCCAACTGGGACGCCGTCACCATCGTGCACGGCCTTTCCAACTCCGACGCGGTTCCCGACACCGGCTACACCGTGGAAATGCGCTTCAACCTCACCCCCATGGGCTATGACGTCATGCAGCCCGGCGGGGGCATCATCGAGTGGAGCATCTCGATCTACGACTGCGACTGGCTGTGGCCGCTCGACGTGTTTCATCTGAGCTACAACCGGGTGTGGTGGCAGAATCCGTGGGGGAACACCTACTGGTACGACCTCGTCCACGTGTACTCGCGTCCGAGCGTGACGGTGAACTCCGGGGCGGTGCCCTACGTGGGACCGGAGTACTACGTCCCGGACGGAAACGCCTATGCCGCCCCCACCATCGACGGCCAGCTGAACGAGCCCATCTGGAGCCAGATCCAGGGCTTCGACATCCGGTACGACGACGACGTCCTGCGCCAGAGCTACCCCAGCATCGGACCCTACCGGTCCGGCCAGTACCAAGCCCCGGTGAACGGCCGCACGGACGCGGTGCTCGACCCGGGCGACGCCACGGTCAAGATGTTCTTCCAGGACAGCACGCTGTACATGGGCTTCGACGTTCGGGACCAGGCGGTGCAGTACGTCTCCAACTTCGACCGGTGGGACGGGTTCCTGGTCACCTTGAACGACCGGACGCTCCGGAACCCGGACAACGTGCTCATGCCGCGCCGCCTCTCCTTCCAGGTGGGGCCGACCGGGAACGCGCTCTCATCGGACTACCTCGCCACCCTGGTGAACGAGGGCGGCGCGGAGGTGGCGATCCACCTGAACGCCGGGACCAGCGTGGACACCCTGGGGGCGTCGGCGGACAACGGGTACACCGCGGAGCTCAAGATCCACCTCACGCGACTGGGCTATCCCCCCGACCTGGGAGACGGTTCCCTGTTCATCGGGATGTGCCTGCTCGACGGCGACACGTTCAACTCCCTCAGCATCGCGACCGGAACCCGGACCTGGTGGTTCCGGCAGTACGAAGGCGAGTGCTGCGCGGCCTGGGCCTACCTGGCCTCGGGAACTTCGGTCACCGGCGTGCCGGACCGACCCATCCCGGTCACCCAGCGCTACAACCTGTTGGGCAGTTTCCCGAACCCGGCTTCCCGCACCACCATCCAGTACTCGCTGGGCGCGCCGAGCGCGGTGAACCTGGAGATCTTCGACGTCTCCGGCCGGCTGGTGACCACCCGGGACCTGGGCGTCCAGGACGCGGGGGTGCGGAACGCGGCTTATGACGGGAGCGGCAACGCCGCGGGCGTGTACTTGTACCGCCTCAAGGTTTCCGATCCCGCCACCGGATCGTTGCGAGCCGTGCTTCACGGCCGCATGGTCCTCACCAAGTAACCCCCCCCGGCGGATCGGGCGGGACAGGGCCTCGGCGCCCTGCCCCGTCCGGCCGCCGGGATTCAGCGAAGCAAAGGAGACGCGGTGGCAGGCCACAGGAGCCGGACGGCGGTGGGGACGGCCGTCCTCGGAATCGGGGTGTTGTGCCTGGCGGCGGCGGCCATGGCGGGCACCACCGGCAAGATCGCCGGAACGGTGACCGACCAGGACGGGAAACCGGTGGTGGCGGCGACGATCAAGGTCGTCGACCAGCCGCTGGGCGCCTACGCGGACCAGAACGGACAGTTCACGATCCTGAACGTTCCGCCGGGCACCTACGAGGTGAACGTCGGCCGCCTGGGCTACCGGTCCACGGTGGTCAACAACGTCGCGGTGTCGGCGGACAACACCACCCGCCTCGACGTGAGCCTCAAGGAAGCAGCGGTGAAGACCGAGGAGGTCGTGGTCACCGCGAAACGGCCCCCGGTGGACGTGAACCTCACCAGCACCCGGGCCACCCTGTCCAGCAAGGAGATCGAGAACCTCCCGGTCCAGGAGCTGGAAGACGTGGTGAACCTCCAGGCCGGGGTGGTGAACGGCCACTTCCGCGGCGGCCGAATCGGCGAGGTGCAGTACCAGGTGGACGGGGTGAGCGTGAACAACGCCTTCAACAACACCTCGGCGGTGCGGGTGGATCGGTCCCTTCTCCAGGAAGTCCAGGTGATCAGCGGCACCTTCGACGCGGAATACGGACAGGCCATGAGCGGGGTGGTCAACGCCGTGCTCAAGACGGGAACGGACAAGTTCCAGTGGGGCGCGGAGGCATTCACCGGAGGATACGTCTACCCCGGAGACGGCGGCGCCCGCCTCATGGCGGACAAGGTTCACCCCTTCGCCCTCCAGAACTACCAGCTCAACGTGAGCGGGCCCCTCCCCCTGGGAAAGACGGTGTATCTCCTGAGCGGGAGCCGCTCCCTTTCCGACAGCTGGGTCTACGGCCAGCGGCGGTTCGTCCCCACCGACTCCTCGGACTTCGAGAACAAGGTCTTTCGTCCCACCGGCGACGGGAAGAGCGTTCCCCTGGGCTACTCCCGGGAGTGGTCGGGGGTGGTGAAGATCACCAACACCTCGGTCCCCAACACCAAGATCAGCTACCAGGCGCTCCTCAACCGCGTGGACGGACGCCAGGACGACTGGGCCTACCGCCTGAACCCCGAGGGCCTCTCCAAGCAGTGGACGTTCGCGGTCTCCCACGGCGTGGACATCAACCGCAGCCTGGGCAAGGCGTCGTTCGTGAACCTGGCCTTCCGGCAGAACTACCTGCACTACAAGGACCGCGTCTACGACAACGTCTACGACGCGCGCTACGACTCGGCCGGGGCGCCGACCGGCGATCCGACCTACGACATGGGAGCCATCGTGCAGGGGGTCTCGTTCACGCGCTTCGAGCAGGAGACCAACACCCGGCTGTTCGACGGCTCCCTGGTGAGCCAGGTGACCCCGGAGCACCAGGTCAAGGCCGGGCTGGAGCTGCAGTTCCCCAAGGTCCGCTTCGGTAGCCCGGGTTCCCTCACCTACACCACGATCAACGGCGTCCTGACCCTGGTCCGGCACGAGAACGAACCGCCCGATTATCCGGGGGTGGAGGAGTACAACCCGGTATTCGGAGCCACCTACCTCCAGGACCAGATGGAGCTCAAGGACCTCACCGTGCGGGCGGGGCTCCGCCTCGAGTACTTCGACGCGCGCTCGACGATCCCCAGCGACCTGGCCAACCCGGCCAACGCCATCGCGGGGGCCCCGGAGTCGCATCCCAAGAGCACCACCGCCAAGGCCAGCCTGGCCCCGCGACTGGGGGTGGCCTATCCCATCACCGACCGGGCGGCCATCCACTTCGCCTACGGGCACTTCTACCAGTTCCCGGCCATCGGGCAGATCTTCTCGAACTCGGACTACCGGGTGCTGGCCAACATCCAGGCCGGGGGGATCAGCTACGGGGTGCTGGGAAACCCGGACGTGAAGCCCGAGAGAACGGTGCAGTACGAGTTCGGGTACAAGCACGCGCTGACCGAGGATCTGGGACTGGACGTCACCGCGTTCTACAAGGACGTTCGGGACCTTCTGGGGGTGGAGTTCATCTCGACCTACAACGGGGCCGAGTACGCCCGGCTGGCCAACGCCGACTTCGGTAACGTGGTGGGGTTCACCCTCTCCCTGGACGACCGCAAGCTCGGCCCGGCCTCGATCGCCATGGACTACACCTGGCAGCTCGCCACCGGGAACTCCAGCGACCCTCGTGAGACCGCGACCCGGGCGGCGGCGGGGGAGGACCCCCGGCCGCGGATCGTCCCCTTCAACTGGGATCAGCGGCATACCTTCAACATGACGGTGACCATGAACCGGTCCGGCGACTACACCGCCAGCGCGGTGCTCCGGTTGGCCAGCGGCCAGCCGTACACCCCGGTCATCACCTCCGGTTTCGGGCACGGCCTCGAGGACAATTCCGGGCGCAAGCCGGCGGGGATGCTCCTGGACCTCCGGGGAGAGAAGTTCCTGGGATTCGGCCATCCCCAGGTCAGCGTGTTCGGGCGGGTGTTCAACGCCTTCGACACCCGGTACTTCAACAGCTCGGTGTTCCCCAGCACGGGGAGCCCGTACTACTCGCGATTCCCCAAATCGGACGAGAACGCCCTCGCCAATCCCACGCGTTTCTACGAACCGAGGCGGTTCGAGTTGGGGATCAGCCTGCGGCCGGGAGGCGGAAAATCATGAGCGGTGGGGAACGGAGGAGAATCCGTGACGCAGAGGATTCCGGTGTGGCACGCATGATCAGGGGGCGACGGTTCGTGTCCGCCGCGGTCGCGCTCGCCGCCCTGGCCTGGTCGGGGATCGCCTGGGCCGGAGTTCCGACCCCGGTGCCCAAGAACCAGCGGGGGCGGCTGGACGCCGAGCGATCGGGCACCCACGATGCGGCCAACATCCGGACCGTGTTCTGGAACTACGGCATGGTCGGAGACTACCCCCCCGATCCCGGAAACGTGGATCTGAGCGTGTTCCATTCGGTCGAGGTGCCGAAGGGCAGCGGCATGGACTACTCGGACGGGATCACCCCCTTCGTGCTGGCCAAGATCAAGCAGCGAAACGGTCTCGATGCCTACATCATGGAGACCGGGTTCCGGGAGCGGCAGGCCACCAGCCCCTACTACAACCGCATCATGCGGTTCGAGCCCCGGCCGGGCTACTTCCAGGCCGACCCCGGCATCAACAAGGGACGGTCCCCGGCCATCAGCAACGATCCCCGGACCTGGCCGGACTTCTGGCCGGACAAGCTCGACCAGGCCGACGACCCGGGGTGGAAGGGAAGTTGGGACGGCTATTTCGGAAAGGTCCCGTCCGCCGACCAGGAAAGCTACATGGTGATGGACGACGACTTCTACGACGCCTGGGACTTCCGCCCGGACAGTCGTGACTCCACCCGCCGGGGCCTGGGGCTCAGGATCGAGGTCCGCGGGTTCCAGTGGGCGAACCCCCAGGCCCAGAACGTCATCTTCTGGCACTACGACATCACCAACGAGGGAACCACCGACTACAACGACAACATCATCTTCGGGCTCTACATGGACTCCGGGGTGGGCGGGTCCGCCCTCTCCTGCGACGGGATCTACGAGTCGGACGACGACAACGCCTACTTCGACCGCACCTTCAACGACCAGATCCTGAACCTGGTCTACACCTGGGACAACCACGGGACCGGGGTGGACCTGACCAGCAACTGCGCCCGCACCGGCTACCTGGGATACGCCTATCTCGAGACCCCGGGGAACGCCACCGACGGGATCGACAACGACAGCGACGGGATCACCGACGAGGTTCGCGACGGCGGCCCCGGGGAACATATCGTGGGAAAGGACGCCATCCGGGCCTACGTCGAGAGCCACTACGACATGGTCAAGTTCGTGGCCGCCTACGGGCCGCTGGAGAA
The DNA here is from genome assembly GCA_964424285.1 of uncultured bacterium. Classification (GTDB taxonomy): domain Bacteria; phylum Eisenbacteria; class RBG-16-71-46; order JABDJR01; family JABDJR01; genus CAVSKL01. The sequence continues at coordinate 8,964 of CAYRIJ010000143.1, forward strand.
CCGCCCGCCCTACCGGGCCGGGAGCTGGTGGACCGGCGACGAGGACATGAACTGGAACCAGGAGATCGACGATGTGGGGGCGGACGGGGCGCGGGATACCGGGGACACCGGGGAAGGGGACGGGATTCCCACCGAGGGCGAGCCCAACTTCGACCGCACCGATCTCAACGAGTCGGACCAGATCGGCCTCACCGGGTTCAAGCTGAACCGCATCAAGGCGGGCCAGGGGAACCCCAGCACCGACGTGGACGGGATCGTCTTCTACACCGACAAGGCCAACTGGCCCCAGCGGCTGTACGAGCAGTTCACCGACCCGGACCCGGCCAAGCGGTACGATCCGCCGCTGACCACCAACTACAACATCGGTTTCCTGTTCGCCTCGGGTCCCTTCGT
>CAYRIJ010000144.1:0-9340 GCA_964424285.1 uncultured bacterium
GACGATGACGGCGCCGTATGGGTCCCCAAGGCCGACCGGGACCGCCGGGTGATCGTCCTCGGCGACGACGATGACGACGCGCCGGAGCCACCCGAGGCTCCGCGGGCCCCGCGGGCCGAGGGCCCGCCCCGGCCCCGGGTCCACGTGTTACACGGCGGGGGCGAGCGGAGCGAGCGGGGCTTCCTGGGGGTCAGCACCCAGGCGCTGAGCGATCAGCTGGCCGACTACTTCAAGGCCCCCCGGGATCGCGGGGTCCTGGTGACACGGGTGGAGCACGACTCCCCCGCCGACCGGGCGGGGATCGAGGCGGGCGACGTCATCCTGTCGGTGGAGGACGACCCGATATCCAGCCCCGGTGAGCTTCGCCGGGCGATCCGTGATCGCCGCCCCGAGGCCACGGTGGAGATCGGGATCCTCCGCCGGGGCGAGCGGCGCGCGGTGCGGGCGACCCTCGGCGAGGTCCCGGATCTCGGCTCCCTCGACTGGGAGGGGACCGGGCCCGGTCGCTTCCGGGTGGAGATCCCCCGCATCCACCTGGAGGGCCTCCGGACCCTGGGGATCCCGGAGCTGGAGAACTTCGAGCTGCCGGACATCGACATCCCCGAGATCGACATCGAAGGGAGCGGCCTCGATCGACAGGAGATGAACGAGCTACGCGACCAGCTGCGGGAGCACGGCCACCAGCTCCGGGACCAGCTCCGGAAGATGGGACGGGACATCGGCCGGCAGATGCGCGACGACCACTCCACGCTCCGGGAACGGCGGGAAGCCCACCGGGAGGCCATGCGGGAGGCCATCCGCGCCGCCGAGGGGGCGCTAGACGATACCGGGGAGGCCCGCCACCGGGCGCTGGAACTCTCCCGGGAGGCCATGGAACGCGCCCGCGAGGCCATGGAGGCCGATCGCCTGAAACACGGACGGGGGTCCGACGCCGGGACCATCTGAGCCGTCGATCCTCCGGAGCCATTTGCACGGTCTCCGGCGACCACGACGTTGGAGGAACGGAGAGGCCACGTGGTCTCTCCGTTCTCCGTTCTCCGTTCTCCGTTCTCCGTTCGAGGCGGTTCTACTCGTACCGCGACTTCAGGAGCCCCCAGCTGGTCGATTCCACCGGGGTCTGGGGACAGACGCCGGGATCGGAGCTCACCCGAGTGCCGGTGGTGGCGACGTTGAGGCACTGGTCGGGGATCCCGTCGCAAGCCCCGGTGAAGACGAAGCTGTAGCTCCCGCTGGCGGTGTAGCTGCCGCTCCCGACCGTGCCGGAGTACTCCTGGTGATAGGTGACGGAGCAGGAGTCGCTCTCCGGGTAGGTACCGTCGCACACCAGGCTGAAGCTGTCGGAGGTGAACTGGGTGGTGCAGCTCACCGGGAAGTCCGCGGTCGAATCGGGCTCGATGCTGGTATCCGCGCACAGGGTGTCGTTCACGGTTTCATCGAAGATGAGCAGGTTGGTCGTGCAATCGCGCAGGGTGGTGTGGATGGTCCAGATGCCGATCCAGTTGGACGGCACGGCGTCGTTGGCGCTCAGCATGTCGAGGACCGGGATCCGCGGGGCCTCGATCCTTCCCGCGGCCAGGACGGGCTTCGCGAGGAGGGAGGATCCCAGGGTCAGGGCGGCGACGAGTGCGGCGGGGACGAGGTAGCGAGTTCTCACGTTGGCGTTTACGGCGCGGGGCCGTCTCCTTTCGGGAAGCTGGGGATTACCGTCCGGGTGAGTCCCGGGCATCGACCGTCCCGCCCGATCGGGCCGGGAACGGACGCACCCTCCCCACCCGCAAACACGACACCGACACTAGCATTTTGACCGCCTCAAATCGATAACGGATTCACGAGGTGCATGAACTCGGCCGCAACGGACGCCGGGGGCCGCCGCCGGCGGATCAGCGGGAGGCGGGGAGCGCCGGGGTCTCGGCGCCCGGTGCGGACCGGTAGGCGTGGCGGCGGGTCTCCAGGAAGGCCACCAGATCCGCCACCTCCTCCTTGGACAACGTCCCGGCGAAGGCGGGCATGTTGTACCCCCCGTTCAGGACCCGGATCCGCATCTGGTCCGCGCTCAGGCGGTCGGCCACGGTGGAGAGGTCCGGTCCCCGGCGGCCTCCGTAGCCGCCCACCCGGTGGCAGTAGATGCAGGCCTTGTCGTTGAACAGCGCGCCGCCCCGGGCCACCGGTCCCTCGGACGCGCCGATCACCGCCGCCGGGAGGGGCTCGGCGTTGAAGTTCGGGGACCAGTTCGCGCGCTCCCCGGCGATCCACAGGACGCCGATCATCATCACGGTCATGAGCACGATCCCCATCGCCCAGGGGCGTCGAAGCGGCGCCCGTTCGCCCTTGTTGAAGAGGAAGGGGAGGAGGAGGAGCACGACTCCCACCAGGAGCGGCCCCAGGATGATCACGTAGTTCTCGGATCCGTGGGGGAGGAGCGCGAGGACCGCGAAGTACCAGATGAGGTACCAGTCGGGCCGGGGCTGCGCGTTGATGTCGGCGGGATTGGGGGGCTTCCCCAGCTCGGGCGGGCCGAGCACATAGGCCAGGACCACGATCCCCACCACCACCGCCAGGCCGAAGGCGATGTCGCGCCAGGCGGCGTCGGGCCAGAAGGGCACCCCCTCGCGGTGGAGCATGTTCCGGTACCAGGCGCGGTAGGTCCCGGGATCCACCGGGCGCCCGGCCTTGGGCGGCTCGGAGATCCCGTTCCGGATCACCATGTACAGGTGGAGCCCCAGGGTGGCGAAGATCAGGGCCGGGAACACGAAGACGTGCATGGCGAAGAACCGGCTCAGGGTCGCCCCTCCCACCACGTCCCCGCCGATCAGGAACCGGGCCAACCAGTCCCCCACCACCGGGGTCCGCCCGGCCTGCTCCGCCCCCACCACCACCGACCACACCGCGTTCTGGTCCCAGCGCAGGAGCTGGCCGGTGAATCCCATGGCCAGGGTGAAGGCCAGGAGCCCCACGCCGGTGATCCAGCTCATCTCCCGGGGGTACTTGTAGGCGGCGGTGAGATAGGTGCGGATGAGGTGGATTCCCAGGAAGAGCACCATGGCCGAGGCGCCCCAGAAGTGCATGCCCCGGATCAGGCGGCCGAGGGTGGCCTGGTGGGTGATGTACTGGAGGCTCTGGTAGGCGTTCCCGGCCGAGGCCACATACATGCCGGAGAGGGCCACCCCGGTGGCGATCTGGACCAGGAAGGCGACGAGGGTGGCGCTGCCGAACACGTACCACCACTTGGCCCCGGGGGGAACCGGATGGTCCAGCAGCGGGCGCACCGCCTCCGAGGTCCCGGTGCGGTCGTCGAACCATCGCCAGAGCGTCTTGAGCAGGTTCATCGGACGGGTTTCCTCCGGTATCCGGCCGGGGACGGGCGCGAACGGCGGCTCACGTGATCGGAATGGGGGTGGTCTCGATCTCCACCCGGTCGTTGCGGATCCGCACGGGATAGCGCGACAGCGGCCTCGGCGGCGGACCCGCGGCCACCCGGCCGTCGTCGTAGTAGACCCCCCCGTGACACGGGCACATGAAGAGGTCCGCCTTCTCCACCCACCGGACGGGACAGCCGAGATGGGTGCAGTTGAGGGAGTAGGCGATGAACTCCTCCCGGCCGTGCCGCCGGAGCCACGCCCCGGTCTTGGCGGTCACCCCCGACCACGGGAGGGAGGACGCGTCCTCGAACGACACCTCCACCGTCTTCCCCATCTCGAACGCCTCCACCGCCCCCACGTCCCGCCAGCGGCGCGGCCGGGACCGGAAGAACGGGGCCAGCATGTAGCCGGCGACCGGGATCGCCGCCACCGCCGCGGCGAGCGCGCCCAGGATCACCCCCACCCGGGCGAAGAACCCCCGCCGGTCCGTGGCCTCGCCGAGCGGCCCCCGCGGCTCCTCAGCTCCGGTGCTCATGTCTCAGCTCTCCGATCCAGCCGGCCACCGCGGCCAGGAAGAGGACAGCCCCGACGCCGGTGATGATGAGGCTGGTGATGAATCCCCAGAGCACGAGGATCGACCCCAGGGCGAATACCGCCGGCCACCAGGTCGGGCGGGGAAGGGTCTCCGGTTGGGGAACGGTCCAGCCGTCGTCTGGAGCCCCGGCGTTCGCCGCCCCGAGGCCGTGATGGTCGTCCATGGTTCTATCCTTCCTGCCCGGCGGTCCGGCTTGCCTCGCCGGTACCCGCCCGGGCGGGTACGGTCCCTTCGGGCTCACGGTACCACCGGGCCAGGGCGCTCACGATGGCCCAGAGGAACACGAACCCTCCCAGCACCCACATGAAGAGCCCCCCCAGCTCCAGGTCCGACTTGGGATCGATCCCCCAGCCGACCCGGATCAGGGACAGCGCCCCCAGCTCGTCCTCGGGGTGCTGATACGCCGGGTAATACCCGAGGGGGGCGAAGGTGAGAAGGACCCCCAGCACGGTGTTGGCCAGACCGCCGGCGAAGAGATAGAACACCGCGCCGGGCCCGGTGAGCCGCCGCAGGGGGTCCGGGGCCAGCACCGGCCACCAGAAGATCGTCCCGGTGACGATGAAGGTCAGGTGCTCGCCGATGTGGATCGCCTCGCTGGCCAGGGTGAGGTTGTAGAGAACGGGCAGGTGCCAGATCCACAACGTGCCGATCCCCAGGGCCCACGCGACCGCCGGGCGGCCCAGGGCCCTCTCGGCCCGCCGGAACGGGGGGTGGGCGAGGACGCCGGAGACCCAGCCGGAGGGAAGACCCAGGATCCAGAGCGGGGGGGCGGCGAAACAGAGCAGCAGGTGCTGGAGCATGTGGGCGCTGAAGAGGTAGTCGTCACCCAGCGGGTCCAGGGGCGAGGTCAAGGCGATGAACAGCACCGCGGTTCCCAGGGCGAAGAGGATGGTGTGCCGGGTTGCGCGGGGACGGACCCACGCCAGGTAGGCGGCGAGGAAGAGGACGCATCCCGCCACCACCGAGGGATGAAGCTCCCAGCCCCGGAAGAAGAAGAGTTCGCGCGCGGTCACAACGCCCCCCAGAGATACACCACCGCGAAGATGACCACCCACACCGCGTCCACGAAATGCCAGTAGACGGAGATCGCTCCCAGGGCGCCGTCCCACGGGCGGTCGTGCTTCCCGGCCCAGGTGATGCCCAGGATCAGGGCGATGAGGACGAGCCCCACCAGGACGTGGAGGCCGTGGAACCCGGTGAGGGTGAAGAAGGTGGTGCCGAAGAGATCGCGGCTGATCGTCACGTTCTCCCGGGCGAGGTGGAGGTACTCCGTCCCCTGCCCCACCAGGAACACGGTCCCCAGGGCCAGGGTGGCCAGGAGCCAGAAGAAACCCGCGCCGCGGTTCCGCTTCCGGAGGCTGGTGCCCGCCCGGTGCATGGTGGCGCTGCTCGCGAACAGGAACACCGAGAAGATCCCGGTCCGCACCGGATCGAGGACGGCGGCCGCGCCGGGGCCGTTTCCGCGGGAGGCGTGGTAGGTGACGTAGGCGAAGACGAGGAGGCCGAAGAACACCGCCTCCGAGGCGACGAACAGGATCACCCCCAGCCTGTTCTTCTCGGTCACCGCCTCAGCCCTCCTTCTTCCCGCCCGGATGGGCCAGGTCCCAGAGCGGCCGGCGGCCCCGGACCGGGGGCACGCGGTCGAAGTTGTGCTCGGGAGGCGGGGAGGTGGTGGCCCACTCCAGGCTCCAACCCTCCCAGGGATTGTCGCCGGCGGGCTCGCCCCGGCGGGCGCTCACCACGAGGTTCACGAGCATCACCACGACCGAACCCCCCAGAATGAACGCCCCCACGGTGGAGATGAGGTTCAGGATCCCCAGATGGGGAAGGTCGGGGTAGGTGAACACCCGGCGGGGCATGCCCAGGAGCCCGGCCAGGTGCTGGACGAAGAAGGTGGTGTTGAAGCCGATCACGGTCAGCCAGAAGTGGACCTTTCCCCACGTTTCGTTCAGGCGGCGGCCGCTCATCTTGGGAAACCAGTAGTAGACGCCGGCCATGAGGGCGAAGGCCGTCCCCCCGAACAGCACGTAGTGGAAATGGGCCACCACGAAGTAGGTGTCGGTCAGCGCCCAGTCGATGGGAACCGCGGCGAACATCACCCCGCTGATCCCCCCCACCGTGAACTCGATGAGGAACGCGGTGGCGAAGAGCATGGCGGTGGTGAACCGGATCGCCCCGCCCCACATGGTGGCGATCCAGTTGAAGATCTTGACCCCGGTGGGGATGGCGATGAGCATGCTCCCCACCGCGAAGACGTAGTAGATCGGGAACCCCAGCCCCACCGCGAACATGTGGTGCACCCACACCCCGAAGCTCAGGAAGCCGATGGCCACGGTGGAGATCGCCAGGAACTCGTAGCCGAAGATGGGCTTTCGCGAGAAGACGGGAATGACCTCGGAGATGATCCCGAAGGCCGGGAGCACCATGATGTAGACCTCGGGATGGCCGAAGATCCAGAAGTAGTGCTGCCAGAGGAGCGCCGACCCCCCGGCGGCCACGTCGAAGAAGTGGGCCTGGAGAAGCCGGTCGATGAGGAGCATGACCAGGGCCGCGTTGAGGGCGGGGAGGGCCAGGATGATGAGGAAGGAGTTCACCAGCACCATCCACACGAAGAGCGGAAGGCGGCGGACGGTCATGCCGGGGACCCGCAGCGTCCAGATGGTCACGATGAGGTTGATCCCCGAGGCCACCGTTCCCACCCCCACCCCGAGGAGCCCCAACCCCCAGTAATCCAGCCCGGTCCCGAACGCGTAGGGCCTCTCGCTCAGGGGGGTGTAGCTGAACCACCCCGCGTCGGGGGCGCCCCCGGCCAGGAAGCTGAAGTAGAGGAAGATCCCCCCGAACAGGAGGATCCAGTAGCTCAAGGCGTTCAGCCGCGGGAACGCCATGTCCCGGGCGCCGATCATGAGGGGGACGAAGTAGGTGGCGAACCCCAGGAGGGCGGGCACCACCACCAGGAAGATCATGGTGGTGCCGTGCATGGTGAAGATCTGGTTGTAGGCCTCGGGAGAGAGGAAGTGCTCCCCGGGCCGGGCGAGCTGGATGCGGATGTGCAGGGCTTCGACCCCCCCGACCAGGAAGAAGAAGAACGCCGTTCCCAGGTAGAGGATGCCGATCTGCTTGTGGTCGATGGAGGCGACCCAGCTCAGGAGCCCGGTGGGACGCGGATCCGCTCCGGCCGCGGCGGCGGACGCGCTCATGAGCCGGCCTTCCCGGGCGTTCCCGCCGGGGGAATCGCGCTCCACCTCATCGGAGATCCTCCAGGTAGGCGACCAGGGATCGGACGTCGGAGTCGGAAAGATGCAGGTTCGGCATGTGGCTCCCCGGCTTGATGGAGTCGGGATCCCCGATCCACCGGGCCAGGTGGGGACGGGTGTTGGTCGTCGCCCCCGAGGCCAGGGTGGCCCGGGAGGCCAGGTGGGTCAGGTCCGGGCCCACGTCGCCGGCGGCCGGCGTTCCCCGCACCGCGTGGCAGGTCGCGCAGGTGCGTTCCTGGAAGAGGCGGGCGCCCCGGACCGCGTCGGCGGAGTCGGGGGCGGCCCCGGGCCCGCTCTCGTGCCGCAACCAGGCCTCGAACTCGTCCGGCGGCTGAACCACGATCCGGATCAGCATCCACGCGTGCCCCGCCCCGCAGAACTCGTTGCAGCTTCCCCGGTAGACCCCGGGCCGGTCCACCTGGAGCCAGAGATAGGTGGGATGCCCCGGGGTGGCGTCGATCTTCCGCGCCAGCCGGGGCACCCAGAAGTCGTGGATCACGTCGGCGGAGGTGATGCGGGCCAGGAGGTGCCGCCCGGCCGGGATGTGGATCTCGTTGGCGGTGACCGCGTCGGTCCCGGGGTAGCGTACCTCCCACCACCACTGGTGCGCGGTGATCGTGAGGTCGGGTTCGCGGGCTCCGGCCGGAGGGTAGACCGCGTGCATGGTCCGGATGGAGAAGAAGAGCACCACGGCCAGGATTCCCACCGGAACCGCGGTCCACAGGATCTCCAGCCGCAGGTTCCCCGCGACCTGCGAGCCCTCCTCGCGGCCGGGCCGGCGCCGGTGCTTGACGGCGATGTAGGCGATGAAGCCGGTCACCACGATCAGGATGACCGCGGCGAGGACGAGAACCAGGATGAAGAGGTCCGCAATGGACCGGGCCTGGGCGGTGGCCGGGTTGAGGGGACTCTCCAGGGACAATTGCAAACCTCCGCCAAATTGATTCTCTTACCTAAGCACTGAACCCGGGGCAGCGTCAACTCGGCGGAAATCGGCCGACGCTCCTGATTGCTACCGGTGGGGATACGGCGGGTATTCCGCGATGGGCGGAATCGGTCAGTGGGCGGTTCGGGATCGGGGGCCCTCGGGGGTCCCGGGACCGGGGCCCTCCGCGTCCTCGGCGCCGTCCGCCACGGTCTCCCAGAACCGGAGGCTCTCCTGGAGGAAACGCACGCCGGCGGTCGTGGAACCCACCGCGGCAGAACCGGCCTTCCCGGCCAGGCCGAAGATCTTCTCGAACAGCCCGGTGCCGAAACCCGCCACCCCGCGGGCCGCCCGCGACGTCCCCCGGGCCGCGCCGCCCAGCACGAGCTTCCGGGTCATGGTGGCCACGCGGTTGGCTCCCTGGCCGACCACCCCGCTCAGGAGCGTCGCCGCCTCGAGGGACGCGCTCCGCGCCACCGCCCGGCGGTCGCCTTCCAGGCGCACCCCGCAGTACCGGCGCGCCAGCGCGCCGATCCGAAGGGTGAGGAACGCGTTGGCCGAGCCGTCGAGGAGGCTGGTCACCAGGAGCGACACCAGCGGGTCGGCTCCGGCCACCGGGATGAAGCCGGTGATGCCGGCGGTGACCGGCGCCCCCAGAACCGCCAGCACCTCGCTGTCCTGGATCTCTCCGGCCACGAACGCCGAGGCCCCGACGTTGGCATAGAGCGCCCAGAGTTCCCGGGGACGCGGGCGCTGGTAGTAGACCTCGGCCACCTCCTTCACCATGCGAAGCTGGGCGGAGATGACGATGACCGAGTCGAGCCGTCCGCTCTGGGAAACCGCGGTGGCGGTGAAGACGGCGGCGGCGTGGCGGGCGACCACGTCCCGGGCCCGGCGGTCCAGGTGAGCCAGGGTCTTTCCGACCTCGGTCTCGAGGGGGCTCTTCGCCCGCGGTGCGTTCGGCTCGACCGGGGCCGGCATGCGGGCGGAATCCTTGTCCTCGAGCGCGGCCTCGAGATCGGCGAAGCCGGGATAGCCGAGGCGGACCAGGGAATTCCCGGCCAGGCGGCGGGCGTAGCGCCGGACGAACTTCTCCCAGTCCGCCCCGTCGGGGTGCTGCGGGCGGACCAGGGCCCCGGGGAGCCGGAGGAGTTGGGCCACGGGGTAGACCACGAGGAGGGTCAGGCCCACCCCCATGAGGACC
>CAYRIJ010000145.1:0-9322 GCA_964424285.1 uncultured bacterium
GGTTGTCCACTCTCCGAGGACGGTTCGGGTGCTAGAGGGGTCGCGCCAAACCTCCCCGCGTTCGAGCAACAGGTACCGGACCAGTGGCTCTTGCCGTTTGATGAACCATCTCCGACTCTTCCGGCGGACGGCTATTGCGCCGAAGTAGGGCTCCGTGATCTTGAGAGGCAAAGGGAACGTGACGGGAAGGATGAACCAGTCTGACCATCGTCTGGCGGGCCGTAACGTAAGCCCATCTGCTGGTATACGCTCGGTCTCCGGGAAACCCTCGGCACACCGCTGCCACATTCCGTGAAGGTATCCCTCACCCCCGGGTGCGAAGAGCACGCTCCAGACGCCGATATCAAAGAGTGAGTTGCGCATGTAGATGTTTGCGAATACCGCACGGATAGATGGTCTTGCGCCCTCGTCGTTGACAGCCACGCTCTACCTCACCGGCGCATCCGCGCCGCTAACACGATGTATCTTGCTCGGATAACGCCCGTATCATAGCAATCAGCCGCCGGGTTACCAATTAGCCTGGATGATTCAGCTCCCTGCGGCCTTCCTACAGTGATCTGATTTCCTATGATACCCAGCGAGCACCCGCTGGATGGTCAAGTACACAGAGCGAGACATCTTTGGCGGCGGGGAACGTTCGGCGTTGGTTTAGACCGGCAGGCGTCTAACTGCCACCCCAGCAATCAACTAAGCCTCTCAGGATGGAAAGACGCCTGTTGCCTACAAACGCGTAAACCCATTCTGGTTCTGCGTTTGGCAAAACTCGGACGCATGTAGCGTTGCTCAATAGCTCATTTGTTCGCTGATGCCGAACGAAATGATCCGGCCGCCACGCGGTCCCGGGTCCGGGTTGGGTCGTATCGCACCGGCTCGGTGCGAGCCTGTTTTTCCCCTTGACTCCCCCCCCAACCCGCCGTAATTTACGAACGATCGTTCGAACGAAGGGAGGCGCCGATGAACGACCGGAATCGTTCCTGGCGAATGGCGGAACCAGGTAAATCACTTGTAGTTAGCGACCTTGAACTGGCCGCCCCGGGCCAGGGTGAGGCCCGCATCCGGATCCACGGCTGCGGCGTGTGCCACACCGACCTGGGGTTTCTCCACGGCGGGGTGCGGACCCGGCAGGCCCCCCCGATCACCCTCGGGCACGAGATCGCCGGCACCGTCGACCAGCTCGGCCCCGGTGCCCTCCTGGCCGATGGGACCCCGCTCCACCAGAACCAGCAAGTCGTTGTCCCCGCGGTGCTTCCGTGCGGGGACTGCCCCATGTGCCGGGCCGGGCGCGAGAACATGTGCCTGAACCAGAAGATGCCGGGGAACGACATCGACGGGGGCTTCGCCACCCACATCACCGTCCCCGCCCGCTTCCTGATCCCGGTGCCCGATCTCCCCAACGACCTGAAGCTGGAGCACCTGGCCGTGGTGGCCGACGCGGTCACCACCCCCTATCAGGCGCTCCACCGCGCGAACACAGGCCCCGACGACCATGTCGTCATCACCGGCGCGGGCGGGATCGGGATCTACGGGGTCCAGATCGCCGCCGCCCTCGGCGCCCAGGTCATCGCGGTGGACGTCGCCGAACCGAAAGTCCGGCAGGCGCTCCAATACGGCGCCAGGGCCGGCGTCTCCATCCAGGGGATGGACGAAGCCCAGGCCAAGGACGCGGTCAAGGCCGAAGCCAAGAAGCTCGGCTGGCCCCGCGCGGGCTGGAAGGTCTTCGAGATGTCCGGGCACGCCGCCGCCCAGAGCCTCGCCTTCTCGCTCCTCAACCCGACCGGGACCCTTGCCATCGTCGGTTTCACCCGGGACAAGGTGAACGTGCGGCTCAGCAACCTCATGGCCTTCGACGCCGACGTGTTCGGGAGCTGGGGCTGCCGCCCGCAGCACTATCCCGGCGCCCTGAAGCTCATCGCCGACCGGAAGATCCAGGTCGCGCCCTTTGTGGAGTTCCACCCCCTCGACTCGATCAACGAGGTCCTGGAGCTCGCCCATCACGGAAAACTCGAGAAGCGCGCCGTGATGGTGCCCTAGGTCAGATGGAGGACGACAACGTGACGACCCAAACCGCTCCGAAGCTCGCCGACCACAACCTGGTCCCGGAACCGAAGTCCGGCCTGGTCCTGGTCGAGGAACGCCCGGTCCTGAAGCCCGACGGCACCCCCGCCCCGGGGCTTCACAACCTCTGGATCATCTTCAACAACCCCGGCCAGCTGAACTCCTACACCACCGACATGGTGAAGGAGACCATCCTCGCCTTCCGGAAGGCCTCGGCCGACCGGGCGGCGGTCGCGGTGGTCTTCACCGCGACCGGCGACCGCGCCTTCTGCACCGGCGGGAACACCAAGGAGTACGCCGAGTACTACGCCGGCCGGCCCCAGGAGTACCGCCAGTACATGCGGCTCTTCAACGACATGGTGAGCGCGATCCTCGCCTGCGACAAACCGGTCATCAACCGGGTGAACGGCATGCGGATCGCCGGCGGGCAGGAGATCGGGATGGCCTGCGACTTCACCGTGGCCTCGGACATGGCGCTCTTCGGCCAGGCGGGACCGAAGCACGGCTCCGCCCCCGACGGCGGCTCCACCGACTTCCTCCCCATCTTCGTGGGCGCCGAGCACGCCATGCAGTCCTGCACCCTCTGCGAGATGTGGTCGGCCCACCAGGCCCTGGCCTACGGCCTCATCACCGACATCCAGCCGGTGCTGAAGCTGAACGACGAGTTCATCCCCAACCCGCTCGTCGTCACCGACCGCGCGGTGGACGAGTACGGAAAGGCCTGCCTGGGCGCGATGAAGACCGGCACCCAGAAGGACGAGGCCAAGAAGCTCCTCGCCCGCTGCACCATGGATCTCTCGCGGCTGGACCGGGCGGTGGACGCGCTGGCCACCAAGCTCCTCATGACCATGCCGGACTGCCTCACCAAGACCGTGGAGTCCGTCCGGAAGCACAAGCTCGAGCACTGGGACCGGAACCGCGAGACCAACCGGGCGTGGCTCGCGCTCAACATGAACACCGAGGCCAAGGCGGGCTTCCGGGCCTTCAACGAAGGCCCCAAGGGAAACCGGGAGGTGGACTTCGTCGGCCTCCGCCGGATGATCGCCGAAGGCCACGCCTGGGACGACGACCTCCTGAACGCCATTCTCCCCAAGTCATCCGACCGATGAGGATCACGCCATGACCAAGATCGACCGCGACCTCTACCGCGAACACGTCGAAAAGCCTCCGTCCTTGAAGTCCGTCATGGCCCAGGGGCAGCTCCAGAAGCTCTCCTGCCGGCTGGGCCTCGGCGACACGGTTCTCTGGGTCAACCTCGACGCCCCTCCCGGAAACGTCATCGACGCCGAGATGGTGCGGAGCCTCCGCCGGGTGGTGAACGCCGCCGCCCACGAGCCGGCGCTCCGCCTCGTGGTCTTCGAGGGCAAGGGCCGCCACTTCTCCTACGGCGCGAGCGTCGAGGAGCACCAGCTTCCCAAGGTCTGGGGGATGCTCGGCGAGTTCAACGACCTCTTCCGCGACTTCATGCAGATGGACGTCCCCACCCTGGCCCTCGTCCGGGGCCGCTGTCTGGGGGGCGGTCTGGAACTGGCCGCCTTCTGCGACCGCATCGTGGTCGAGGACGGCGCGGAACTCGGCCTCCCCGAGATCAAGCTCGGGGTCTTCGCCCCCATGGGATCGCTCCTTCTATCCATGCGCTGCCGCGCCCAGGCCAACAGCCTCCTCCTGACCGGCGAGAGCGTGGACGCCGAGACCGCCCTCGCCCTCGGCCTGGCCGACGAGGTGGTCGGGGACGGCGAGGGCACCGGCGCGGTCACCCGGTGGGCCGAGCAGCACCTGGTGCCTCTTTCCGCGGCCTCGCTCCGGCGCGCCCGGAAAGCCGCCCGCTGGATCCTGCACCGCACCGTCCGGCTCGGCCTGGACGAGCTGGAGCGGCTCTACTTCGACGACCTCATGCAGACCCACGACGCGGTGGAAGGCATCGACGCGTTCCTGGCCAAGCGGAAGGCGGAGTGGACGAATGGCTGATCGATTCGGGGGCCGGATCGCCCTGGTGACCGGGGCCGCCCAGGGGATCGGCCTGGGGATCGCCAACCGCCTGGCCGCCGACGGCGCCACGGTGATCCTCGCCGACCGGAACCCGGACGCGCTCCAGGTCACCGCGGTCGAGCTGGCCGAGCAGTTCGGCCCCGACCGCGTCCACAGCCGCCGGCTGGACGTGACCGAGAGCGCCCAGGTCGCGGAGACCGTCGAAGCGCTGAACCACGAGATCGGCCCGGTCGCGATCCTGGTCAACAACGCCGGGATCATCCGGGACGGCTGGGTGGACGCGATGAGCGACCAGGACTGGGACGCGGTGCTGGCGGTGAACCTCACCGGCGCCTTCCATTGCTGCCGGGCGGTGGTTCCGGTGATGAAGGAGCGCGGGTACGGGCGGATCGTCAACATCGCGAGCCGCGCCTGGATGGGGAACCCCGGCCAGGCCAACTACTCGGCCTCCAAGGCGGGGCTGGTGGGCCTCACCCGGGCCCTCGCCCTGGAGCTGGTGAAGTTCGGGATCACCGTGAACGCGGTGGCCCCGGGGATGATCGACACCCCCATGGCGCGGAACCTCAAGCCCGCGGTCCTGGAGCGGTTGATCGCCGCCCAGCCCGGCGGGCGCATGGGGACGATCGAGGAGGTCGCCTCGGTGGCCGCCTACCTCGCCTCGGCCGAGGCCAGCTTCGTCACCGGCCAGGTGGTGAACGTCTGCGGGGGGAAGAGCCTCGGCATGAGAGGAGTCGCATGACCTACGACGAACGCCACCTGGAGCTCCTCCAGACCGCGGCCGCGCTCTTCGCGGACCGGGGCTTTCACAACGCCTCCATCCGCGACCTGGCCAAGGTCACCGGGCGGAGCCTCTCCGGGCTCTACTACTACTTTCCGACCAAGGACGAGCTTCTCTTCCAGATCCAGCACCACTGCTACTCCACCCTTCTCGAAACCGTTCAGGGGGCGATGGTCGAGGCCAAGACGCCGCGCGACAAGCTCGTGAGCTTCATCGGCCATCACCTCGGCTACTTCCGCCACAACATGAACGAGATGAAGGTGCTGGCCCACGAGGACCTGACCCTGAAGGACGAGCTGGGGGAGAAGATCCTGGATCTGAAGCGCCGCTACTCCAAGGTCCTGATCGACATCATCGCCGAGTTCAACGCCGGCGCGCCGGAAGGCCTGAAGCGGCCCGATCCCGAGATCGCCGCCTTCGCCCTCTTCGGGATGATGAACTGGCTCTACACCTGGCCCAAGCGGCTGCGGAGCCTTCCCGCCACCGACCTCGCCCAGTCGGTGGCCCAGCTCTTTCTGTGCGGCTATCCCGGTTGCGCGGTCGGCGCCCTGGCCGACCTCCGGGAGAGCCTGACCTGCGTGCCCCAGGAATTCTGGAAGCAACGGTCCGCCTGACGCCCGGCGCGCGACGACTCGCGCCGGACGCGGGAAGCGGACCCTTTCCGAGAGGAGGAAGCCCTCGGTGACCCTAGAACCCAAGAGCCCCGCCCTGATGGAGGCCCGAAGCCGGAAGGCCGAGGCCGCCCCCCCGAGGGCGGCGGCCGGCTCCCCAGCCGAAGCCCTCGAGAAGCTCCTTGAACGCTGCCGCGATCTCCACGAGGACACCGAGTTCAAGGCGGTGCGGGAATGGAAGGATCGGACCGGCGGCCGCGCCTTCGGCTACCTCCCGATCTACGTCCCCGGCGAGATCCTCCACGCGGTCGGCGGGCTTCCGGTGGGGATCATCGGGGGCGGCGACCGGACCGAGGTGATCCGGGGCGACGCCTACTTCCAGTCCTACATCTGCCGCATCCCGCGGAGCACGGTGGAGCTGGGGCTGATGGGGAACCTCGACGTCCTGGACGGGATGCTCTTCCCCGCCATCTGCGACGTCATCCGGAACCTCTCCGGGGTCTGGAAAATCCTCTTCCCCGAGAAGCTCGTCCGGTTCATCGACTTTCCCCAGAACTTCGATCCCAAGGTCGGCGGCCGGTTCTACCGGGACCAGATGGTGGCCCTCCTCGACGACTTCTCGGCGTTGACCGGGGTGGCCTACGATCCCGAGCGCCTCCGCCGCTCCATCGCCCTCTACAACGAGAACCGGCGGCTGGTCCGCGAGCTTCACCAGGCCCGCGCCGACATGCCCGAGCGGATCTCGACCTACGACATCTACCTCGTCCAGCGCGCGGGGCAGACGCTTCCGGCCGACGAGCACAACGCGATCATCCGGGAGTACCTGGAGCTGGCCCGGAACGTGGAGAAGCCCGAGCAGGACAACGCCCGGGTGGTCCTGGTGGGGGCGTTCTGCGAGCAGCCGCCGCTGGCGCTCATCAAGAGCCTGGAGCTCGCCGGCTGCTACCTGGTGGACGACGACTTCCTCCTGGGGAACCGCTTCCTCACCCGGGACGTTCCCGAGGACGGCGATCCCCTGGACGCCCTGATGGGCACCTTCCTCACCGCCACCGTGCCCTGCTCCTCGATCTACGACGCCACCAACCATCGGTCGAAGGCGCTGGTCGAGCGGGTGAAGGCGACCCGGGCCGACGGGGTCCTCTTCGCCACCCCGAGCTTCTGCGATCCGGCGCTCCTCGACCGGCCGCTCTACCAGAAGGCCCTCGACGCCGCCGGCATCCCCTACACCACGTTCAAGTACGCGGAGAACACCGGCCAGCTCGGGGCCATCCGCGAGCAGGTCGGAACCTTCTCCGAATCCATTCGTCTCTGGGGCGAGGCGGTCGTCGCCGAGGCCTCGGGAAGGAGGCGCAAATGAGCCCGAACCCCGGCAAGGCCGCCGGTCCCCCGCCCGCCGCCGCGAACGCCGCCGCCAACCCCGCCAAGCCCCAGGCCCGCGACCCCCGCGAACTCCTGCGGGACGAGAAGCCGGCCAACGGAAACGGCAACGTCCAGAAAGAGGAGAGCATGGTTCTCCAGAAGAACATGCTCGCCGGCTACTTCGACGACGTGGCCAACGCCCGCGCCCGGGGGAAGAAGATCGTCTACACCTTCGTCCCCGGAAACCTCACCGAGCTGATCCGCTCCTTCGACATGGTGCCGGTCTACCCGGAGATCAACGCCCTCCAGACCGGGATGCGGAAGCGCTCCGAGGACTACATCGCCGAGGCCGAGCGCTACGGCCACAGCGAGGACGTCTGCACCTACGTGAAGTGCGACGTGGGGATGATGCTGAAGGGGAACGTGGGGCCGACCGGCCAGGTCCTCCCGCCCCCCGACCTCCTGCTCCTGAGCTACACCGGCTGCTTCGTGTTCATGAAGTGGTTCGAGAACCTGAAGGCGCTCTACGACTGCCCGGTGGTGATGCTCCACGTCCCCTACCAGTCCGAGGGGAAGATCACCCCGGACATCCAGGACTACGTGACCCGCCAGATCCGGGAGGAGCTGATCCCGGTGCTCGAGCGCATCTCCGGGATGAAGTACGACGAATCGCGCCTCAAGGCGAGCCTGACCCTGAGCGCGAGCGCGGAGGACGGCCTGGTCCGGGCCCTGGAATCCGCCCACCACAAGCCGAGCCCCATCGACGCCTACTTCGGCGCGGTCTACTACGTGGGACCGATCTTCACCGCCTTCCGGGGCACCGAGGACGCGGTCCGCTACTACGAGTACCTGAACCGGGAGATCGACGAGCGGATCGAGAAGGGCCTGGGCCCGGTGACCCCGGACGGCCCCATGGAGAACCAGCGCTACCGGCTGGTGATCGAGGGCCCGCCCAACTGGACCCACTTCCGGGACTTCTGGAAGCTCTTCTACGACCAGGGCGCGGTGGCGGTGGCCTCGAGCTACACCAAGGTCGGCGGGCTCTACGACCGGGGCTACCGGCACGATCCCACCCGGCCGATCGAGACCCTGGCCGAGTACTGCCTCGGCTGCTACACCAACCTCTCGCTCCCCGCCCGGACCGACCTCCTGGCCAAGTACGTCGAGGAGTACGAGGCGGACGGGTTCCTCATCCACTCGGTGAAGTCCTGCAACTCGTTCTCGGCCGGACAGCTCCTCATCCTCCGCGAGATCGAGCAGCGGACCGGGCGCTCGGGCGGGTTCATCGAGTCCGACCTGGTGGACCCGCGCTACTACTCCTCCGCCAACATCAAGAACCGCCTGGAGAGCTATCTCCAGATGATCGAGCAGAAGCGCTCCTCGGAGGTGACGGCATGAGCCTGTACCTGGGAATCGACCTCGGCTCCACCACCACCAAGGCGGTGCTCCTCGACGAGGAGGAGCGGATCCTGGGGCGGGGGATCACCAACACCCGAAGCGACTACCGCGTGGCGACCCTGGTGGCCGAGAACGAGGCGCGGATCAACGCGCGGTTCACCCTGTTGAGCCGGCACGCCGACGACGCGGGTCTCGACCCCGCGCTCCTCGACACCCTGCTCTCGGAGTTCACGGTGGAGTCCGCGCTCTTCCGGCTCCGCCGGCTCCGCGACTTCGCCCTCGAGCACGAGGGAACCGGCGCCCCCCGGGAGCGGCTGAACGAGGCCCTGGACGCGGTCTTCGACCGGATCCAGCGGGACCTCACCGAGAACCCCGAGGTCTCGGCCCGGATCCGCAACTCCTTCTTCCGCGACATCGTGGGGGCGCTCTTCATGGCCGTGGCCGAGGAGGAGGCCCCCCGCTTCAGCCTCGATTTCGAGCACCTGATGGCGGTCTACGACGCGGTCATCCTCCGCGAGGAGAACACCGTCCTCGACATCGACTTCGAGGGCACCCTGAAGCGCTGCCTGGCGGTCACCGGCCTCCCCCCCGAGCGCGCGGCGCGCCTCTCCGCGGCGGTCGACCGGGCCGCCGCCGAGCCCCTCGACGTCACCAACATGGTGGGGACCGGCTACGGCCGCCAGCGGCTTCCCTTCCGGAAGGACCAGATCCGAAGCGAGATCCTCTGCCACGGCCTGGGCGCCCATTTCTTCTTCCCAAAGACCCGGACCGTGCTCGACATCGGCGGCCAGGACACCAAGGCCATCCAGGTCGACGATCGCGGGATCTCCACCAACTTCCAGATGAACGACCGGTGCGCCGCCGGGTGCGGGCGCTACCTGGGCTACATCGCCGACGAGCTGAGCCTGTCCCTGGACGAGCTGGGGCCGCTGGCGCTCACCGCGGCCCACCCGGTGACCGTCTCCTCCACCTGCACGGTGTTCGCGGGGGCGGAGATCCGGGAGCGGCTGGAGCTGGGGCAGAAGCGCGAGGACATCCTGCTCGGCCTCCATCGCGCCATCGTGCTCCGCGCCATGTCGCTCCTCGCCCGCTCCGGCGGGATCAACGAGGAGTTCACCTTCACCGGCGGCGT
>CAYRIJ010000146.1:0-9287 GCA_964424285.1 uncultured bacterium
GGCGGCCCAGACGAATCGTTCCTGAGCGCCTCCGTTCGATCCCCGGTGGCCATGGTGTTCACCGCTCCCGGGGTTCCACCGGCTCCGGCAGGTTGACGGACCTCCGGGCTATTCCCCCGGGATCCGCAGCGCGGCTTCAAGCACCGCGTCGCGCCCGGCGCGCGGGTCCTCGGTCGCATGCGGCGACCAGGGCCGGATCCCCGAAGATATTGACGGCCAGGTAGCCGATCCGATCCCCGACCACTCCGAATTCGATCGGATCGCGGAGGGCCGGGTTCCGGTGGTAGGAGCGCGGGAGGGAAACCGGCATCACCGTCCCGGTTTCATCCCGGAGTTCCAGATCGACGTTCTTCTCCGGGTCGCCGCAGAGCAGGTAGCACGAACGGGCGCCGGCCTCGGCGCCCGGGGGGGCGCCGGATCGGGAGTGGAGGCGGACGCTCCCGGACGTGGTAGGTGAAGCATCGGCCGGATCCGACGCGCCGAGCTGGCCGCCCCGCGGTCTCCCCGCGGTCCGCCGGGGATCAACGCATGACGGTGATCCGTCCCCGGTCGATGCGCTCCGTGGTTCCGATCCGGATGTAGTACGTGCCCGCCGCCACCGGCCGGCCGCTCCCGTCCCGGCCGTCCCACCGCAGGCGGTGCGGCCCCGCGGCCAGGTTCCCCAGGCTCCGGCGAAACACGGTGCGCCCCTGCACGTCGAGGATCCGGAGGTCCACCTCCCCCGGCGCCTCCAGGTCGAAGGCGATCGTGCTCGCGGCGCGGAAGGGGTTGGGAAATGTCCGGACGCGATCGGGGGGGGACGGGGTACCGGACCCGGGCCCCACCGCGGTCTGGCTGTTGGCCCAGCTCGAGAGGCCCTCGGCCGCGGCCCCGCCGGCGTGATGGAAGTCGCCGCCCGCAAAGAGCGATCCGCCGTAGGTCCCCAGCGCCCAGCCGTCGTCGTCGAGCCCGCTCCCCATCGGTTGCCAGCTCGTTCCGTCCCACCGGGCGATGTGGTCGAGCGGCCCGGACCCACCGGCGGTGAATTCCCCGGTGATGAAGATCTCGCCGTTGTAGGCCGCCATGGCGAACACGCGCGCGTTGACCCCGTCGCCGACCGCCGCCCAGCTCGATCCGTCCCAGACCGCCACCCGATTGGCCGGGCTTCCGGCCACCGAGGTGAAGGTGCCGGCGATGTAGAGCTTTCCGTTCAGGACGACCAGACCGTACACGGTGCCGTTCAGCGCGCTACCACCGATCTCGCTCCAGGCGGAGCCGTCCCACGCCGCCAGGCCGATCACCGAGGTCCCGCCGATCGAGACGAAGTTCCCGCCGACCACGACCTTGCCGTCGTACCCGGCCAGGGCGGTGAGGAAGCTGTTGGAGTTGCCGCCGACCTTCTGCCAGGCAGAGCCGTCCCACTGCGCCACCGCGTACCCGGCGTCGTAGATGCCGGCGTAGAGGTCTCCGCCGATCACCGCCATCGTCTGCACACTGCCCCCGGAGGGGAGGGCCATGGCGCTCCAGGCCGACCCGTCCCACCGGGCCACCTGGTAGGCCGGGGATCCCCCGGCGGCGGTGAAGTTGCCGCCGACGACCAGGTCGCCCTGGTAGACCGCCATCGCCTCCACCGACCCGATGTAGCTCCCGGTGATCCCGGAGCCGAGGGCGTTCCACCGGGTTCCGTCCCAGGCGGCGAGGAGGCTCCCCGACACGTCTCCGAACCGGGTGCGTGTGCCTCCCGCCACGAGTTGGCCGTCGTACTCCTGGAAGGCCCGGATCCCGGCGCTGGCCCCGTCTCCCTCGGCCAGGGGGGTCCAGGTCGAGCCGTCGTAACCGATGAGGTTGGCGGCGTTCACGTAGTTCATGGAGTTGAAGATGCCGCCGACGACCAGGTTTCCGCCCCAGGTGCAGTAGGTGAACGCGGTGCCTCCCCAGATGGTCCCGGCCCAGTACGACCCGTTCCAGACCTGGGTGATGTAGGAGCCGTCGGAGACCAGCAGATCGCCGGCGTAGTCCCCGATCGCGTACGCGCCGCCCGAGAAGTCCCCGCCGGTTCCGATCGTGCCCCAGGAGCCGTCGTAGGCGGCGAAGTTGACCAGTGTCTGGCCTCCGGCCCGGGCGAACTCCCCGGTGACGATGAGCTTGTTGTCGTACACGTGAAGATGTTCGCCGTAGGCGTTGAAGGCGTCGCCGGTCTCGTCGGTCAGGCCGCCGATGCTGCTCCAGGCGGTCGCGTTCCAGCGGGCGATGTTCGAGGCGCCGATGTAACCGGCCACGTCGAACTCCCCGGTGACGTAGAGATCCCCGCCGTAGGACGCCACGGCCGAGGCGTATCCGCTGTCGATCCCGCCCTGAAAGGTGTCCCAGGTGGACCCGTCCCAACCGGCCACGCTCCCGGCCGGGATCCCTCCGCCGACCTCGCTGAAGTACCCCACCACGACCAGCTCGCCGTCGTAGACCGCCATGTCGTTCACGCCGTAGTCGGCGCCGCCCCCCACCGCCACCCAGTCCGACCCCGTCCAGCGCGCGAGCCCGGCCAGCGGGGTCCCGTCCGGATGGTCGAAGTCGCCGCCGGCGTAGAGCTCGCCGTTGTAGACGCACAACGCGTAGACCTCGCCGTCCAGGCCCTCGCCCAGGGGGGCCCAGGCGCTCCCGTCGTAGACGGCCACGCCGGCCGCGGCCACACTGCCCACGAACCGGAACTCCCCGCCGATCACGAGCTGGCCGTTGTAGACCACCGAGGCGTCGACCGCACCGTCGGTCCCCGGAAGGCTCCAGTGCGACTCCCAGAATTCATCGCCCGGCGCCGCCGACGCGGGGGCGGCGAGGCCGACGAGGCAGGCGAGCAGGACGAGCCCCCACCACCTCCGGATCCGGGGCGGCATACGAACGGGGGGGCAGGCGGGTGATGGCTTGGGATGCATGGTATTCTCCTCTCACGCCGTATGCTCCGCGGAAGGCGCGGCCTTCCACCCCATAGACCGCAATCCCGAGCCGAAAGGGCTCACGCTCATGAGCAACGACGACTCCGCTCGCGTCACCCACCTCCTGGCCGAGGTGGCCTCAGGCCGGTCAGAGGCCATGGACGACCTCCTCCCCCTGGTCTACACCGAGCTCCGTAACATCGCGAGGCGGCAGCGCTTCCGACATCGACCCTACGAGACGCTCCACACCACCGCGCTGGTCAACGAGGCGTTCCTCCGCCTGGCCGGGAAGTCCGGAGCGGCCTGGGAGGACCGGACGCATTTCCTGAGCGCCGCCGCGCTGGCCATGCGAAGCGTCCTCGTGGACTACGCGCGGCGGCAGCGGGCGGCCAAGCGAGGCGGCGGCGCCGTCCACCACCCCATCGAGGAGTTCCGCGACCTCCCGGAGATCAACCACGACGAGGTCCTGGCGGTCCACACCGCCCTCGAGCGGCTGGAGGCCCAGGACCCGCGCCAGGCCCAGGTGGTCGAGCTCCGGTACTTCGTGGGCTTGAGCGTCCGGGAGACCGCCGAGGCGCTGGAGATCTCCCCGGCCTCCGTCAAGCGGGAGTGGGCCATGGCCCGGGCGTGGCTGAAACGCGACCTCGAGGCGGGATCGTGAGCCTCGGGGAGGACTTTTTCCGGTTTGTGAGACGACGGGGGACGACCGGAAACGACGCGGAGCGACCATGACCCTGCTCGACGTGGACACCTGGAACCGGGTCAAGCGGATCTTCTCCGGGGCGGCGGAGCGTCCCGCCGCGGACCGCGCGGCCTACCTGGACCGGGCCTGCGCAAACGACCCGCGGCTCCGCGCCGAGGTCGAGTCCCTGCTCACGGCCCACGACCGGGCGGTCCTGGACGGCGACCTGGACTCCCCGTTCCTGGAGCCGGGGTCGGGGCCGGACCCGAACCTGGGACGCCGCCTCGGTCCCTGGCGGCTCACGCGCCATCTGGGAAGCGGGGGCATGGGGACCGTATACCTCGGCATCCGCGACGAGGGCGACTTCGAACAGCGCGTCGCGGTCAAGTTCGTTCGCGGGGTGGACCCGGGGGCCATCCGCCGGTTCCGCACCGAGCGACGGATCCTGGCCCGCCTGGCCCATCCCCACATCGCCCGCCTGCTCGACGGGGGGCGCACCGAGGACGGTCTCCCCTACCTGGTCATGGAGTACGTGTCGGGGGAGCCCATCACCACCTACTGCCGCGAGCGCAATCTATCGCTGGAGGAGCGTCTCCGCCTCTTTGAACCGGTGTGCGAGGCGGTCGAGTTCGCCCACCACCACCTGGTGGTCCACCGCGACATCAAGCCGTCCAACATCCTGGTCACCGGGGACGGTTTGGTGAAGCTGCTCGACTTCGGGATCGCCAAGCTGCTGGAATCCGAGGAGGAAACCCGGGACGGACTCACCCACACCCTGAACCGGGCGATGACCCCCGACTACGCCAGCCCCGAACAGATCCTGGGCGAACCGGTGACCACCCTGTCCGACGTCTACGCCCTCGGGGTCCTGCTCTTCGAGCTGCTCGCGGACCGGGCCCCCTACCGGACCGCCGAACTCACCCCTCGCGAGTTGGAGCGGCTGGTCTGCGACTCCTCGCCTCCGCGCGTCTCGGAAGCGGCGCCGCCGGGGAGGAGACGGCGGCTCAAGGGGGATCTGGACACGATCGTGGCCTCGGCCATGCATCGCGATCCGGCCCGGCGGCCCGCGTCGGCCCGGGAATTCCTGGCCGACCTTGGCCGGTACCGCTCGGGCCGGCCGATCAGCGCCCGCGCGGACAGCGCGGCCTACAGCCTGCGAAAATTCGTGTCCCGGAACCGGACGGGGGTCGGGATCGCGTTCGCGCTCCTGGTCGTTCTCGCCGGCGGGCTGGCCGCCACCGCGCGCCAGGCCCGGATCGCGGAGCGGCGACTGGAAGGGGGACGCGCGCTCGCCAACCGCCTGCTGCTCGACGTGCACGACGGGCTCCGGGACTTGAACGGCTCCACCCGGATCCGCCGTGAGCTGGTCGCCAACACGCTCGCCTACCTGGATCTCCTGGCCGAGGACAGCAGGAACGACCCCGGCCTGCTCGACGACATGGCTTCGGCGTACGAAAAGGTGGCCGCCCTCCAGGGAAACCCCGACGAGGACAACCTGGGAGACCTGGCCGGCGCCGTCGCCAACTACCGGAAGGCGGTTTCCATCCGGGAGGTCCTGCTCCGGGATCATCCCGGCGAGCCCCGGAGGGCCCGGGACCTGGCCCGGGCGCAGGGGCAGCTGGCGGTGCCGCTCTCCTACGCGGGCCGGGACCCGGAGGCCATGGCCCTGGAGGATTCCGCGCTGGCCGTGCTCACCCCCATGACGCGCGCGAACCCCGCCGACGCGGCGCTCGCGCGAACCGAGGCGCGGATCCGGGCCGAGCACGGATGGCTCCAGGCCTGGGAGGGGGATCCGGTCGGCCCGCGGGCGGACCTGCTCGCAGCCGAGCACCGGCTGGCCGCCCTCGCCGCAGGCGCCCCGGACGACCTGGACCTGGCCGTCGATCTCTGGCGGGCGCGGTACTACCTGGGCGACGCCTACTTCATGGGCGGCGACCTCGACCGGAGCCTCGGGTGGTTCCGGACCGGCGGAAGCGCCCTCGACTCCCTGGCCGCCCGGTTCCCCGGAAACCCCCGGGTCCTCCGCGGCCAGATGGGATGCGCCAAGCGGCTGGGGGACGTCCTGGCCCGGAAGAAGGACACCGCGGAGGCGCTCCGGGCGTACCGCCGCTCGCTCGAGATCTCCGAGCGCCTGGCCGCCAACAACCCGGAGAACCGGACCGCGCGCCGGGGGGTGGGCTTCGGCTACAACGCTCTCGGGGCCTACCTCGTCCAACTCGGCCGGAACCACGAGGGCATTGCGGCCATCCGTCGGGCGGTGAACATCCGCACCGCGCTCCACGAGGCCGACTCCACCAACGTCTCGGACACCAACGATCTCTCGATCTCGCTCCTCCGGCTGGCCGACGCCTACATCTCCCAGGAGCAATACGACGAGGCCCTCGAGAGCTGCCGCGCCGCGCGCCGGGTGCACATGGAGCTTCCCGCCGTCGAACGGGAGAACCCGCAGACCCGGGGGAACCTGGCCGCGATCGAGGCCACCGCGGGCATGGCCCTGCGCCGCTCGGCGGACGCGGCACGGGAACCGGCGGTCCAGGAGGCACGGCGGCGGGAGTCCCTGATCCACTATCGAGCCGCGCTCGACCTCTTCCGGCGGATCGCCTCCGGGGGAGCCTCCACCGACCTTTGGACCGACGATATCCGGGTGATCCGGGGGGAAGTGGACACGCTGGAAGCCGCGCTGTCCGCAGGCGATCCCTAGCCGGGACGCGCCGGTCCGGCGGGCGGCCGCGCCCCACCCCGGACTACCGCGGCGAGCGGCGGTTCCTCGGGCTGCGGCCCCAGGACTCCCGGGGCGACGTTGGCGCACCCGCGCGATCGGCGCCGGCCCGCGAACCCCGCCTCGCCTTGCCCGACGCCCCGGACTTGCCCGCTGCCCCGGAGCCGGCGGCGCTCTTCGCGGCCGGACGGGCCTCCCGCCGCGGGTCCGTCTTCGCTCCCGGGCGCGGGGCCGGGGTTCCGGACTGCGAACGGCTGCCCGGGCGGGCCTTGCCGCGGGGGTTCGACCCCGGACGCCCGTCCCGAGCCCTTCCGTCACCCTGGGACGCGCCCCGCGGGCTCGCGCTCCCGGCGCTCCGGCCCTGGGGCTTCCGGCTCCTGGAACTCGCGGGCTTGGCCCGCCCGCCCTTGGGCTGTCCGGTCCTGGGCCTCCCGCCCCCGCCCGAGGAACGGCCCATCACGATCGGTTCGGGCCGGATCGAGGGGTCGGGCTCGTAGCCCTCGAGAACGGCCCGGGGAAGGTCGCAGCTCAGGAGCCGCTCGATATCGCCGAGGAGGGCGTGCTCGTCGCTGCACACCAGGGAGACCGCGGAGCCCTCCCGGCCCGCGCGCCCGGTCCGGCCGATCCGGTGCACGTAGTCCTGGGGGACGTGGGGAAGCTCGTAGTTGACCACGTGGGGAAGCTGATCGATGTCGAGCCCCCGCGCGGCGAGATCGGTGGCCACCAGCACCCGGACCGATCCGCGCTTGAAGTCGTAGAGCGCCTTGGTCCGCGCGCCCTGGCTCTTGTTGCCGTGGATGGCCGAGGCGGTGATGCCGTCGTGGTCGAGTTGCTCGGCGAGGCGGTTGGCCCCGCGCTTGGTCCGGGTGAAGACCAGGACCTGGCGCCAGTCGCCGGTCCCGATCAGGTGGGCCAGGAGCTCGCGCTTCCGATGGCGGTCCACCGGATGGACGACGTGGGTCACCAGCGCCGCGGTCTCGTTCCGCCGGGCCACGTGGATACGCTCCGGCGAGTTCAGGAACTCCTCGGCCAGCTTCATGATCTCGTCCGGGAAGGTGGCCGAGAAGAGGAGGCTCTGGCGCTTGCGCGGGAGCACGCCGAGGATCCGGCGGATGTCCCGGATGAACCCCATGTCGAGCATGCGGTCGGCCTCGTCCAGCACCAGGACCTCGACCCGGGAGAGGTCCACGTTTCCCTGCCCGATGTGGTCCAGCAGCCGGCCCGGGGTGGCGACCAGGATGTCGACGCCGCGGCGGAGGGTCTGGATCTGGGGTCGCGCGCTGACCCCGCCGAATATGGCCGTCGACGACAGGCTCAGATACCGGCCGTAGGTCTTCACGCTCTCCGAGACCTGGGCGGCCAGTTCCCGGGTGGGGGTCAGGATGAGCGCCCGCACCGGCCGCGGCTCCGGCCGGCCTCGCCGTGCGGTCGTCCGGCGTTCGGAGGGGCGGGCGGCGGTTCCGCTCAAGGTGTGAAGCAGGGGAAGGGTGAAGGCGGCCGTCTTGCCGGTCCCGGTCTGGGCGCCGGCCATGAGGTCGCCGCCCCGAAGGACGACGGGGATGGCCTGGCTCTGGACGGGGGTGGGCACGTCGTAGCCCTGGTCGGAGACCGCGCGAAGAAGCTCGGCCCGAAGGCCGAGAGCATCAAAAGACATGAATGATAGCTCCTGGGTATCAGCCTACCCAGAGCGATGAGCCGTGGGACGGTCTAGGCGGGATAGATTCGAGGTCATGGAGGCGGCCGCGGAGTTGCAACCCCTCTGTGGCGCAGACCGAACTGCGCGAACCGACGGATCCTATCAGGTTATCGGCCGGGTCGAGGGAAATCTTTCGGCCGGGACGGACGACCCCCCGCGAGGGGTGCCCCGGGGTCCTCCTCATGCGCGGTTCCCGAATCCCCGCCAACCCCTTCGCCGATCAGCGGTTCGGCGGGTTGCGGCGGTGGATCGCCGTCGAATCGATCGGGATCTCCACCGTGAACCGCGTGGATCCGGGCCGCGATACCACGCCGATCCATCCCCGGTGGCGCTTGGTGACGATGCTGTGGGTCGTGGAAAGTCCCATCCCGGTCCCCTCCCCCGGGGGCTTGGTGGTGAAGAACGGGTCGAAGATCCGCGGCTGGATGTCGTCGGGGATGCCGGGTCCGTCGTCCTCGATCTCGACCACGACCCGCTCGCCGTTTCGTCGCGTGCGGATCACGATCGTCCCCCGGCCATTCAACGCGTCGGCGGCGTTGTCGAGGAGATTGGTCCAGACCTGGTTCAGCTCACCACCACAAGCCTGGAACCGGGGCATGTCGGAGCCGTACTCCCGGCGGACCGTGATCCCCTCCCCGAGCTTGCTCCGGAGCATCACCAGCGTGTTGTCGATTCCCTGGTGAAGATCGACGTCCTGTACCGGAGCCTGATCCATGTACGTGTAGCTCTTGAGCGCCCCGGCGATCTCCGAGAGGCGCGTGGTGGCCTCGGCAATTTCGCGCACCAGGGTCCGGACGTGGCCGGTGGCCGACGTCCAGGCCAGAGCGTCCGGAATCGCCTTGGCGGGGAGCGCGTCTTCCAGGCGGGAGAGCGCCTCCAGGTCCAGTCCCTGCTCCACCAGGGAAGGCGCCAGTTCCCACGCCTTCTCCACACCGTGCCGCCCGAGCCATTCCTCGATCGCGCCTTCGAAGTCCGCCCGCGCCATCGGGGGGAGCGCCGCCGGGCCGGGCGGGCGGTCCCGGATCCCCTCCTCCAGGCTCCGAAGCGCGGCGGTTCCGGCCGGCGGGAGGGAATCGGCCTCGAGGCGGGAGCGGGTCCCCTCCAGGCGGGCGAGGGCACCCTCGAGCTGCTCCGAGGCGCGCAGGGCCGCCGCGGCCGGATTGTTGAGCTCGTGGGCCACACCCGCGGCCAGCGTTCCCAGGGTGGCCAGCTTCTCGGAGTGGCGCAGCATCATCTCCTGGTCGAGGTAGGCCACCTCCAGTTCCCGGAGCTTCCTCCGGTCGG
>CAYRIJ010000147.1:0-8734 GCA_964424285.1 uncultured bacterium
GCTAGGGCGCGGGGTCGAAGGCGACGGCCAGGGCGGTGGGAACGCCGAGGCCCCGGGAGCGGGCGATCACCGAGCCGTCCCGGGCGAGGCGGATCAGCTCCCCGCGGGACGGATCGGTCACCCAGATCTCCGAACCGTCCGGGGACACGACCAGGGCGCTGGGGCTGATCACCCCGGCGAGGCTCGCCGCCGCGCTTCCGTCGGCGGCGAAGCGGACCACCCGCCGGCCGCCGCGGTCCGCCCCCCACACCGCGACCCCGTCCACCGGGTCGGAGGCCAGGTCGTTGAGCCCGGGAAGACCCTTCACCCGCGCCCGCTCGACCAGGGACGCGTCGAGCCGGACCAGGGCCTCGCTCTGATGTTCGGCCACCCAGACCCCGCCGTCGGCGGTCTCGCTCACCAGGTAGGGGGCCGCGTAGGCGGTGGTGGAGTCGACGGTCCCCTCCCCGCGCCGAAGCCGGCCGACCCGCCCGGAGCGGTCGGCCACCCAGACCGCCCCCGGCCCGGCGGGAGCCAGGTCCACCGGGGTGACGAAGGTCGAGTCGGCGTAGAGGACCGCGCCGGCCGGATCAAGAAGGGTCACCGTGCCGTCGCCGGGGTCGGCCACCCACCATCCCTCCGCGGCGTGGACCGCGTAGATGGGTCGCGAAAACGATTCGTCCGACCACCGGAGCCGTCCCTCCCGATCGAACAGGCTCACCCGGCCGGCGTAGAAGTCCACCGCGAGGACGGAGCCGGAGTCCGGGTCGGCGGCCACGGTGAGCCCGGAGGGGTCGTCGATCCGGAACCGGGTTTCCCGCCCGTCGGGGGCCATGCGGATCACCGCCTCGGGTCCCACGTCGTAGACCCAGACCACCGCGGGGCCGGGGGTGGCGATCTCCTCGGGGAGGGAGAGCACGCGGCCTCCGGTCAGCGCCAGGTCCAGGCGGAATCGCCGTTCCACGCCGTCGGGGACCGGGGCCCGGCGGACGCTCCCGTCTCCCGGGGCCCCCGCGGCCAGGGTGTCGCCGGCGGTGAGATCCAGGACGATGACCGTCTCGAGATCCCGGTAGGCGGGAACGCTCCAGGCCAGGTCCACCGCGCCGCGGTCGGCCACCGCGCTCAACCAGCGGGGCTCGCCCCCGGTCGCGGGGTTCTCCGGATCGAGCGGGTTGAGGTGGTCCCGGGTGGAGCAGCCGGCCGCCGCCGCCGCGACCACCAGCAGGAGCAGCCGGGCGACCCGGGCGCGCGCGCGGCTCACGGCGTCACCCGGAAACCGATCTGAACCCCGTCCTCGCCCGATCGCAGCACCGGTTCGCCGCGGACGGGAACCAGGGGTCGCTTCTCCTCGCGGGTGAGGTAATAGAACAACGCCACGAACGAGACCTCGGCCACTCCCCATCCGATCAACGTGGCCCGGTCGTATCGCTGGGCGGCGTTGAAGGCGTCGCGCGCGCGCGCCGGATCGGCGGTGCGTTGGTAGCGGTCGTACCGGAGGTTGGCCTCGTTCTTGAGCCATACGGCCAGGCCCACCCCCGCCGCCACCCCCACCCCGGAGATCACGATGCCGGTCGCGCTCCCGCCGGATTCGTTCAGGGGAGGAAACCCGGGGGCGCGAGCCGAATCCGACGAGGCTCCCACCGCGCCCGGCAGCGCCGCGGCGCCGGGGCGCGACAGGGAACCCGCGGCCACCGCCCCGGCCGGTCCCGCGACCAGGCCCAGGAGGTGGGCGAGCAGACAGAGCCCCGCCTTCCGCGCCGGCATCCCGCACGGCCTCCCCCGGTGTTTCATGACCCCCTCCGATACGCCGCCACCTCGCCCCGCTCCCCCGGGATGAGGAGCAGATCCGATTCGAGGTCCGGGGAAGCCAGGATCCGTTCCGGGTGATACCACACGCCGGCCGGCGACCCGTCGGCGGCCCGGAACCCGTGGACGATGCCCCGGGCGCCGGGCTGAAGCACCGTGCCCTCCTTGAAGCACGGCGCGGCCACCAGGGGAGGCTCCAGATCCCGGGACCAGATCACCTCCAGGGAGGGAAGGCGAAGCAGCAGCACCGCGCCGCTTCGAAGCGCCACCGCCACCGTGTCCCCGCTCACCACCGGCGTCCCCGCGGTCATCGAGCCCAGCTCGCGCCGCGTTCCGAGCGATCCGTCGGCGGGGTCGATCACCGTGAGCGCGCTGTCGTCGGTGGCGACCACCGCCGCGGCGTCCCCCACCGAGATCCGCGGCCACGGACCGACCACGACCGACCACGCCGGCCGGCCGTCGGCCAGCCGGAGCGCGGCCACCGAATCCGGACGCACCGGCACCAGGATCAGGCCCTCGGCGATGCGGATCGCGGGCGCGCGCCAGCCCGCCCCCCGGAGCCGCGCTCGCCACACCGGCTCCCCGCTCGCCGGATCGAGGCGGGCGACCTGCCCCCCGCGCGCGGCGACGATCAGCACGGTGTCCCGACCCGCGGGAAGACCCAGCCCGAAGGGGCGCTTCCAGCGCACCTCGCCGTCGGCCAGAGCGATTCCCAGGACGTGCTCGCTGGGCACGTCGGTGGCCACCACCACCGTGGAGTCGCAGAGGACCGGGGAGGACGTGGGCGAACCGGGGAGCTTCCGCCGCCAGAGAACCTCCCCGTCCTCCCGCCGCATCCTCCACAGCGCCTTGTCGGTGACCGCGAGGAGCCAGGTGTCCCCGGCCGGGACCGGCGCGAATTCCATCGCGCGCCCCACGTCCCGCTCCCATACCGCGGGCGGACGCGGCCGGTGGGCGTCCACCAGGGGCTCGCCGGTGTCCAGGGCGGCGGGACCGGCGCATCCGGCCAGCGCCAGGGTCGCGATGAGGAACCGAAGCGGATGACGTTTCATCTCAGTAGTCGTACCCGATGAAGAAGTCCCAGTGGGTGCCCGGGTCCACCCGTTTGAAATCGGTGAGACGGGCCACGTCGAGCCGGAGCACGATGATCCCGGCCAGGTTGGTGCGGAAGCCGAGACCGAAGCTCCCCCGGACGGTGTCCAGGGGCTCCCCTTCCTCCAGGGCCTGCCCGGTGTCCAGGAACAGCGCGCCCTCGACCGGGGGGAGGCCCAGGTTTCCCATGGGAAGGCCCAGCACCGCGCCCTCGAGGAGCGGGAAGCGCCACTCCTGGTTGATCAGGAACGAGCGCGTCCCCACCAGGCCCCGCCGGGGATACCCCCGGAACGACCAGGATCCCCCCAGGAGGAACCGCTGGGGCAGGGTGCCCTCGGAGACGCGGCCCTGGAGCCGGACCGCGTAGGCGGTGCGGAGCCCGGTGCGAAAGTAGCGCCGGTAGTCGGCCAGCAGCACCACGTTCTCCACCTCCGCCTTCTCCAGGTTGGTGTTGATCCCCAGGGTGAGGTTGTAGCGGCTCCCGTCGATGGGTCCGGTGGGGAGCCAGAGCGAGGTGTCGTGGATGAGCGAGAGGTAGTTCACCCCCAGGACGGCCTTCCGGGCCGGACGGAAGCTGTCGGCGGCGCGGTCCGAGTAGAGAAGGCCCATGCTCGACTCGACCCGGAAGAACTTGGAGTAGGGATAGGACGCGATCACCGTCCCCCCCACCCGGCGCTCGAAATAGGTATAGCCCAGCTCGTCCAGGAAGTCGCCGGCGAAATGGAAGGCGTTGAACCCCCAGTTCAGGCGCCGCTGGAGGTTCACGTAGGTGACCCCGAGGTTGAACCGCCCCAGGACGTCGCTGAACTGGTCGGCGGTGTTGGCGACCTGGAGGAAGATGAGCTTGTTTCCGAGCTGGTCGGTGAGAAGCGCCTGAACCCCTTCTCCGGCCCCCTGGGAGGGCTCGACCGCCACTCCGCCCTGGGCGAGATCGAGGGTGAAGTGGCTGTGGTAGGGAAGCCGGCGAACGGACAGGCTGTCGGTCCCCACGCTCCAGCGCCACGCGGGCCAGAGCCCGGGGGGGGCGGACACCAGGCTGTCGGGGGGACCGGCCGAGGCCGGGACGGGTTGCCCGGTGAGCCGCGGGGGCGGGAGGGTGTCCCCTTCGGCGCCGACCGGCACGCTGAAGATCCCGAATCGCTGCTTCCCCATCCCGGTGAACAGGAGCCGGCGGTCGCCCCCGGTCCAGACCGGGCTCATGGCGCCGCCCAGGAGCGAGGTCACGCGGACCGAGCGGCGGGTGGAGTCGGCCACGAAGATCTGCGGGGTGCCCGCCCGGTCGGAGGAATAGGCCAGGCGCTCGCCGTCGGCGGACCAGGCGGGCGCGCTGTCCTTCCAGGGTCCCCAGGTGACCGGGCGCGCGGCGCCGTCGGCCAGGTTCAGGAGAAAGAGGTTGCGGGCCCCGCTCTCCCCCCAGGGCACCCGGTCGGAAACGAAGGCCAGGGTCTTTCCGTCCGGAGACCAGGCCGGATCGTCCTCGAAGTAGCGGTCGGCGGTCAGCGGGCGAAGGGTTCCGGTCCCGAACTCGAAGAGGTAGAGATCCTGGCGTCCCGCCTGGGTGAGCCCGGCCAGGGCCACCGCCTTTCCGTCCGGGCGGAAGGTGGGAGAGCGGAGGGAGATGAGCCCCTCGAACTGCCACTTCCCCACCAGCTTCTTCCGCTTGAGGTCGTAGAGAAACAGGCCGTCCCGCTCGTGGTACTTGCTCACGAAGGCCAGGATCCCCTCCCGGCTGATGGAGATCCGACTCTCGAAGCCGTGGAAGGACTCGAACTCGGGTTTCCGCTGGCCCTGGATCACCTCGTCCACGTCCTTCTCCCGCCCCCGGGTCGACCCGCGATAGATGCTCATGTACCCGTTTCGCGGCGACAGGAAGAAGTACCGGTCGGGATCCAGCGGGCTCCCCGGAGGCGGGACCGCGGCCTGGAAACTGGGGCCGTCCACCGCCAGGGGCTCGGCGGCCAGACCCAGCGGCTTCTCCGTCTCGACCTTGGGGAAGTAGCGCCGGCTGAGGTCGTAGTGCCAGCGCTCGCTCAACTCGTCGAGCGGCGTTCCGGTCACCCGCTCCAACGCCTCCTCGAAGCTCCGCGAGCGCCACAGCTCGTCGTAGATCGCGGGAACCACGTCGGGGCCGTACTCCCGCTCCAGGAACCGCACCAGGTCCTCCCCGATCTTGTAGATCACGAAGGTGCCCGAGTAGCGCCAGAGCCCGGAGATGGGGGGCACCATGTCGTTCACCACCATGTCCCCGAGGAAGAGGTCGCCGGTCGAGTCCCACGGGCCGGACCAGGCCTCGGCCATGCCCTCGGTGAACCACAGGGGCGGCCCCACGAAGACGTTCCGGTAGTGGACCCGGTAGCTCTCGGCCATCCTCGACATCTGGAACACGTGAATCAGCTCGTGGCGGATGACGTGGTTGAAGTCGTGATACGAGCCGTTGAAGGGAAGGGCCACCCGCCCCTTGAGGAACTCGGTGAAGCCGGCCACGCCCTCGGGAAGGAAGTAGGGGGAGACGTTGGTCTGCTCGAAGTCCTGGTGGCTGGAGTAGATGATGAGCGGGATGCGGTGTCCCACCTCGTGGCGGAACCGGGCCGAGGTCCGGTCGTAGGCGTCCTCGGCGATCCCCAGCGCGGTCCGGGCCAGGGTGTCCTCTTCCGGGTAGTAGTAGAGCTGAAAGTGCTCGCTCTGGAGCACCTGCCACCGGAAGTCGGTGTACTGGATCTTGTTCTTCCCGAAGACTCCGGTCTGGGCGCGGGCGCTCGGGACGGCGGCGGCGAGGAAGGCGCCGGCGACCAGGAGCGCGAGAATCGGACGCGGAACGATGCGGCTCAGGACCGGGCCCCTCCCTCCCGGTGCGAAGCGGACGACGCCGGCGGGGGTGTCGTGGTCAGGGTCGGAGTCGGTGTCGATGTGGTTGTCGACGAAAAAAGCGCGGATGAGACTTCCATAAGCCGAGTTCTGTCGGGCCCGAGGTTCCGGCGTAAGCGGGAACCTCCTGGCCGGATGGTCATTTATCTGGGGGGCGCGTCTCCGCGCTCCTCGTGCGACCTACCCGAGGGTGCTAACGAGGCGGGCCGCCTCATCCCCTCCTATTTGGTCTTGCTCCGGGTGGGGTTTACCGAGCCGCCGGGGTCGCCCCCGACGCTGGTGAGCTCTTACCTCACCGTTTCACCCTTACCCCCCGAACCAGGTTCCGGGGGCGGTTT
The DNA here is from genome assembly GCA_964424285.1 of uncultured bacterium. Taxonomy (GTDB): domain Bacteria; phylum Eisenbacteria; class RBG-16-71-46; order JABDJR01; family JABDJR01; genus CAVSKL01. Next base: position 6,081 of record CAYRIJ010000147.1, read on the forward strand.
ATTTTCTGTGGCACTTTCCGTGGGATCGCTCCCCCTGGGAGTTACCCAGCACCCTGCCCTGTGGAGCTCGGACTTTCCTCGACGCCCTCGCGGGCGCCGCGACCATCTGGAAGTCTGCATCCGCATGAGCCTTTCGGCTCGTCGGGGAGTATAGGGGACGGGGAGGGGTTAATCCACCGGGACGGCGGGATTGCCCGGCCGGGCGGGGCGGGCCGGTCTCGACCCGACGCCGGCGGACCGGCGCCGGAGGCTAGGACCGCTCCCGCTTCGCCTCCCGGTCCAGGGCCTGGTTGGCCAGGGCGTCGGCGCGGGCGTTTTCCGCCCGGGGGACGTGGCGGAAGGTCGCCTCGGTGAACCGGCCGAGGCCCCGGCGCACCACCTGGTGGAGGGCCTGCATCTTGGGATCGCGCACCCGGTACACGCCGTTCATCTGGCGCACGATCAGCTCGGAGTCGAGGAGGAACTCCACCCGGCGGGCGTCGAGCCCGACCAGAATCTCCAGGGCCCGGACCAGCGCCCGGTACTCGGCCACGTTGTTGGTGGCGATCCCGATGGCCTCGGAGGCGGTGGCCACCTCCTCCCCCGTCTCGTCTTCGATCGACACCCCGATGGACGCGGGCCCGGGGTTCCCCCGCGACGCGCCGTCGGTGCGGGCCCGGAAGCGGGGCCCGCTCACGAGGTGGCGGTCTCCTCGACGTTCCACACCAGGAAGCGCCCGCAGAACTCGCAGGTATGGAGCGCGTCCTCCTTGCGGACCTCGTTCACCTTCTGGGGAGGCTGCTGGGTGAAGCATCCGCCGCAGGCGCCCCGGATGATGCTCACCACCGCGGTTCCGCCCTTCCGGGCGCGGATCGCCTCGTAGCGGCTGAGGAGCTGGGGCCGGACCGAGGGCAGAAGCTCCTCGCGCTGCCGCCGAAGCTCCGTCAGGCGGGTCCGGTCCTCCTCGGAGCGGGCGGCCAGATCCTTCTCCCGGGCGGCGACCGCCTCGGTCACCTGGGCCAGCTCCGCCTTCATCTTCTTCTTCCGGTCCGCCGCCCCCTCCTCCTCGTCGAAGGTCTCGAGCACCTGGTCCTCGAGCCCGGACTTCTTCTCCTTCTCGTGGGCGATCTGGAGGTTCAGGGCCTGGTACTCCTCGTTGGTCTTCACCTTGATCTTCTGGTTCTCGTACCGGACCACGTTGGCCTCGGCGGCCTGGATTTCCTGCTCCAGCTCCCGCCGGCGCTTGTGCACCGCATCGAGGACGGATTCGGCGGCGTGGAGGCGCTCCTCCACCGCCGCCCGGTCCTCGCGGGCGGCATCGAGGTTCCGGGGAAGAAGGTCCAGCTCGTCCTCGATGGCCTTGATGCCCTCGTCGACGGTCTGGAGGCGGCGAAGCGTGTCGATCATTTCGGTGACGGACAAGGGACGGTCTCCTTGGCTGGGGGTCGGTTCGGGATGCGGGTCGAGGGGATCGGGAAGCGGGTCGCCGGGAACCGGGCACAAAAAAACGTGCGCCTCGCGGCACACGTCAGGGTCTTCCTCCCCCGCCCGCCCCGGTTCGAACCTGGGGTTTCGGGGGCGGGGGCCGCCGACCGGTCTCGCGCGGCGAGGATGCTCCCCCGGGCGCCGCCGGTGACCGCGGCGCGGTGGGCCGGATCCCCGGCCAGGGTCCGGGACCCCGGCCGATCCGAGGGGATCGGAAGATGGTGGGCGACAGAGGACTTGAACCTCTGACCCCGTGCATGTGAGGCACGTGCTCTGCCAACTGAGCTAGTCGCCCGCATCCTTCAAACTTCGTCGATTTCCCGGGGCGTGGCCCCGCGGTCCTCCGCGACGCGAAGTCGCCGGCCGGTCCGGCTCGCTCGCGCGACGGCATCCGCCGCCGAGCCGGAGAAAGGCCCGCACGGCAAGACCGAAAAGCCTACCACGGCCCCCCAAAGGTGACAAGCCCCGTCGCCCCCGGGGCCGCTTCGGCGGCGGGATCTGCTAGGATTCCGGTTCCACTCCGGTGGGGCATCCCGCCCCCCGCTCGCTCCCGAGAGGTCCGGTGAAACGGTTCCAGAACCCGAAGACCCTCGCCGTTCTCCTGGCGATCCTGGCCGTGGCCGCGGCGGCGCGCCTCCACGGCCTCGGATGGGGTCTCCCCCAGATCTACGAGGAGGCCGTCCCGCTTCGCAAGGCCTGGGAGATGTGGGGCTTCGGCCCGGCGCGGAGCCTCGACCTGAACCCCCACTTCTTCAACTATCCGAGCCTCACCATCTACCTGCAGTTCCTGGGACAGGGCCTCCTCTACCTCCTTCTCCACGCGGCGGGCGCGGTGCGCTCCACCCTCGACTACGAAGCGCTGTACGTGACCGATCCCACCCCCATCGTGCTCCTGGGCCGGGGCATCGCGGTCCTGTTCGGGTTGGGGACGGTGGTCTCGGTGTTCGCGCTGGGACGGCGGGCGGGCGGAACCGCGGCGGGGCTGGCCGCGGCCTTCCTCCTCGCGGTGAACCCCTTCCACGTCTTCCGGAGCCAGATGATCGAGGTGGACGTCGCGCTCACCTGCTTCACCGCGCTGGCCCTGGCTCTCGCGGTCCGCCTCCTCGAGGCCCCGACACGCCGGAACTACCTGCTCCTGGGCGCGGCGGTGGGACTGGCCGCCTCCAGCAAGTACACCGGGGCAATGCTGG
>CAYRIJ010000147.1:8744-9274 GCA_964424285.1 uncultured bacterium
TCCGATCTGGGGCGATGCTGGTGCTCCCGATGGCCGCCGCGCACTTCCTGGCCGGGGGGACGGCGCGCGGGCCGAAGGGGAAGGGGAAGGGGAAACAGCCGCGGCGGGTCCGCCCGGGCTGGACGCTTTTGGGACTGGGACTCCTGGCCGCGGGCGCGGTCTTTCTCCTGACCTCGCCCTATGTCGTGCTCGATTACCCGTCCTTTCGCGCGCAATTCGGCATGGAAGAGACCCATATGCGGGCCGGGCACTTCGGCCAGGGGGGCTCCCCCACCGCGATCTTCTACGGGGCGGCCCTGGTGACCCGGGTGCTGGGTTGGCCGGCCGCGCTCCTGGCCCTGGGGGGAGCGGCGTATTTCACCTGGAGGCGCCGGCGGTGGGCCTGGGTGACGGTCTCCTTCGCAGCGCCGTACCTGATCGTGATCGGGTCCTGGACCATGCGGGCGGACCGCTACCTCCTCCCGCTCCTTCCCGCCGCCGCGGTCTTCGCCGGGGCCGCCCTAGCCGAGCTGGCCGGGCGTCTCCGGTCG
>CAYRIJ010000148.1:0-1789 GCA_964424285.1 uncultured bacterium
ATGGACCTCCGGGAGAAGGGCCGGATCCGCGAGAGCCTGAACCAGGCGCTGGAAGCCATCCGCATCCAGCCCAACTCCCCCGAGCCGTGGCACCTGGCCGGCCGCGACTACGCCGACCTCGGCCAGGCCGCCCCGGCCCTCGACGCCTACTCCAAGGCGGTCCGGCTCGCCCGCCATCCCAAGCCCTCCTGGCTGAACGACCTCGGGGTGGCGCTCATCCAGGCCGGGCGGCGCGACGAAGCGCTTCCCTACCTGAAGAAGGCCGCCGACGAGGAGCCGGACAACGAGCGCTTCGTGGACAATTACATCCAGCTATTGCTCATCCGCCCCGGATCCCGCGACGAGGGCATCCGGGCGCTCGAGGCCGAGACCCGGAGCCGGCCGGAGCGCGTCACCCCGTGGGTCCTGCTGGTGGAGTCCCGGCTGGCGTCGGGGGACGTGACCGGCGCCCGGGATGCGGTGGCGCGCGCCCGCGCCGCGTCCGGGAACGCCCCGCTGGTCCGGTTCCTCACCGCCCGCCTCGCCGAGGCCTCGGGGGAGGCGGACACCGCGGCCCGGGACTACCGCGGGCTGCTCGCCCGCTCCGACCTGGACCCCGAACTCAAGGGACGGGTCGAGAGCGCGCTTCGGAGGATCACGTCGGGGAAGTAGCGAGGCGCCGCGCTTCCAGGACCCGCGCGGCCCGGCCCGGCTCGCCGCCGCCTCCGCCGGAGCGGCCTACTCCGCTCCCCGGGTGACCCGCATCCCCACGTGGAGCCGGTTCGCCGCCACCTCCAGCACCTCCACGGCGATCGGATACGCCTCCAGGAAGTCGCGGAGCGCGCGAAACTCGTGGAGGGGCACTCCGAACTCGTCGAAGAGGAGCACGTCTCCGGTGCGGAGGAACGGCGCCAGGCTGGCGAGGACGAAGAGGGTGGAGCTGTAGAGGTCGGCGTCGAGGTGGACGACCTTCCGCCGCTCCACGCGGTAGTCGCGAAGGAACCCGGGAAGGGTGTCCTGGAAGAGGCCCTTCACGAAGCGGGCGCGGTCGTCCGTCCCGTCCGGGGTGCGGCCCTCGGTCGAGAACGCGCCCGCCCCGAACGGTCCCCAGCTCTCGGGAAGCCCGGTGAAGGTGTCGAACCCCACGAAGCGGGACCCGGGATCCCGGTTCCGCCCGCTCCACCAGAGGAACGAGCGGCCCTGGCCGACCCCGAACTCCAGGTAGTCGATCGGGCCGTCGAGGCCCTCCCGCCGGATCATCGCCTCGTAGAGGACGGTGCGCTCGGCGTGCGGGGCCGGGTAGCGCGCGGCCCAGCGGGAGAGCCGCGAGAGGTGGGCGAGCATGAGCATCCCGTGCTCGAAGGGGCCGACCAGCCGGTGGAGCTTCCAGCGGATGAAGGTGCGCTTCACCGCCCGTCCGAAGCCGATCCTGGCCTGTATGCCGCCGTCGCCCATGGGATCTCCCGCCGCTCCAGGGACCACCGCCGGGGCCTCGGGGGGCGGACACGGAGCCCGGCCGAATCCCGGCGCGGCAAGATTGCCGCACCGGCGCCGGCAACGCAAGCTCTTGTCGCGTCGTCGCTTGGGAGAAACTCAAAAAAAAGGGTGACGTCGGGGGGGTTCCGTGTATCATACAAACGTATGAATCAAGAACAAACCACCACCCAGCAGCGGATCCTCGAGGCCGCCCGGGCCCTCTTCGCCAGGGAGGGGTTCGACGGGACCTCGATCCGGGACGTGACCGGCCGGGCCGGGGCGAACCTGGGGGCGGTGACCTACCACTTCGGATCCAAGCAGGCCCTCTACGAGG